>JAJZPO010000012.1 GCA_021811155.1 Bacillota bacterium | reverse complement strand
TAAGATTAATATGGGCAAAAGGCTGAAAAAAGCCTAAAAACCCAAGGTTTTTAGGACATCGTACAATCATGATACCAAGATTTCCAGAAGTTATCAACAGGTATTTTAGCCCTTATGCACAAGTTTGCTAACAGAAGATTTGCGGCATTCCACCCGATTGGCTTGACACGGAAAAAACGGATAAGTTATAATCCTGTAAGAGTGTCTGTTTATCTGTCCCTACCCGCTCGCTAAAGGGGGTGTATATATGAAAAGAACGTATCAGCCGAAAAACAGGAAGCATAAAAGAGTTCACGGGTTTCTTAGCCGGATGAGTTCCCCTACCGGCCGCAGGGTGCTTAGGAACAGGCGTTTAAAAGGTAGAAAGAAGCTTTCAGCATGAGGCCGCGTTTCGTGGCCTTTAACTGTCTTAGACGATTTCTCACCTATTGTTCGAAGTATTGTATATTTCACCGCAGAGCTGTTTACAATTAGTCTTTAGACGCTTGCGTAAAATGGTGTGTTATGTTGCAAAGGAAATACCGGCTGCGAAAAAACAGTGAGTTTAAAAAGGTCTATCAACAGGGAAAATCTGTGCCAAGCAAGTTCGTTGTGCTTTATTTTAAACAGAACCGCCGGCAGAAAACTCGCATAGGGATTTCTGTTTCGAAAAAAATCGGCGGTTCTGTGGTGCGCAGCCGGGCGAAACGCATTCTGAGGGAGGCTGTGCGGCATCACCTGGGTGAACTAGTCCCTGGCGTTGATATTATTTTGATCGCCAGGAGGGCCATTAAAGGAATTAAGAGTACAGAAGTCGAACAAAGTTTGGTAAAATTGTTGGGAAAATACCGTTTGCTGGATAGGTAAAGCGATGAAGAAATTGCTTGTTTTGAGCATAAGGGGTTACCAAAAATTCATATCTCCGTTTCTGCCGCAAAGCTGCCGCTTTTACCCATCCTGCTCGCAGTACGCTGTCTTGGCGCTTGAGAAATACGGTGTCATGAAGGGGAGCTTTCTTGCAGTGAAAAGAATTCTCAAATGCCATCCCTTTCATCCCGGTGGTTATGATCCTATTTGAGGAGGTAAATTTATTTGTTTGACACTTTGGTCGGGTTTTTAAAGAGTTCTCTTGATTTTCTTTATCAACTTACTGCAACATTGGGAATACCTAATTATGGCCTGGCTATTATATTGCTGACCATAATTGTAAAAATGATATTATTTCCGTTAACCTACAAACAGATGGTTTCCATGCGCAAGATGGCTGACCTCGGTCCCAAGATCAAGGAATTGCAGGCCAAATACAAGTCTCAACCGGAAAAAGCCAACGCTGCGGTCATGGAACTGTACAAGGAACACAAGGTGAATCCTTTTAGCGGTTGTCTGCCTCTTATTGTCCAGATGCCTATTTTTATCGGTTTGTATCGTGCCCTGTTGTCTTTCCAGTTTGGCGCAAACGCACAGTTTCTTTGGGTCAATCTAACGCAAAAGAACGATATAGTCCTTGCTCTTCTGGCTGCAGGCACCACTTATTTGCAGAGTAAGCTGTCTGGAACCAATCCGAATGATCCGACATATAAGACCATGTTGTATATGATGCCTATTTTCTTGGGATACATAAGTTATACTGTTCCCGCTGGTCTGGCCCTGTACTGGGTAACGATGAATTTGATGAGCGTTTTGCAGCAGTTATGGATTAACAAAAGAATAGGCAAGCTTAACGCGCAAAAGGCTTAAGTCCGGCTGAGGGGGGAGACGTTTTGAAGATCGTTGAAAAGTCAGCAAAGACGGCTGAAGAGGCTATAGAACTTGGTTTGCAGGAGTTAGGGGTAAAGCGTCATCAGGTTAAAATTGAAGTACTAGAGGAAAAAGTTAAAAAGGGTATTTTTTCTTTCTTAAGCAGTAAGTCAGCGAAAGTTAGAATAGTGTATCAGGACAGTCCGGAAGAAATGGTTGTCAACCTCCTGGACAAGGTATGTGAAGCCATGGGGGTGTTTGCTAGTTTCGAAACTTCCCAGAAGCCCGGCGCATTCATGGTGAATATTACCGGTCCTGACCTGGGGATATTAATTGGGCGGAGAGGGGACACCCTTGACGCTTTGCAGTATCTGGTAAACCTGGCTGCTCAGAAGCATTTTGGTGAACGGACCCGCATAATTTTGGACGTTGAAGGGTATAGGCAGCGGCGGGAAGAAACCTTGGTCAGGTTGGCCAAACGTTTATCGGAAAAGGTGAAGCGGACAGGCGCGAAAGTGGTATTGGAGCCCATGAACCCACAGGAAAGGCGCATTATACATACCGCTTTGCAGGACGATTTAAAGGTTTATACATTTAGCGAAGGTGACGAGCCTTACCGTAAAGTAGTTATTTCCCTGAAAAACAGACACTAAAGAGGGCGTTTGGCTGGCCTCTGTGATGTTGAAATGAGAGTTCAGTTTCTTTTAGACCAGGCTGTTTAAGAACGCGCATTAGCAAGGGGTTCCATTCGTCTGTACCTGGACATTAAGTCGGTACAGGCTGATGCTGTGCGGAGTTTTTCAACAGCCTGGAGCGCTTTTGCAGCGTTTTTTATTGGGTGGATTGCACTTGCTCGGGGCATATTGTGATTGAGGTGAATGCAGTGTTTGTGGACACGATAGCTGCTGTATCAACCGCCATGGGTGAAGCCGGCATAGGCATAGTGCGAGTCAGCGGCCCCGAGGCGATTGACATCGTAAGAAAAGTCTTTCGTGCCAAGAATCCTGAAAGATTCGCCAAGGGATTGGGGTACCGCCTCTATTATGGGCAGGTGGTTGAGCCGGATTCCGGCAGCAGCATCGATGAGGTCCTGGTAAGCATTATGCGCGGGCCTAATTCCTTTACCGGCGAGGATGTTGTTGAAATCAACTGCCATGGGGGATTAATTGCCCAGCGCGATATTTTGGCTCTGTTGCTGAGGTTGGGAGCACAGTTGGCAGAGCCGGGAGAATTTACGAAACGGGCTTTTCTCAACGGCAGACTTGATTTGGCTCAGGCTGAGGCTGTAATTGATCTTATCAGGGCCAAAACATCCCTTGGAGCCTCGTCCGCGCTGGAACAACTGCGGGGACGGCTTTCGAGAGAGACTGCGGCATGTAGAAATGCCCTTTTGGAGGTTTTGGCTCAAATTGAGGCTGGAATTGATTTTCCGGAGGAAGACCTGGATTTGGACAGCAGTGAGGTTTTGACGGAAAAGCTGCGCGGCATATTGTCGCGTATCCAAGAACTGCTAAAGGGCTCGAAGCGGGGCAAGATTCTGCGGGATGGGTTGAGTACCGCTATTATCGGCTGGCCAAATGTGGGCAAGTCCAGTTTGCTCAATGCTTTTTTGGGAGAAGAAAGGGCAATAGTAACTGACATTCCCGGCACTACCCGGGATGTTTTGGAGGAATATATCAGCATCAAGGGCATTCCGCTGAAGCTGATTGACACTGCCGGGATCAGGACCACGGAAGACATAGTGGAGCGTTTGGGCGTGGACAGGGCCTTGCAGGCTTTGGAAAAGGCTGATTTGGTTATGTTCGTTGTGGAAGCGGGCCGAAGTTTAACTTCAGACGAGAAGAAGCTGCTGCATGGGATTTCCCAGGAACGACTTGTTATAGTGGTTAACAAGATAGACCTGGATCCGGATTGGCGGCCGCCTGTAGATGGACCGACTTTCTATGTATCCGCCCTTGAACGGCGTGGTATTAATGAGTTGGAAGATGGCATCATCGAACTTGCAAGCGGCAAGCAAAGCGCTGAAAGCGCAGTGGTCAGCAACATCAGGCACATAAATTCCTTGGAGGGGAGCGCCGCCAAAGTACGAGATGCTGTCAACTCGTTAAGGGACAAAGTTCCACCCGACCTGGTTTCAATCGATGTGCGTGCAGCATGGGAATTGTTGGGTGAGATAACGGGTGAGACCGTTGGGGAAGATTTGTTGCATGAAATTTTTTCTCGTTTTTGCATTGGGAAGTAGGAGTAGAGCATGGAATATTCGGCTGGAAAATATGATGTAATTGTTGTCGGTGCAGGCCATGCCGGATGTGAAGCGGCGTTAGCCGCAGCCAGGATGAATTGTAATACCCTTTTGCTGACACTTAACCTGGATAATATTGCCTTAATGCCCTGCAATCCGTCTGTGGGCGGTCCTGCCAAAGGTCATTTGGTGAGAGAAATTGATG
The DNA here is from genome assembly GCA_021811155.1 of Bacillota bacterium. GTDB lineage: Bacteria > Bacillota > Desulfitobacteriia > Desulfitobacteriales > JAJXUE01 > JAJZPO01. Next base: position 43,894 of record JAJZPO010000012.1, on the reverse strand, counting down.
CTCTTGGCGGTGAAATGGGGATCAATACCGACAAAACCGCTATTCAGGTCCGCACGCTTAACAAGGGCAAGGGTCCGGCTGTTCATGCGTTGCGGGCCCAGTCAGACAAGAAGGCTTATATGACTTCCATGCGCCGGGTTTTAGAGAACGAGCCAAGACTGGACGTAAAGCAAGCCCAGGTGGAAAAGCTGTTGGTTGAGGGATGGCGCATTCAAGGGGTCGTAACCACCACGGGGGCCAGGTTTGACGCCTTAAGTGTGGTGGTTACGACCGGTACATATTTAAAGGGCAGGGTTATCATCGGTTCTACAACGCTTACTGCTGGTCCCAACGGGCAATTGGCGGCCATGGGACTTTCCCAGTCCTTGCTGGACTGTGGCGTAGAGTTGGGCCGGTTTAAAACCGGCACTCCGCCGAGAATTCACAGGGATTCAGTGGATTTTTCCAAGCTGGCCATCCAGCCCGGGGACGCAGAGCTGCCTCATTTTTCTTTCTTGCCTACCTATAATCCTTTTTTACAGGGAAAAGCAGAACGGCAGCTGCCCTGCTGGCTGGGATATACTACAAGAGGATCCCACTCAATTATCAGGGAAAACCTTTACCGTGCCCCTTTGTACAGCGGCATTATTGAGGGAACCGGGCCTCGTTATTGTCCTTCAATCGAGGACAAAGTTGTCAGGTTTGCCGGCAAGGAAGGACATCAGATTTTTTTGGAGCCCGAAGGCTGGGAAACCAAGGAGATGTATGTGGCCGGGTTGTCAACGAGCTTGCCGGAAGATGTTCAAATCAGTATGCTGCGCAGCATTCCGGGCCTGGAAAACGTCGAAATGCTCAGGGCCGGTTATGCCATAGAGTACGATTACATCAAGCCGTATCAACTGTCCCTGTCTCTGGAGGTCATAAATATTCCCGGTCTTTTTTCGGCGGGACAGATCAACGGCACCTCAGGGTATGAGGAGGCAGCCGCTCAGGGCTTGATTGCCGGTATTAACGCTGCCCTAAAAGCCCGGGGCAGGGACCCGTTGATTCTCTCCAGGTCCGATGCCTATATCGGCGTTTTGATAGATGATTTGGTAACAAAGGGAATAACCGAACCCTACCGGATTCTTACTTCCCGCGCTGAATACAGATTGGTGCTGCGTCAGGACAACGCAGATTTGCGCCTTACTGAGCTGGGCAGGGAAGTGGGTTTGGTCGGGGACGAACGTTACAGGAAATTTGCAGCGAAGCAGCGGCAGATTGCAAGCGTGAAGGAAACCCTCTCAGCAAGAGTTGTCAGCCCGGCGGAGGTGGAGTTTCAGGCCTTGCTGCGGGAGAAGGAGAGTTCTGAACTGCGCGGGCCGATGAATTTATTGGACCTGCTGCGCCGGCCGGAACTGACGTTCGCTGATTTGGCCCGGTTCGTACCCTTCTCCGAGGTTGTTACGGGGGAAGTGGCGGAACAGGTGGAAATTCAGTTGAAGTATGAAGGATATATTGAAAAACAGGGCGCCCAGATAGCCAGGTTCCAGAAAATGGAGCGGCGTCGGCTGCCCATGGATTTGGACTATGAACTGGTCGCCGGTTTGTCTACGGAAGGGAAACAGCGTTTGATTTCGGTGCGTCCGCTCAATTTGGGCCAGGCCTCCCGCATCAGTGGGGTTACGCCGGCGGACATATCAGTCTTGATGGTTTATCTGGAACAGCGTCGCCGGGGTGTTCAGGCATGACAGCGCAAGAGATTTTGCTGACGGGTGCGAGGGAAATTGGTTTTGAGCTTACTGCAGGCCAGGTTTCCGCCTTTATCCGCTATTTGGAATTGCTGCAGGAGTGGAGTAATAAGTTTAATCTCACGGCAATTACCGAGGCAGGAGAAATAGTGGTGAAGCATTTTCTGGATTCCCTGCTTTTGGCTGCATACGTAGCGCCCAGCGGTACGTTGGCCGATGTGGGCACAGGGGCCGGATTTCCCGGTCTGCCTTTAAAGATCTTGTATCCGGAATTGAATGTTACGCTGGTCGATTCTCTGGCGAAACGCGTTGGTTTTCTCGAAGTTGTGGTGTCTGAACTTGGACTGCAAGGTGTAAAGGTCTTACATGCCAGGGCTGAAGACGCAGGAAAAATTAAGGGAATGCGCGAAGGGTTTGACAGTGTAGCGGCCAGAGCAGTATCGCGCATGAGCGTGCTATGTGAGTATTGCCTGCCTCTGGTTAAGGTGGGCGGCAGGTTTATTGCGGCCAAAGGGCCGGGGGTCAATCAGGAAGTCCAGGAGGCCATGGGCGCTATCCGGGTACTGGGTGGCAAATTGGTTGAGATCATTGAGACCAGACTGCCAGGTAAGCCGGATGTCAGAACCATAGCAATTATCGAGAAGATCAATTCAACGCCTGTTCAGTACCCGCGAAAAGCGGGGCTGCCCGAAAAAAAGCCGCTGGAAGGAACCTGAGCCGGGTTCCTTTGTTGTCTCCCCGAATAGACTAAAACCATAGATTGACAGCCGGAAGTTTGGCCTGGGAGAAGGAACAACAGTACAGCGCGTGGAATATAGAGTAGATGCTGTGGGAGAGGGCGATTGATGTGGGACAGATAATTGCTGTTGCGAATCAAAAAGGCGGTGTAGCCAAAACTACAACTGCTATAAACCTTGGGGCTTGTTTGGCTGAATTAGGGAACAAGGTCCTGATAGTAGACAATGACCCGCAAGGGAATGCCAGCAGCGGCTTGGGAATTCAACGTGATAATCTGAGTCAGTGCCTCTATAATGTTATTATTGAGGGGGAGCCGCTTGAAGAGGTTATTCTGCAGACGGAAACCCCTGGCCTAAAAGTGGCTCCGGCAACGATTCAGCTGGCCGGAGCCGAAATTGAGCTTGTTTCCGCCATTTCCCGTGAGCACAAATTAAAAAGGGCCATTGACAGCGTGCGTGATAATTTTGACTATATCTTTATTGACTGTCCGCCTTCATTGGGTTTATTAACCCTTAACGCACTGACCGCCGCTGACAAAGCTCTAATTCCGATTCAGTGTGAATATTATGCTTTGGAAGGTTTATCACTGTTGATGAACACCATTAACCTGGTGCAAAAGCATTTAAATCCTGCGCTGGAGATCCTGGGTGTGCTGCTGACAATGTTTGATGCCAGGACTAACCTGTCAATTCAGGTGGTGGATGAAGTTAAAGCACATTTTCCCGGTAAAGTTTTCAGGAGTATTATTCCTCGTAACGTGCGGTTGAGTGAGGCCCCCAGCCATGGTCAGGCGATAATTTCCTATGACTCCAAGTCCAGGGGAGCCGAGCTATACAGGGAATTGGCCAAGGAGGTCTTGGAGCTTGAGTAAAAAGGGTCTTGGCAGAGGTCTTCAGGCCTTGATTCCCGCTCCCGAGGTTCAGGACCAGGGAGTTAGGGAAATTCTGTTAGAGCGGATTGAGTCAAATCCGCGGCAGCCGCGCAGGCAGTTTGATTCCGCCAAACTGCAGGAATTGGCGGAATCGATCTCTGCGCATGGTGTAGTTCAGCCGATAGTGCTACGTTCGAAAGGCCCTGACAGGTTTGAAATAGTTGCGGGTGAGCGCCGTTTCAGGGCTTGCCAGCTCGCAGGCCTGAAAACTGTACCCGCCCTCGTGCGGGAATGCAGTGACGCAGAAATGGCGGAGATTGCCCTGCTGGAGAATATTCAGCGGGAGGACTTAAATCCGATTGAGGAAGCTAATGCTTGCAGGAGTTTAATCGAGGAGTATGGGTTTACCCAGGAAAGCCTGGCCTCGCGCATTGGCAAGAGCCGTCCTTTTGTTGCCAATTTGTTAAGGCTGCTGACACTGCCGGTGCAGGCGCAGCGTTATCTGGCTGAAGGGAAAATCTCCGTCGGCCATGCAAAGGTTTTGTTGGCCTTGGAGGACAAATCTTTGTTGATGCTTGCGTTAGAAAAGGTTGTTAGGTCTGGCTTATCTGTTAGGGAGACAGAAGCGCTGGTCAAGAGCATCTTGGACAAGACCCAGCCGGAGCAGCAAAAGGAAAAAACTCCGAAGCAGGAAGAAGTTGACCCGATTGTTGCCCAGATTGAAGACAGGCTGCGCGGCCTGCTGCGCACCCAGGTGAAAATTAAGGCGTTGGGTGCGAAAGGCAAAATAGAGATTGAGTATTATAGCAAAGAGGAGTTAAATCAGATTGTTGACACTTTGCTTGGTGAACTGAGTTAGAGTGCTTACAGCAAAACTAGAAGATTGGGGTTCTGCCCCTGACGAAAAAGATGTCCAATGTTCCACGTGGAACATTGGACATCTTTATTTTGGATCGGACGGGAAGCAGTATTAGCAGTATTAGTGGAGCTGTTGCCTGTTATAAGCCGGTACCAGGGATAATGAGGCTGGCATGAGGACGTTCAGACCCTGCTTGCTCCGATGAAGAGAGGTAGGGTTCGTCACTTACATGCTTAGGCCAGAAGGTTGGCAAATAATATACCCGGAATTGTTGGCTATTTGTTCCCAGTATCTTAAGAATGTTCCACGTGGAACATACGAGCTTTCTGGAATGGTGATATTTTTCATTGGCCAAGACACGGGTTGCGCTGCTAATACTGAGCTGACCTACCTGCGTGTTCCTGTAGCTTTCCGGCTGTCCACTCTTAAGGCTCTTGTCTGTGGTGTAAGTAACCTGTTTAATAGTGAGCGAAGAGAGAATGTTCCACGTGGAACATTAGGACGGTCGGTTCGCGATAGAAAAAAACTTTAGACTGCGGCTACGGTGTTTCGGACCAATTGCTGACAAGTTTACGGCTAATAGAAATGTTCCACGTGGAACATTTTCTTGGGAATTGACTCATGTTCTCTTGCATGCTATTTGCAACCCAGACCAGTTTGTTATAACCGGAGTGACAGCTTCGAATATGTGGGCTTGCAGATTGCTTTCTCTCGACTAAACCATTGTGTCACAAGAATTGGGATGCGGATCGAAGACTAACCGTCGCAATAAATGTTCCACGTGGAACATTTATTGCGACGGTTAGTCTGGGCTTGGAGGGATATATGCTGCAGAGTGGGCCGGAAGCAAGAGTTTTTCTAGGCGCGGCCGTGAGCTCCGTTTTTGGCTGGCATGTGCGTGCCAGGCTGAAAATGCAAACAAGGCGGGGAACACACAAACGGGCGTGATGTTCGTCAAGGGAGGTCCGAGGCCTTGGAGCCACTGGTTGTCCAGGTCTGTGGAGCATGCGTTTTCAACCAAGGGGATGCACTGGTGATGGATTGTTCCACGTGGAACATTGCACTTAGTTCATGAGATGGCCATAAGCTGTGAGTGTAAAAATCGAATCTTAAGCATAGGCTGCGTCCGGTCTATCGACTGAGTTTTCAAGGGTAATGCGGGCAGACATGTAAACCTTTTAATGCCTCGAGAGTTGGTCACGCAAAAAAATGTTCCACGTGGAACATATCCTCAAATTCCTGGGATGGTGATATTTTTTCATCGACTTGACACGGGTTTGAACCGGTAATATTCAATGTGACTACCAGGGTAAATGTGCAGCTTTCGGATTGTCCAGTCTTAAGGTTCTTGTCTGTGCTGTAAGGATCTGTTCCATAGGGAGCGGAGAAAGAAAGTTCCACGTCGAACATCAGGTCGGCCCGATCGCAATTGCGCAAGAACTTCCCGAGGCGGCTCTGGTTTTTTCGGACCAGTATTGAGAAGCTGCTGTTGAAAGAGATGTTCCACGTGGAACATTTGTGGTCTTGTGGCGTCAAAAACCTGTTCTCCATGGACAGGAAGCTATATAATTAACATTGTGGCGAAGAGCGAAGCCTTTCTGCAGCTCAGCACATCTGCCGGTCCGCTCAAAGCAACAAATTGCCGGGTTTTGCACCAACAGAAAAGTATATCTTATTCGCAGTCCATACCTGACATGACCGGACGCAGGTTCACAGCGTCGTCAGGAGTATGCTTAAAAGGAGAAAAGACGGAATGATCTATTTGGACAATGCAGCCACAAGCTGGCCCAAACCCGAGGGGGTAGTTAAAGCCATGGAAAAGGTAATGCTGGACTTTGGCTCCAACCCAGGAAGGGGTTCCCATCAGGGTACCCTTGGGGTAGGGCGCCTGGTGCTCCGTACCAGGGAGCTGCTAGCGCAGCTTTTCGGTGTGCCGGACCCTAGCCGAATAGTGTTTACCGGTAACGCCACTCAAGCCCTGAATATGGGAATTTATGGCATGTTGGAGACAGGAGACCATGTTATTACCACATCGATGGAACACAACTCGGTTTGGCGCCCCCTAAAGTACCTGGAACGCCGGGGCGTTGAACTTGAGGCGGTAGCTTGTGACCATGAAGGAAAACTCAATCCGGCGGACATCCAATCGGCTATAAAAAGAAATACAAAGCTGATCATTACAACTCATGCATCCAATGTCACAGGTACTGTAATGCCAATTGAGGAAATAGGAAAGATTGCCCGGGAACATGGAATTTTCTATATGGTCGATGCCGCCCAAACCGCAGGCGTCATACCGATTGACGTTGAAAAATATATGATTGACCTTTTAGCTTTCCCAGGGCATAAGGGACTCCTGGGGCCGCAGGGGACAGGCGGCCTTTTCGTTGGACCCAGGGTGACGTTGGAGCCCCTGATTCAAGGCGGGACAGGAAGCAGCTCGGAGCTGGAATTTCAGCCGGAAGCCCTGCCTGACCGGTATGAAAGCGGCACGTTGAATACGGTGGGGATAGCCGGTCTGGGCGCCGGGCTGGAGTACATACTTTCTGAGGGCCTGGACAAGAGCTACCAACGGGAAACTCTTCTCTGCCAATCCCTCATATCAGGTCTGGAGAAGGTGCCGGGTATCAAGATTTACGGCCCTCGTGCCAGGGAAGAGAGGGCGCCCCTGGTATCAGTCAATTTAGGCCAGGTTGATGCTAACGAGATAGCCTTTATCTTGGATCGGGCCTTCGGCATCGCGGTCAGGTCAGGTTTGCATTGTGCCCCCCAGGCTCACCATACCATAGGTACACTGCGGCAGGGGACAATCCGTTTTAGCCCCTCCAGCTTTACCTCTGAGCAGGATATTGCCAGCGCGGTCCAGGCTATGTCTGAAATAGCCAAAGAATTACAGGGATAAGAAAAATCAGCGTCTTTCAAACCAATGACGGAGCAATAACAAACCTAAATACTATATGGACTAGGAGTGGAGAAGTTTGTTGGGAACAGTGGTAAATACCCTGGCTATCATTGGCGGGGCTCTTTTGGGCCTGTTCTTCCGCCGCGGTTTTCCGGACAAAATCAAGTTTACTATCATCCAGGGCATCGGTTTGGCCGTCGTGCTCATCGGCGGCAAAATGGCCGCTGAAACACAAAACCCCCTAATCATAATTTCCAGCCTGGTAGTGGGAGGGATCCTGGGGGAGTTGGTGGATATCGAGGCACGGCTCAATAATTTGGGCCGGTGGATGGAGGTCAAATTCAGCAATGGAAGCGGGGGCGGAGAATTCACCAAAGCATTCGTAAGCTGCAGCCTCATTTACTGTGTCGGGGCCATGGCCATCATGGGTTCCCTGGAAAGCGGCCTGAGAGGTAACCACCAAATACTCTACGCCAAATCGATGCTGGACGGGATTTCGTCCATTGTGTTCGCCTCCTCCATGGGCATAGGGGTGGCAGTTTCGGCAATCCCTGTCTTTCTATACCAAGGAGCTATTACCCTCTCCGCCGGCTTTTTGCAGGGAATACTGTCCAGTCAGGTAGTCGCGGAAATGAGCGCGACCGGGGGACTGCTGATAATCGGCATCGGCCTCAATATCCTGCAAATCAAGGAAATCAAGGTCGGTAACCTTTTGCCGGCGATATTTGCAGCCATAGGTTTTACTTATCTGTTTCAAATCTTAAAGTTATAGCCAAACTCCCTCTGGACACCCAGGGGGAGTTTGGCTCAAAATCTACTATCGTTTGATGCCCGGCAACCGCACACTCGTGACTTCAGTCGTGAGTTAGGTTACCCATCCATATTTCATTCGGAAATATTTCAAACAGATGTTCGTTATATATGGTATAATCTGAGGATATTTGGTATAAAGTTACTGAATTTCTCTCAATCTATGTTAGTTTTTAGAGCAAATTTTATTTTGGGCGCTGTAAATGTTGTAGTATAATAGTAACGCATCTAAGCTATAGGGGGTTGTTTCCTTGTTCAATACCTTGGCGGCCTGGTTATCATCCAATTTGTTATCACTCGCTCTGGCTTTTCTGGCGGCGCTAGTCGTAGTGCTGATTTTGCTTTTGGCGCTGTTTGTCCGCCTTAGTCGCTTAACCAAAAGGCACAAATCCTTGATATCAGGCATGGACGGGTTGAACCTGGAGGAACTGCTGGAGTCATACCTCGGCAAAGTGCATGCGGCTGAAGTTCAGGTAAAGGAACTGGAGGAAATTTGCCACAAGCTATCAAGTTACGCCAGGAAATCATTGCAGAACGTCGCCCTTGTACGGTTTAACGCCTTTGAAAATATGGGGAGCGATTTGAGCTTTGCCGCCGCCTTTCTGGATATGAACGGAGACGGCTTGGTGATTAGTTCTATCAACAGCAGGGAAGAATCACGGGTCTATGCAAAACCTGTTTCCGGCCGCACTTCCAGTTACCATCTTTCCAGGGAAGAAGAAGATGCCATCAGTCAGGCTATGACGAGAAGCGCAAAATAGGCCAAAAGTGAATGACGCCCTCATAGAGGACGTCATTCACTTTAGATTTTTCCGGTAGCAGGACGTTCCTGAGACATACGACAGGCATCCATGATCACTCTGCTGATCTGCCTGGACATTTTCATGACTACGCTAAGCCGGGTGTTCTGCAGCACCAGGTATTCCATGAAGCCGCCTACATTCACAATACCGGTAATGTGGACCTCCCCCACCATAGGGAGGTTCTTGTGTACTCCGGCGCCGGGCTTAAGGGATCCGCGGCAAAGGCTGATATACCCTACGCTTTCCAGGCGCCCAAGGCAGGCGTCTATGGCCACGATGAAGGCGTCAGGATAAGAATCTTGCATCTCCGCCAAGGTTTGCTGCAGGTTACTGGCATGAACGGGATTGTCAAGGGTGCCATAGACAACCAATTCCCGGCCCATTCCTTCCCGGAGCTGTGAGCCAACCAGTGGACCCAGACAATCGCCGGTTGACCGGTCCGTGCCGATGCAGAGGGCCACCAGCCTGTGGTTGGTGCCGGCGCCAGAGATAAGACCGGCCAGAGAGGAGGTTAGGCGGGAAACCCCTTGCTGGTCATCCATATGAAATCTGAGCTTTTCCTCCTGCCTGCTCTGATGCCCGGACAGATTAAAATTGAACATGGGGACCCTCCCTAAACCGTCTAGTTCAATATACCCAGCCGGTCAAATTTTATGCCTGGTTGGACTGCAAAGATGTTCAGTGCAGCAGCCTGAGAGCATAACAATTAAAGACTGGAGGGGTGATGGAATGTCGCGGTCCAACCTGCGGGTTGCAGCCACCTACATCGGGGCGGTGATGGGGGCGGGCTTTGCCTCCGGGCAGGAGATTGTTCAATTCTTCATAGTTTACCGGGAAAAGGGCATCCTGGGTATTCTGCTGGCAGGAAGCCTTTTTGCGTTATTGGGTTTTGGAGCCCTCAGCTTAATCAAAAAGCACCGTGTCAATTCCTACCAGGAGCTGTTCCTGATCCTGCTGGGGCGGCGCCTGGGCGGAACCTGTGAAATCCTGATTACGGTGTTCCTGTTTGCGGGACTGGTAATAATGCTGTCAGGGAGCGGGGCGGTTTTTCAGGAGTACTTTGGCTTGGCCCCGACGCTGGGAATTTTACTTACCTCTTTGGCCGTATGGATTGCTTTAGCCAGCAAGGGTGAGGGGGTCATCTGGATAAATACCGTCCTCATCCCGCTCAAACTGTTGATCTGCCTGGCGGTCAGCTATGCGGTTTTATCAGCAGCCCCACCGCAGCCGGACGCTGTGGACTCACTCGCAGTTCCTTCGCGTCCGTGGTTTGTTTCGGCGGTGCTTTATGTTTCGTTTAACATGACTTTTGCCTTGGTGGTACTTTCCTCCCTGGGCAGAGAAATTCGCGGCAATGTGGCAGGCGGGGCGCTGGGGGGTATAGGGCTGGGAATTTTTGCCCTTGCCATCGGTCTGGCCTTATTGCGTTATTATCCCGCGGTTGGGGCGTATCAGGTGCCTATGGTGAACATTGCCTTCCGGGTCAGCCCCCAGATGGGAATCTTCTACCTCCTGGTGCTTTGGTTTGCTATGATTACGGCGGCCGTGGGTAATGCTTTCAGCTTCATAAAACGGGTCACCCGTATTTCTGCTGTGCCATACCAGGCCGCTTCGCTCGGGGCACTGGCCGCGGCAGTCCCCTTGGCTCATTTCCAGTTCTCTTCCTTAGTCTCCGTAGTCTATCCCTTGTTCGGCTATATCGGGTTGCTAACTCTGGGTCCGTTAATTTACCTGTTGCTCAGACGGACAAGATGAAAGGAATTTCTTGCTCTGCCGTCGAATTTGGCCCAATGAAAGAGCCGACCGCACATGACGAGTTGAACCCTGGCGCCGGCGGATATAATAAAAAGGTATAAATTTTGACCTGGAGGTCACCATGAGTTACTACATAATTGGCACCGCCGGACACGTTGATCACGGCAAGACCCAGTTAATCAAGGCATTAACCGGAGAAGAGACCGACAGGTTAAAAGAGGAAAAAGAAAGAGGCATTTCTATTGAATTGGGCTTCGCTTCCCTCAATCTGCCCAGCGGGGCCAGGGCCGGAGTGGTTGATGTGCCGGGTCATGAAAAATTCGTCCGGCAGATGCTGGCGGGTATTGGCGGGATTGATTTAGTCCTGCTGGTAATTGCGGCCGACGAAGGGGTCATGCCACAGACCAGGGAACACCTGGAGATTATCGACCTATTGCAAATTCGCAAGGGTATAGTGGTGCTAAGCAAGATTGATCTGGTTGAGCAGGACTGGTGTGACCTGGTGAAGCTCGAAATTGAAGAAACCTTGCAGCATACTGTCCTGGCTGGAGCTGAGATTGTGGAGGTTTCAGCCGTAACGGGACAGGGGATAGCAAGACTGGTAAATCTGCTTGACCGTGAACTGGCCCGGCTTACCCCAAGGGAATCCATTGGGTCCTGCCGCATGCCGGTAGACAGGGTTTTTTCCCTGCCGGGTTTTGGCACTATAGTTACGGGAACAGTTTATCATGGCAGCATTAAGGTGGGCGAACCGGTAGTGATTGAGCCGGGTGGTCTGACATCACGGGTGCGCTCGCTCCAGGTTCATGGGTCCAAAGTCGAGGCTGCCGCCGCCGGGATGAGGGTAGCTGCAAATCTTCCCGACCTGGAGGTTGCGGATATCCAACGCGGAGCGACCATGCTCAGCCCGGATTATCTGGCCCCTGTGCAAACTCTCGATTTGTCCTTCCGCTACCTGTCCAGCGCCGCCGCGCCCATGCAGCAGCGCCAGCGGGTAAGATTTCACATCGGTACCAAGGAAGTGTTGGGCAGGGTACACCTTTTGGGCCGGGAAGAGTTGGAACCTGGCAGTACAGCCTACATGCAAATATTGCTGGAGGAACCGGTCATTGCTGCACGGGGAGACAAGTTTGTGGTTCGACGCTACTCCCCTGCCCAGACGATTGGCGGCGGCACGGTGTTGGATTCAGGTCAGAGAAAGTACAAGCGCTTTGACACAGACGCAGTCAGGCGGTTGGCGGTGAAGGAAAAGGGTACACCGGAGGATTTGGTCTATGCTGCTCTCCAGGCTGCAGTCCAACCGATGGAAGCGCCTGAGATTGCCAGGATTTCCGGCTTGAACAGGGGTGAAGTCGAGGGCTCCCTCGCTCTTTTGGGCGACAAAGCGGCCCTTGCCAGGTCGGAAGGGCAGGATTATTGGCTCTCGCGGGCCCGGGCAGACCATTGGACTAAAGGGGTTAGGGAGACCCTGGCCGCTTTCCAAGCCAAATATCCTTTGCGGCAGGGACTTCCCAAGGAGGAGTTCAAGTCCAAGTTCTTTTCAGGCTGGAGCGCCAAGCATTTTTCCGCCTTTCTGATTTATTTGCAGGATACGGGCAGCTTGAGTCTTTCCGGTAATTTTGTCTTCTTGCCGGGTTACCAGCCGGGACCCCAAGGCCAGCTGCGGCATACCACCGACGCTGTGCTGGTGGAGTACGCCAGGGCAGGACTGACTCCGCCCGACTGGAGTGCAGCGCTGCAGCGGCACCAGCTTGATGCCGCCGGCGGTGAAGAGCTGCTCCAGTTTTTGCTGCGTCAGGGAAGCCTGATTAAAGTCGCCCCAAATCTTTATTTCGAGGCAAACGTCATAAAAACGGCCAGAGAGGCCGTATTGGAATTGTTAGCCGCTCGGGGCGAGTTTTCTGCTTCGGAGGCCAAAGAACGGCTGAATACAAGCAGAAAGTACCTGATTCCCCTGCTGGAGTATTTTGACAGTCAAAAACTAACCAGGCGGCTTAATGACAAGCGCGTCAAATTCTAGAAGTTTACAGTTGTAGATTTTACTCTGGTCTTCGGATTAATTGTTTTTTACCGCACCGACGCATTCAGACCAAACGCAAACACAAAGTAAGGCGCGCGCTTGCCGAATGTGGCTAAGGACACTTGCCAATTTGTTTAGTTTGCCTCGGCAAACTTTAAATGCTATAATCTTAGCTGTAACAAAAAAATAGACCTGCTCAATTTTCATTTTTGTTTTTGGGGATGGATCTGGCCTGGTGGCTGGCCTGGACTTCAAATCCACGTGTTGGGCAGTGGTCCTGTCCAAGGTGGGTTCGATTCCCACACTTCCCCGCCACAGAAAGTAAAAAGGATGCTGTTACGCATCCTTTTTTGTACCTCAGAAAAGGATATACTCGGCAACTTTAGCCGAGTATATCGATCACGGGGTGCTGCGACGGATCGCGCAAACCCAAAAGAAGGGCCGGGGCTAGCGCGGTCCTAGTCCTAGAGAGGCTGAGACTAACATGCATGTCTCAGCCTCGGCAGGGAAATGCGCGCGCTGAGGAAAAACGAAGCGCGCGCATTTCTTGATGTTCCTAAGTTGTAAAGTCGTCCGTGCCTAGAAAACGCGCCGACCGCCCATAAAAATGGATTGCCAGTAGGGACCCATGGTGTAGATGGTTACACCTTTGGAACTGGAGGCGTTGATGAACTGTCCGTTCCCCAGGTATATTCCATCGTGGTCCACAACACCGTTTTTGGCAAAAGAGAAAAACACCAGGTCGCCAGGCTGCAGATTGGAGAAAGACACCGGGCTGCCTACGGTATATTGGTCCCTTGACATCCTGGGCAGGGTGATGCCGTTGCGGGCAAAAACATAAGAGGTAAAGCCTGAGCAGTCAAATCCTGTTTGCGGAGTGCTTCCGCCCCATTGGTAGCGTACCCCGATATACTGTTTGGCCGTAGCCAGAATTGCGTTGACTTTGTCCTGGCGCTGTTGGGCAGCGTAAGCTTTGTTTAAAGCATTTGCTGTAAGAGGGCCAACAATGCCGTCCGCAGCCAGGTTGTTGGCAGCTTGGAAAGATACTACTCCATGCCTGGTCAAATTGCCGAAGATTCCGTCCGCTTTGCCCACTGGGTAACCAAGATAGTTTAGTTTGGCCTGCAGGGCCGACACGTCCGGACCATATGAGCCTACCTTGAGCAGGGTGTCCCCTAAGGCAGCCTTGGCGGCAGGAGCCACAGCAAGGCCCATCATCACCGCCAGCATCAATACAGCAAGAACACTAAATGCCTTTTTCATATTCCATTCCATCTCCCTCCCAATACAATAAAAAGCCAAACATGAGCGGAATCACAGGAATCCACTGGTTGTCCGGCTTAGTATAAGTATAAGTGAAGGTTTTCACGACGTCCACCAACAAGTTTTGGTAATTAACTGACAAACACCTCTTAAATCGAATAGAAGGATATTTTGTTGAAAAATAGAATAATATAGGCTGAACATAAGGTTCGGGGGGGGAAGGAATGAACTTATTAGATCTGGTTATCGTTGGCCTGTTATTGTTAGGGGGGCTGGCCGGGTACAGAAAGGGTTTGATTAACGCTGCAATTGGGTTGGCCGCTTCTTTTATATCTTTTGTTATAGCCTTTTCCACCTATAAAAAGCTTACACCGGTTGTGGCGAATCTGGGCCTGGGGAAAATGGTCCAGGGAGCGGTCAAGAGCGTCATGTCCCTGCCTGCTGCCCAGGGCCAGCCGATCAAGGGAAATGGTCTTGATCAGTTGGCTCTTCTTACCAAGCTGCTGCCAAAACCAATGCAGAACGAACTTGATGCCATGTTCATCGAGATGATGAAATCCTCTGCCGGCGCCACTATCAAGAATATTGGGGAGGCAATGATCGGATATATCACCTTGGTCGTTGTCAGTATGATCTCCTTTTTCCTGATTTTTTTTATCTGCAATTGGCTGCTGCGGTTCTTGGGGAAAAGCCTGACCGGGGGTATAGGTAAAGGCCTGGTCGGAAGTATCAATAGCTTTGGGGGGTTTTTGGCGGGAGTGGCGGCGTCCCTGCTGTCTGTGTCCGTCCTGTTTGGATTTTCGGGGCCGATTTTTTCCTTTAATCACGGTCCGGGCTTGCTGCAAACTTTTTCCCAGCTGGCCCAGACTTCATTCCTGATTCCATATTTGCGGCAGGTTTTTACAGGTATAACCCATTGGTTGAGTTACTCATTGAACTAGGAGTAGGGCACCCGCCGGGGTGCCCTTTCGGCACATTTTTTTTTATAGAATGCAGGATAGCTCTATGGAATTGGAAAACTAATTATGGGAATAGTTTTTTTCAGGAGGTTTTTCGTGGAACAAGAAAAGACTGTTTGGGATGTGCTTGACGGGAAGCAGCGGGATAAAGCCTTCGAATTTGCTGACGGTTACCGCCAATTTCTTAACCGGGCGAAAACAGAACGCCTGGCAGTGGAAGCTATCATCAGCCAGGCGAAAAGCAGGGGATTTCATTCAATTGAAGAAGTCAAAGACGCCAAACCAGGAGACAAGCTGTATTACAGCTTTGGCGGCAAGGCCCTCTGCCTGGCGGTCCTAGGCAAGAAGCCCCTCGACCTGGGCTTGAGGATAATCGGTTCCCATCTCGATTCTCCCAGGTTGGATCTGAAACAACGCCCCCTGTATGAGGAAGCGGGCCTGGCCCTCGGCAAAACCCATTACTACGGCGGCATCAAAAAATACCAGTGGACCACTGTTCCCTTAGCTCTGCATGGGGTGGTGATTACTGAGGCGGGGGACCGGGTTAAGGTTGAGATTGGGGAGAATGAAGCTGACCCTGTCTTTACCATTACCGATTTGCTGCCGCACCTGGCGAAAGAACAAATGGATAAAAAAATCCGGGAGGCAGTTAAAGGAGAAGGCCTGAACATTTTGCTCGGCAGTATTCCCTTAGCCGGGCAGGAAGTCAAAGAGCGCGTCAAGGCTAACTTGTTGCAGGCGCTTGAGAGCAGACACGGCTTTACGGAAGAAGATTTGGTCAGTGCGGAGCTGGAGGCAGTGCCTGCGGGCCCGGCCCGCATGGTGGGGCTGGACCGTGGCTTGATCGGCGGGTACGGACAGGATGACAGGGCCTGTGTTTATACCTCCCTCATGGCTTTGCTGGACATGGAGAACCCTGACTTTACCGCCTTGGCCCTGTTCAGCGACAAGGAAGAGACAGGCAGTGACGGGGCCACAGGCATGAAGTCCAACCTGCTGGAGGATTTTGTGGCTGAATTAATCTATCTGGTCTCTGGCAGTTCTGACGGGATTGGCGTGCGCCGGGCACTGCGCAGGTCACAGGCTCTTTCGGCTGATGCGGCGGTAGCCTTTGACCCCAATTACCCCGATGTTACAGACAAGCAGAATACAGCTTGTCTGGGAAAAGGGGTAGCAATAATGAAATATTCAGGCATAGCCGGCAAATACGATACCAGCGATGCTAACGCTGAGTTTGTGGGCGAGGTGCGGAGTATCTTAAACCAGGCTGGAGTAGTCTGGCAAACCGGGGAAATGGGGAAGGTGGACCAGGGAGGCGGCGGCACAATTGCCCAATTCATGGCGCGCTACGGTATGGAGGTGCTGGACTGTGGACCGGCCTTGCTTTCCATTCATTCACCCTTTGAATTAGCCAGCGTCGGGGATATTTTCATGACCTACCTGGCCTATAGCGCGTTTTTCGGGTCTTCAAGCTAACCG
Organism: Bacillota bacterium; assembly: GCA_021811155.1. Lineage (GTDB taxonomy): Bacteria > Bacillota > Desulfitobacteriia > Desulfitobacteriales > JAJXUE01 > JAJZPO01. Next base: position 27,726 of record JAJZPO010000012.1, on the reverse strand, counting down.
GGGGAGAACCTTCATGCAAAAATGGGTTTCGATGTTGAAAAACCTGCCTCAAGACCGGGAGGGGCTTAATTCCTTTCTTATGGGCGGTAAGGATTTCAGCTCCTTTCTGGCTGCAGATTACGGTAAATTAGAGGAATCTCTCAGACGGGAACTGGAACGAAACCTGGCAACCCGTAAAGGGACGAAATTTCTTGACCTCTTGCAGGCTCAAACCGATGCGGTGATAAGGCTCTGGGCTGTGGAGCTTGCCAACTTTTTGCCGGCTGAGCTGCGGATTCCCAGGCTGCTTGCAGGTATGGGTGACAAAGACGAAGAAATAAAGCTCCTGGCCGCGAGGAGCCTCGGCCAGATGAAGAGTTCCGGCGTGGCAAGGCAGCTAATTGCAGGTTTGAGTACAGACAGGTGGCTGCCGGCTCGAATTGCCGAAGCTCTTAGCAGCATGGGCCAAGCCAGTCTGCCATTCCTGGCTGAATTGGCTTCGAACCCCGAGGACAGGCTGCGGCTCAATGCAGTGGAAATCTTGGAGCAGATAAATACACCGGCGGCCCGGGAAATAGTCTTACAACTCCTTTATGATGCAAGCCCCCAGGTGCGCAGAAAGGCTGCCGGGGTTCTGCTTTCTTTTTCTGACCTGGCCTATGGGCCGGAAGCCCTAAAGGCTCTGGCCCAAGAAGAAGATTTGCCGACCAGGCTGCAGTTAATCCGGCTTTTGGGTAAAATAAGGTTTGAGCCGGCACGGGCAGTCCTACAATCACAACTGGAGAGCCAGGACCCAAAAATTGTCCGGGCTGCTGCTGCTGCCTTAAACGGGATTGATTAATCTGCATGGAGATGATTGAGGTGACAGCTGGTTTGCGGGAGTTTGCCGGTAAGGTATTTTACCATTTTGATATCTATTGGCTGGCTGCGAATGTTTTTTGGGCGATTTTGTACCTGATTATAGCCAGGCTGCTGTATTGGTTTTTGGATAAAGCCTTAAAAAAAGTAATTATCAAAAGAGCCGGGGGCACTTTCCTCTTGCAGGAACGCCGGGCTAAGACTCTCTATCCATTGCTGCGTAGTATCCTGTTTTATGCGATTTCCTTTTTTCTTCTAATCAGTATCCTGCGCCTGTTTGGGGTTTCCACTACCGCCCTTTTGGGCAGCGCCACAGTTCTCGGTCTTGCGGTGGGCTTTGGCGCCCAAAGCCTGGTCAAAGACACATTTGCCGGCTTCTTCGTTCTGTTTGAAGACCAGTATGCCGTAGGAGAATACGTCAAAACGGACAAATATGAGGGAATTGTGGAAGAGATTGGCCTCAGGGCCACCAAGCTCAGGGACTGGGGCGGTGAACTGCACATCATCCCCAATGGCACCATCACTTCGGTGACCAACTTTAACCGCGGCAAGATGCGAGCTATGGTCGACATCAATCTGCCGTATGATGAAGATATTGAAAAAGCCATGGAATTGATTGGAGTGGTGGGCCGGGAGGTTTCCTCTGAATTCAAGGAAAAAATCGTAGAAGGCCCGACGGTCCAGGGCATCATCAACCTGGGCGAGAGTTTTGTGGTTGTGAGGATTCTGGCTTATACCGAGCCGATGCAGCAATGGGAAATAGAACGGGAACTAAGGCGCCGCATTGTCAAGGCCCTGGCCCGGGAAGGCATCAGGGTACCCAATCTCAGAAAGGTCTATGTTGAATCCCGCAGCCCAGAGGGAGGAAAGAATGATCAAGTTTAATGTGGGGGACGTGGTCAAATTAAAAAAATCCCACCCGTGCGGCAGCTTTGAGTGGGAGATTACCCGTGTGGGCATGGATTTCCGGCTCAGATGCCTCGGCTGTGACCACCGGGTCATGGTGCCCAGGCCGAAATTCGAAAAAAGCTTCAAAGCTTTCATTAAGCAAGTCCAACCGCCCGAAGAATAACAGGTGAGAAAGAAAAACGCTATTTAGGAGATATTGCGGCTTCAGGGAGGAAGAAATGTTCATCTGACTGCCACAGACGACCCAAGACAGCGTTTTTCGAACCCCAGCTCTGGACTCAAATGGTTTTGGGCGTTAGACTGCGTTGAACATTCCAATTAATGTAGTTGTCAATAAGAGGAAAAAGGAATTTGCCAAAAAAAGCGCATTTTTATATAATCAGGCGTGAAGCGTCTTGTAACGGAGGAGTTTAATTTGGGTTTAACCTGTGGAATCGTGGGCCTGCCCAACGTGGGTAAATCAACTTTGTTTAACGCCATCACCCAGGCAGGGGCCGAATGCGCCAACTATCCCTTTTGCACCATAGACCCCAATGTAGGGATTGTCAATGTGCCAGACACCAGGCTGCAAAAACTGGCCGAAATGGTTAATCCGCAGAAAATTGTTCCCGCCACGGTAGAATTTGTGGACATCGCCGGTTTGGTGCGTGGCGCCAGCAAAGGCGAGGGCCTGGGCAACAAATTTTTGTCCCATATCAGGGAAGTGGACGCCATAGTGCATGTGGTGCGCTGTTTCGAAGACAGCAATGTGGTCCACGTGGAAGGAAGCGTGGACCCGCTGCGGGATATTGAGACCATTGACCTGGAACTTGTCCTGGCGGATCTGGAAAGTGTTGAGCGCAGACGGGAAAGAACCCAAAAAATGCTGAAGAGCGGGGACAAGAAATTTCTCGCGGAACTGGCCCTGCTGGACCGCCTGAAAGAGGCGCTTGACCAGGGAAGGCCGGCCCGCACCCTGGACTTCTCGGAGGACGAAAAGGCTCTGCTAAAGTCCTTCCCGCTGCTTTCAGCCAAACCTGTGCTCTATGCCGCCAATGTTGAGGAAGACAAGGCTGCGGGTTCGGATAACCCTCTGGTTGCCAAGGTCAGGGAGAGAGCCAGCAAGGAAGAGGCGGAAGTCGTCTTAATCTGCGCCAAGCTGGAGGCTGAGATTGCCGAACTGGACGAGGAGGAAAAGGCCCTGTTTCTGGCGGATTTGGGTCTGAGTGAGTCCGGTCTGGACCGCTTAATCAGGGCAGCCTTTCATCTCTTGGGTTTGATGACCTATTTTACTGCCGGAGCGCCTGAGGTCCGGGCCTGGACTATACGGCAGGGGACCAAAGCCCCCCAGGCGGCCGGGGTTATTCATACGGATTTTGAACGTGGTTTCATCCGGGCTGAAGTTGTCAGCTACACTGACTTGATAGCCTCAGGCTCTCAGGCCGCGGCCCGGGACAGGGGACTGGTGCGGCTGGAGGGAAAAGAGTACGTGATGCAGGACGGAGACGTGGTCCATTTTCGATTCAATGTTTAATTCTTGTCTCTAATGTAAATTTGTAGTATACTGGATAAACGGCAGCTTAATTCTAAGTTGCCTCCCTGCTCCATGCTTTGACTTGGGGCCATCAGTCCATAGGGAGGAGGTGCGTTAATGAAAGCCTACGAAATTATCTTCATTCTCAAGCCTGAGCTTGATGAAGAAGCCACTGCCGGCGCTGTTGAAAAATTCACAGCCCTGATCTCCAACAATGGGGGCGAGGTTGTAAGCGTTGACAAGTGGGGTAAGCGCAGGCTGGCCTACGAAATTGATGATCGCCGGGAGGGTTTTTACACTCTGGTGAATTTCAACGGCGAGGCCGCTACAGCCAAGGAACTCGAACGGGTATTGAAAATTACCGACGAAGTTCTGCGCTACCTGATTACCCGCAAAGAAGAATAGCCTAGATATTTATGGAGTGGGTGGATAGAGAATGCTTAACCGGATAATACTTATCGGCAGGCTGACAAGGGACCCTGAACTGCGCTATACCCCAAACGGGGCGGCAGTGGCCAGTTTTACTCTGGCCGTAGACCGCAACCGGAAAAATGCCCAGGGCGAACGGGAGACTGACTTTATCAATATTGTAGCCTGGCAAAAACTGGGGGAACTTTGCGCAAATTACCTTAGCAAAGGCAAGCTGGCTGCTGTTGAAGGGGAACTGCATATTCGCAGCTTTGACGGTCAGGACGGACAAAAGCGCTGGGTGACAGAAGTTGTGGCCGACAATGTCCGATTTTTGAGCCCCAAAGAAGGTACCTCCGGTGGCAATTCCTTTTCCTCAACCGCTTCGCTGGGCAACGAGATTAGTTTTAATGATGATGACATCCCATTTTAAGGGGGGAAAAACTTATGAAGCGTGAACGCGGTCGCAGGCCACGCAAACGCGTTTGTAGTTTTTGTGTCGATAAGGTAGAAAGTATCGATTACAAAGAAGCAAACAAACTGCGCAAATATATTACCGAGCGCGGCAAGATTCTGCCGCGACGGATTTCCGGCAACTGTGCCAAACACCAACGCCAGGTAACCTTGGCCATCAAGAGGGCAAGAACTATTGCTCTGCTGCCCTTTACCACTGAGTAAGATACCGCTACGCAAAAGGGGGCCTGGGGCCCCTTTTTAATTTATGCGCGCTAAAAATTGGCGACTGCTGCTTTTGAAGGAAAATCCGCCAATTCAACGAAATAACTATGGTAAAAGTTTCGATTGGGGGATGGAGATAATGAGCCTGCCCACTGAAGAAATAGATGTGGTAAAGAACCACCGGGTGATTGAATGGCTGAAGGCCGAAATGGTTAGCGCCGTAGGTGGGTTGTTCAAGGCCATAATCGCTGGCGGGGAAGACCTGGTAACAGATTGCCTGGCCCGGATCATTACCAGCACCTACCTCCTGGGCCGGCGTCTGGGGCTCAGTTTTGCCAGAATTGAGCTAAAAATGGAACAGAATTTAAAATCCAGTATCAACGCCTCGCATGAGATCGAAGAGTGGTATGGGGATTTGTCAGCCCTTAGGGCCTATTTGGAGGCTAAGAAGAGGTGAACAAGCCGGTGACATTTAAGGAAAAGACCAAAGATGTCCTGGCCGTTGCAGCTGCTTTGGGAATTCCTCTCCTGGCAGCAAGCTTTGATGCCTGGGGATTTTTGGCAGACATCTTGGTTATTGTCCCCTTTGTCTGGCTGGGGCTGCGCCGCAGCGAAATCTATGCTGTGCTCACAGCTCTCCTGGCAGTCGCAGGGGTTTATTTTATCACCCAGTCCGCATTTACAGCAGTCAGCAAGGGGCTTTTGCTCCTGGGTGTGTCCTTCGCGCTGATTACCGGTTTCAAGAGGGCCTGGAAACCGGGAAAAACCTTGTATTGGGGTTCCCTGGTTTGGCTGCCCTATGTGCTGTTCAGCTTGTATGTAATAGGACCAGATCCCATCGGCCAGCTGCAAAAGGCTTATGCCGATATGTTTCAGCAGGCAAACATGCTGCAGGTTATGCAGAATACCTGGGGCATAGACGCAAGCCAAGCCAAGGACGCTTTGCTGCAATACAGTCAGATCGGCGCCACCGTATTTCCCTCCGTCCTGTTCCTTAACGGTATTGCTGTGGTGGGAGGCAATTTTCTGCTCAGCAGATATGTGGTGCAAAAGGGCTTGGGCATCAAGACCAGAATAGGCCCTTTCCGGGAATGGACCCTCCCCTGGTATGCCATCTGGGGCGCCATCCTGGGACTTGCGGCCTACCTGGCCGGCGCTAACTGGAATATAGTTTGGCTGACAGATACCGGTCTAAACATTGGTTTTGTCTATTTTGTTGTCTGTCTGGTCCTTGGCACAGCCATAACCAGTTACCTGTTTACTTCGGCCAGGGTGCCTCGCTTTGTAAAAATTTTACTGCTGGTTATGGTGTTTTTAAGCGTGTATGGCTTGATTATGATAGCGGCTTTGGGACTGTTTGACCTGGTGTTGAATTTTCGTAAGATTCCTGAGTCTACGTAGCAGAGGAGTGAGCTTGCATGAAAGTAATCTTACAGGCTGATGTTAAGACCTTGGGCAAAAAGGGCCAGGTGATTGAAGTGGCGGAAGGATACGGCCGCAACTATCTCCTGCCCCGTGGTTTGGCCATTGAGGCTACGGGCGGAAACATTAAAATCCTGGCCCAGCAGCAGGCTGCCGATGCCCAAAAAAAATCCAAAGAACTGGCTGCCGCCCAAGACCTGGCTTCCCGCTTGGAAAAGGTTCAGCTGGTTATCAAGACCAAGATGGGGGAGTCCGGCAGGCTGTTTGGTTCTGTCACCAGCAAGGAGATCAGTGATGTCTTGCAGCAGAGCCATGGAATTGTGCTGGATAAAAGAAAGGTTGAACTTAAGGAACCGATCAAGAGCCTGGGCGAGTATGAGCTCAATGTCAAGATCCACCCTGAGGTCCAGGCCAGCTTGAAGGTGACAGTAAGAGGAGAGTAAATTCTCGGGGAGAAAGGGGCTTCCAATGAAACACTTCATACACAAATTTGTCCGCGGCACCGCGGTAACAGACAAAGAAGTTGAAGAAGGGCAGTTGCGGCGCAAGGTCGATGCCCTTTACGGTCTCATGTCTGACCTTTACGGTGCAGACAAGTTGATACTGCGGGCCAGCAAACTGGAAGCCCTGCAACTGATGCGCTCTGAATTCCTGGAGCAGCGGGTTTTGGGTCTGCAGAAACTTGTCTCCGAAGACCCGACTATTGCCCGCATGCCTCAATTTGAGGAGATTCCGGCTATTATTGACGATATCGAAGAAGAACTGGCGGATTTGATTGCCAGGCGCTCCATCGAGGACAAGCTGGAAAAAAGAATTGCTGAAAAGATGCAGGAACGGCATGAGGAGTATGTCAAGGAAATTAAGCTGCAGGTACTGAAGGAATCTTCAGGTCCGGAAAACGCTCAAACCTTGAAAAAGCTGGCCCTGCTTGAAAAGATGGAAACCATCAAGCTGGCCCAGCCGGCCATGGAGTTTTTGCGCCCTGGCACCCTGGAGGAAATTGTCGGACAGGAAGGAGCTGTGAGCGCCCTTTTGGCCAAAATGGCTGCTCCCTTTCCCCAGCACATTTTGATTTACGGCCCGCCGGGCGTAGGCAAAACTACTGCAGCCAGGCTGGTGCTTGATACTGTCAAGCAGCGGGAGTCCAGCCCCTTTGGCAAAGATGCCCCTTTTATCGAGGTGGACGGGACTACCCTGCGCTGGGACCTGCGGGATGCAACCAACCCTCTGCTGGGGTCTGTGCATGATCCTATTTACCAGGGGGCGCGGCGGGACTTGGCCGATATCGGCATTCCCGAACCAAAGCTGGGCCTGGTGAGTGATGCCCACGGGGGCATACTTTTCATTGACGAAATCGGCGAGATGGACCCTATGCTCTTGAATAAGCTGCTGAAGGTGCTGGAAGATAAACGGGTGCATTTCGAATCCTCTTACTATGACCCGCATGACTCGAATGTGCCGCAGTACATCAAAAAAATCTTTGATGAAGGAGCACCCGCAGACTTCGTCCTGATCGGCGCCACCACGCGTGAACCCCAGGATATCAACCCAGCCTTGCGCTCCAGGTGTGCGGAAATTTTCTTCGAACCCTTGACACCCCAGGACATCCAGCAGATTGTAGTCAATGCGGCGCAAAAGCTGGGAGTGGAACTGGAACCCGGCGTTGCAGCGATTATCGGGGAGTACACGATTGAAGGGCGCAAAGCCAACAATATTCTTTCCGACGCTTACGGACTGGCTCTCTTCCATCAGGACGAAGCACAAGGTCTGGTTATCAGGGAAGAGCATGTTTATGAGGTGCTGAGAGCTGCCCGCCTTAGTCCGTATGTAACCCAAAAAGCTTCCCAGTCCTTTGAAGCAGGCAAAATCCTTGGGCTTGGCGTGGCTGGGTTCCTGGGATCTGTACTGGAGATTGAGGCTGAAGTTTTTCCGGACCGCAACGGCAAAGGCACAATCCGTTTCAACGATACCGCGGGAAGCATGGCCAAGGACTCGGTATTCAATGCTGCTTCTGTTCTCCGCCGTCTGGTTGGCAAGGATCTGCAGGATTTTGACCTGCACATCAACGTAGTGGGTGGGGGAAGGATTGACGGCCCTTCAGCCGGTCTGGCCATCACTTTGGCTGTGTACAGCGCCCTGCAGAACATTCCCCTGCGTCAGGACATCGCCGTCACCGGCGAGATCTCCATCCGGGGCAGGGTCAAAGCCGTGGGCGGTGTGTATGAAAAGATTTATGGAGCAAAGCAGGCTGGGGTCAATACTGTCCTGATTCCGGCAGAAAACGCCAAAGACGTACCGGCCGGCCTCAGGGGAATAAATGTAATCTCCGTGCAGAGCATAGAAGAGGCTATGACCCATGTGTTTGAGGCAGGGGCGCAGACCTTGGTAGGTTAGGTTTTAAGATTGCCCAAGACCAAGGTCGTTCAGAACGACAAGGCCGTAAAAAACAGTAGGATATATAATCTGGACGTTTGCAACGGCCTTGAGTGGAGGAAGCTGTTTCATGGTTCACTTTGACAAAATACCTCCGCAAAACCTGGAAGCGGAGCTCTCAGTTCTGGGAGCCATGCTGCTGGACCGGGAAGCGGTTACTACCGCCACCGAGCTGCTTAAGCCAGAGGACTTTTACCACGACAGCCATCGCCTTGTATTTGAAGCCATGCAGGAGCTGTCGGAAAAAGGCGAACCTGTGGATATGGTTACAGTGGCAGAAGCCCTGCGCAGCAGAGGAAATCTGGAAAAGGCAGGCGGGATTCCCTTTATCGCTTCCCTGGCCAACTCAGTGCCTACGGCAGCAGGCATGGAATACCATGCCAAAATCGTTGTGGAGAAATCCCTGCTGCGCCGCCTGATTAAGGCTGCAACCACTATTGCCGCCATGGGCTATGAAAGTTCTGGAGAAGTGGGCGGCCTGCTTGATCAGGCAGAGCGCACCATCCTGGAGATTTCCCAGCGCCAGGCGCAGGGGGGGTTTACCAGTATCCGCTCCATCCTGATGGACACCTTTGACAAAATTGATTTTCTCTACCGCAACAAAGGTAACCTTACCGGGGTGCCGAGTTTTTTCACGGACCTGGACCACATGACTTCAGGCTGGCAGCCTTCGGATTTGATTATTATTGCAGCGCGGCCTTCGATGGGAAAAACCGCGTTGGTGCTGAATATGGCCCAGAACGCAGCTGTACGGCAAAAGGTGCCAGTCGGCATATTCAGCCTGGAAATGTCCAAGGAGCAGCTTGTTCAGAGGATGCTCTGCGCCGAGGCCATGGTGGACCAGCAAAGGGTGAGGACGGGAAATTTGCTGGAAACAGACTGGCCGCAGCTCGCGCTGGCCGTTGGCCCCTTGTCTGAAGCCCCTATATTCATTGACGATACGGTAGGGATCTCGGTCGGGGAGCTAAGGGCAAAGGCCAGACGGTTGAAAGCGGAACACGGCTTGGGTTTGGTTGTGATTGATTACCTGCAGTTGATGAGCGGGGCAAAGAGGACCGAGAGCCGCCAGCAGGAGGTAGCCCAGATATCCCGCGGTCTTAAGTCCGTGGCCAGGGAACTGAACGTTCCGGTAATAGCCCTGTCCCAGCTCAACCGCGGTGTAGAGCAGCGCCAGGACAAAAAACCTATCATGTCAGACCTGCTGGAATCTGGAGCCATCGAAGCGGACGCCGACGTGGTTGCCTTTATTTACCGCGATGAGTATTACAATAAAGAGGAATCCAGCAAAAAGGGAGTGGCTGAAATAATCATCGCCAAGCACCGCAACGGGCCTGTGGGCGTGGTGGAGTTGGGCTTTCTCAAGGAGTACACCAAATTCGTCAACCTGGACCACAAATATAACCAGCCGGCGTAAATCGAGGTCCGAAGTCCGAAGTCCGAGGTTCGATGTTCGAACCGGGTAGAATTTCGAGGTTCGAATCGGGCATGTTTATGGGGTCTATAATCAAGTTGAATATTATTTGACTTGTTGGAAAAACCATGCTCTTTCCTGCCGAGGGGCTGAGCTGACGGTGCAGTAGGTTATCCGGGAATAAAATTTGCTTGAATAAGCAACCTATTACAAAAAAAGACTGGTTCGGGTGAACAAAAAGTCGAATATTAATTCTGTATACAATATTATTATTCGTAATTTTATTGACTATATGGGTGTGCTCTGGTAAGATAAAGGTGTTTGTCAAAGAAAAAATTAATCAGCCGACAGCCTATCCGCGGAGGACAGGGGATTTAGGTACACTCAAAGAGAAATCAGCCAAAAAGGCTTTCTATTTGGGTTATTTTTATGTCTATGATTGGCTGGATGGGATTTCCGAAAGGAGCTGAACGATGCTGGACAGATTTGATGTTGTAATTGTCGGAGCCGGTCCTGCAGGTATCTTTACCGCCCTTGAGCTGACAAAGTTGTCTCCCGGCACAAAGATTCTCATTTTGGATAAGGGCCGAACCATTGACAAGAGAACGTGTCCGGCACGCAAGAGCGGCAGGTGCATAGACTGCAAACCCTGCGGGATTACCAGCGGCTGGTCGGGCGCCGGGGCTTTTTCCGACGGCAAGCTCTCCCTTTCCCCTGCCGTAGGCGGCAGAATTACGGACTACATGGCTGATGACCAGGCCCAGGAACTGATTGATTATGCCGACAGCATTTACCTCGACTTCGGGGCATCGTCTGTAGTGCACGGCCTTAACAATAAAAAGTTCGACGAAATCAATTATGAAGCATCCAAATATCAGATCCAGCTGATTCACTGTCCAATCCGCCACCTGGGTACAGAACTTGCGGCAGAGGTACTCGCCCGGATGTACGATTACCTGATATCCAGGGGTAATGTAGAATTCAGGGAACTGGTTACGGTCAGTGACATCCTGGTCGAAAACGAACTGGTAAAAGGGGTCCGCGTGCTTACCCGCGCTGGCGAGGAACAGGAAATCCCGGCTCCGGTGGTGGTAGTGGCTCCCGGACGGGGCGGCGCCGGCTGGCTGGCCGACCAAACCAAGAAACTAAATATTAAAACCGAGAACAATGAAGTGGATATCGGCGTCCGGGTTGAAGTTCCTAACTCTATTCTTGACCACCTCACCCGTGAACTGTATGAACCCAAGCTGGTCTATTTCTCGGACACTTTCGACCTCAAGACTCGCAGTTTTTGTGTCAATCCCGGCGGCGTAGTATCAGAAGAGCATTATGACGGCGGACTGGCCGTTGTTAACGGGCACAGCTATGCCGATGAGAGTCTGAAGACTGGAAATACCAATTTTGCGCTCCTGGTCTCGACCAGGTTTACCGAGCCTTTCAACCAGCCCATAGAGTACGGCAGGTATGTAGCCCGTCTGGCCAATATGCTCACCGGCGGGGGCATCATGGTGCAGCGCCTGGGCGACCTTTTACGCGGCAGGCGGACGGATTACAGCAAGATCCGCAAGTCCAGCACAGTGCCGACCTTGAAGACTGCCGTGCCGGGTGACTTAAGTTACGTTTTACCTCAGAGATATCTGACATCCCTGGTGGAAACCCTCAAAGCCTTTGACAATATTGCTCCGGGACTTTATTCCAAACATACCCTGCTCTACGGGGTTGAGGTGAAATTCTACTCTTCCAAGGTGATAGTTGCCGGGAACTTTGAAACCAGCATCCGTAATCTGTATACTATTGGTGACGGGGCGGGAATCACCCGGGGTCTGATGCAGGCCTCCGCTACCGGAATAGTCGTGGCCAGAGACATCGCCGCCAAATAGATGTAATTTCCAAGCTTGCTCTCGGGCAGGGAAGTCGATTCTCTGTTCGATTACCAATATTGCTGCAGCATGTAGAAGATGTATTTGCCAAGGCTGGATCAGCCTAAAGGAGGAGAACTATGCCAGTAGTTGTTTTGGTCGGCGCCCAGTGGGGCGACGAAGGGAAAGGGAAAATAACCGATTTCCTCGCCAGTCAGGCGGAAATGGTAGTCCGCACCACGGGAGGCAATAACGCCGGCCACACGGTGGTCGTCGGTGATGAGGAGTTCAAGGTGCACTTGGTCCCCTCAGGTATTCTTTACCCGTCCACCCTGTGCATCATTGCTAACGGAGTGGTGATTGATCCCAAGGTATTAATCGATGAGATAGATTCTCTGCTGGCCAAGGGAGTTAGGGTGGACAATCTCCGCATCAGCGCCAACGCACATGTGATTATGCCTTACCATGTCAGACTGGATGAGCTGGAAGAAGAAAGCAAAGGGGACAGCAAAATCGGCACCACCAAGCGGGGCATTGGTCCGGCTTATATGGATAAGGCCGCCCGCATCGGCATCCGGATGGGCGACCTCCTGGAAGAAAGGGTATTCAGGCAAAAGCTGCTGCGCAATGTGGAGGCCAAAAACCGCCTGCTGGAAAAGGTATACGGAGCTGAGCCCTTTGAGGCAGAGGCGATTTACCAGGAGTATTTGGCGTACGCCGAGAGGCTTAAAGGTTACGTGACCGACACGGCCTTACTGGTCCACCAAACCGTGCAGCAGGGTAAAAAGGTACTGTTTGAAGGGGCCCAGGGCACGCTGCTGGACCTGGACCATGGCACATATCCCTATGTCACTTCTTCAAACCCCACCGCCGCCGGGGCCTGTGTGGGCGGAGGGATAGGGCCTTCCCGGGTAGACAAGGTGATAGGCGTGCTGAAAGCCTACACTACCCGGGTCGGAGCGGGGCCTTTCCCCACCGAACTGCTGGACGATATAGGCGAACAAATCAGGCAAAAGGGCAGGGAGTTTGGTACGACTACCGGACGCGCCCGCCGCTGTGGCTGGTTTGATGCGGTTATTGCCCGCTATGCTGTGAGAATTAACGGCATAGACGCCTTTGCCATCACCAAGCTGGATGTGATGGGAGGCCTGGACAAGATCAGGCTTTGCACCGGTTACAGGTGCGGGGACAAGGTTCTCAGCGAGTTTCCCCTCAGCCAGGAGGTCCTGGAGGGCTGTGAACCGGTTTATGAGGAAATGCCCGGCTGGCAGGAGGACATCAGCGGTGTGCGCTCCTTTGAGGAACTGCCCCAGGCAGCCCGCAACTATTTGAACCGGATTAAGGAACTTACGGGGGTAGACCTATTCCTGGTGGCTGTGGGCCCCCGCCGGGATGAAACCATTTTGCTGCAGGAGGCTTTCGGGTTGCCAAGATGAACCAATCTTTTCAGGAATTTTGCAAATACGCTAAACCGGGAGTCCGCATCCCTTTGATCAGGGAACTGTGCGTGGATAATCTTTCGCCTGTGGCAATTGTGGAGGCACTAAACCTGCAGGAAGGTCAGTTTGCCCTGCTGGAAAGCGGCAAAGGTGGGGAAAAACTGGCCAGCCACAGTTTTGTCTGCTTCTCCCCCAGCCTGGTGTACCGCACCAAAGGCCAGGATGTCCTGATAGACGGGGAGCCGGTAAGGGGGGTCCATCCTTACCGCTACCTGGAGCAGGTTATGGCAGACAGACCGGCCGCCTCTCTGCCCGGGCTGCCTAAATTTTACGGCGGGGCAGTGGGCTATGTCAGCTATGATATGGCGCGTTTTTTTGAGAGGCTGCCTGAACTGAGCCAGGATGATCTTGAGCTGCCTGATTTGTATTTTTTGCTCTGCGACCGGGTGATTGTCATTGACAATATGCGAAAAACAGCTGCGGCTGTGCTAAACATTCTGGTGGAGGCGGAGAGCGACTTGGCGCAGCTTTATGCTTGGGCGGAACGTGAGCTGGCAGAACTGGAGGACAGGCTTCAGGAGATCCGGCCGGAACCCGAAGAGCCCCTGCCTGCTCTGGCCCTGGAAAACCTGTTCCAGCCTGAAAGCAATATAAGCAAAAGCCAATTTGAAGCGATGGTGGCTAGAGCCAAGGAGTATATCCGGGCCGGCGACGTTTTCCAGGTAAACCTGTCCATCCGCCTCGGCCGGGAGTTGAAGGCGGAACCCTGGGAGGTCTACAAGGTCTTGCGCCGGGTAAACCCGTCTCCATACGGAGCTTTTATCAATTTTGGCGATTTGCAGCTCATAGGTTCCTCGCCAGAACTTTTGATCAGGCTCAGGGACGGGATGGCTGAGACCAGGCCCATAGCGGGCACCCGCCGCCGGGGAGACAGCCGGGAGGAGGATCTGGCCCTGGCCCGGGAACTCATCAACAACGAGAAGGAACGGGCTGAACACGTCATGCTGGTAGACCTGGAACGCAATGACCTGGGCCGGGTTTGCGAATACGGCAGTGTACTGGTAAACGAACTCATGGTAATCGAAGAGTATTCACATGTTATGCACATCGTCTCCAATGTCCAGGGCAGGCTGGCCCCGGGAAAGAGCCATTTTGACCTGCTCAAGGCCTGTTTCCCCGGCGGCACCATCACCGGTGCGCCCAAGGTGCGCTGTATGGAGATTATCGAGGAACTGGAGCCAACCCGGCGCGGAGTCTACACCGGTTCAGTCGGCTATTTTGGTTACGGCGGGGAGATGGAGATGAACATCTCCATCCGAACCCTGGTGGTCAGGGGCGGCAAGGCCTATGTTCAGGCCGGGGCCGGGATTGTGGCCGATTCAATTCCCGAGCGGGAATACTATGAGTCCCTCAAAAAAGCCGAGGCCCTGCTCAGAGCCCTGGAACTGGCAGAACAGGGGTGATGGCCGGTGAATGTAGTGTGTATTGACGGGGATTTTGTCGGCGCTGAAGCCGCGAAGATTTCCGTCTGGGATCATGGCTTCTTGTACGGAGATGCAGTATTTGAGACCATGCGGGCTTATGGGGGTAGGGTTTTTGCCCTGGAGGAACACTTGAAACGCCTCCGGCAGGGCGCGGAAATTTTGCGCCTGCAGATACCTCAAAGCGATGCTGAACTGGGGGCCCTGCTGCACGAGACCGTAAAGCGCAACGATCTGGCTGATGCCTATCTGCGCCTTACCTGCTCCCGTGGGCCCGGACCTATCGGCATCGACCCTGCTCTTTGTTCCCGTCCTACCCTGGTTATAATGGCCAAGCCGCCTGCTGCGGCGGAAAAGCTTTACAGTGAAGGCGTAAGTCTGGGAATTTGCCCCGTGCGGCGCAATCATCCCCTGGCCCTGCCGCCTGCAGTAAAGTCCGCTAATTTTCTTAACAACATTCTGGCAAAGATCTGGGCCAAAGAAGCCGGGTATACAGAAGCCCTGCTGCTCAGCCAGGAAGGCTGGGTGAGTGAAACCACGGTGAGCAATATTTTTTTCGTCAGGGGCAATCATGTGTTTACCCCGGCGGCCGAGGTGGGGATCTTGCAGGGGGTGACCCGCAAGTATGTGGCAGAGGTGATTAAAGCTTTGCAACTGCCTTTAACGGAGGGCCGTTTTAAACCTGATGAGTTATTCAAAGCCTCAGAAATATTCCTTACCAATTCGGGCAGTGAGGTGATACCGGTAACGGCTTTGGACGGAAGGACCGTCGGCAAAGGTGTGCCCGGTGAGCTGACCAAACAAATTCATTCCGCCCTCAGGCAGGCGATTGGCGACTATTGTAGTAATTCAGGAGATATTTAGAAATTCATACGAAAATATACTTATAGTACAGATACTTGTTGAAATCTTACTTTTTAATCGACTTAATATTTGTATTTTCACCGCCAATTTACCAAAATTGATAGGATTTTTCGTATTGACATAACAGCTAAAATCCCGTAAAATCATATCCTGTGATAGACAACTTGAGCCATTAGCTCAGTCGGTAGAGCACCTGACTTTTAATCAGGGTGTCGTTGGTTCGAGTCCAACATGGCTCACCAAACTCGAAATTCGATATTCGATGGTCGAAGTTCGAAATTTGAGATCTTGATTTCGAACCTCGTGCTTCGAACATCGAACATCGATTATGGCCCATTGGTCAAGCGGCCTAAGACACCGCCCTTTCACGGCGGTAACACGGGTTCGAATCCCGTATGGGTCACCATGAAAACAACGGGGAGAAAATTTCTCTCCTGTCTTTGCCTCGGTAGCTCAGTCGGTAGAGCAGAGGACTGAAAATCCTCGTGTCGACGGTTCGATTCCGCCCTGAGGCACCATCTTGCCAATAACCTGGCTGGAACTTGCACAGCCAAGCCTGTTGGGTTATAATATATGTTACATGCGGAAGTGGCTCAGTGGTAGAGCATTGGCTTCCCAAGCCGAGGGTCGCGGGTTCGAATCCCGTCTTCCGCTCCATGTGAAATTCAGTCACCGCAAAGCACTGCGGTGATTTTTTGTTTTTACGCACATTAGCAGGTTAACACCCTAAAATAAAAAAATCATAATTGTACGGCGCTTCTCCTTTGGGAAGGTGCCTTTGCATTTGTCGGGTGCAGCGTTAATGGCTCACCGGGAAATGACATTCCTGACTGCTTTATGCCTGCGGGCAGGTGATTTGCTGAAAATAACGAACAATCATGGCATATAATTATTTACACAGGCTGAGTGGGAATGGGAAGTGGTGGCAATGGTTGAGCCCAAAAATGTCCTGGTCACAGGCGCTACCGGTTACGTCGGCGGCCGTCTGGTCCCCCGCCTGAGGGACAAAGGCTACAAGGTTCACTGCCTGGTACGCAATGCTGCCCGGATTGAAGGCAGAGGCTGGGATGATGTAACTGTCTTTGAGGGGGATGTCCTGCAGTATGAGAGCTTGCTGCCCGCGCTAAAGGATATGGATGCGGTCTATTACCTGGTTCATTCTATGGCTGAAGGCATGGGTTTTAATGAGCGCGACTTGCAGGCCGCCGCAAATTTCGGCCGTGCTGCCAGGGAGCAGGGTGTTAAACGGATAATTTACATGAGTGGCCTGGGGGAAGGAGATACGCTTTCTGACCATTTGAAGAGCAGGCATGCTACGGGTGACAAGCTCAGAGAAAGCGGCGTACCTGTTACCGAATTCCGGGCAGCCCAGATTATCGGTTCCGGTAGCGTATCATTTGAAATGATCCGTTATATAACGGAACGCATGCCGGTGATTTTCAGTCCCAAATGGGTAAGGACTTGCTCCCAGCCCATTGCTGTCAGGGATGTATTGAGATACCTTGTGGACTGTCTGCAGGTGCAAGAGTCCATTGGCAGGATCATTGAGATCGGCGGCCCCGATATTCTCGGCTATGATCAAATGATGCTGACTTACGGGCGCCTGCGGGGGTTGAAGCGCCGCATCGTGGTCATTCCGCTCTTGACACCGGAAATCTCTGCCTATTTTCTCAACCTGTTCACCCCTATTCCCGCCAACATCGGACGTCCCCTGATCTACGGCCTGCGCAACGAGGTGATTGTCAAGGACGACACAGCCCGCCGTCTCTTCGATTTTGAACCTATCAGCTATGAGCAGGCTATAGAGCTCGCAATTGAGCGCAACGCGGAAGACAAGGTGGAGACCATCTGGTCCGGTTCTCTTGCTTCTCTGGGCGAAAAGGACCAGGCGGAAGTCAAGCTCAGCAATGTGGAAGGCATGGTGAGTGAAAAAAGGCAGATCGTCATTCAGGCCTCAGCCAGCTCAGCTTACCGCTCTGTTATCAGCATAGGGGGCCATAACGGCTGGCTTTACGCCAATCCCCTCTGGGGGCTGAGGGCGCTTTTAGACCGGCTCTTCGGCGGGGTGGGTTACCGGGGCAGGCGTTGTTACCTTGAATTAAGGGTTGGCGACCCGGTTGATTTCTGGCGGGTGGAAGAGATTAAGGAATACAAGGACACGCACCTGGTGAGGCTGCGCTCTGAAATGAAGATGCCGGGCAAAGGCTGGCTGCAATATGAAATCGGCCCCATGGATGAACAAAAGGTACTGATCATTCAAACGGCTTTTTACGAACCGCGCGGCCTGATGGGTCATCTGTACTGGTACGCGCTTTACCCTGTGCATAAGTTTATTTTCAGCGGCATGATTCAGGCCCTGGCCCGCCAGGTACAGCTCATGGAAGAGGTAAAAAGAGGTCAGCCCGTCTCTGGACCTTTACCCTAAACCCGGCATGTGATATAATTTACGGAGAATTTTGGTTATAGGAGGGTTACCTTTGCCTAAGCATATCGTTACCATTACCAAAGCCAACCTGAAAGACACGGTTAAAACCGGGGGCTGCGGCGAGTGCCAGACATCCTGCCAGTCCGCCTGCAAGACCTCCTGCACCGTGGGCAACCAGGTTTGCGTCAAGTAATCCCGGCTAATACTGCGCCAGATGCCAAAGCCCGGCCCTGATGAGGGCGCGGGCTTTGATTTATATTGAGGAGGAACTTTTTTGGATCTCAGGAGTTATGACTTTGGGGCTAATCTGCATTGGTTTGAGCAGGGCGGGCAGCGCATCGTCCTGGACGTAAACAGCGGCTCCCTGCATGCTTTCGACCTGCCCGCACGGGAGGCCCTGCAGCGGTTGGCTGAGTGCGGCGGGGACTGGGAGCGGGCAATACTGCTCATCGCCGCGAAATATGGCCAGATGGAAGCGGAAGAAGTGTTTCTGGAACTGGAGCAGCTGGCTGAGGCAGAAAGCCTCTTTACAGCTGATCCGGGTTTTGTGGCGCCTGCCTATCCCAGGGAGCCCGTGATCAAAGCTATCTGCCTGCATGTGGCACATGACTGCAACTTAAGGTGTGAGTACTGCTTTGCCGGAACCGGGGATTTTGGCGGGGAACGCAGCCTCATGAGCAGCGAGGTCGGCAAACAAGCCATCCGCTTTGTGCTGGAAAAGTCACGCCACCGCCGGCACTGCGAAGTCGATTTTTTCGGCGGGGAACCGCTGGTGAATTTCCGCGTGGTCAAAGAGTTGGTTGAGTTTGGCCGCCAGGAGGCGGCCAAAGCAGGCAAAACAATAAAATTTACCCTTACCACCAATGCCGTGCTCCTAAACCGGCAGGTAAGGGACTTCCTGGCAGAGAATGATATCAGTGTGGTACTTAGCCTGGACGGCCGTCCTGAGGTTAATGACCGGATGCGCCCCTATGCGGACGGCTCAGGCAGCTATCAGGAAGTGGCCGGCAACATCAAGGAGTTTGTTTCCGCCCAACAAAACCCTTCTCCCTATGCGGTTGGGACCTATTACTATGTCAGGGGCACATATACGCATAACAATTTGGATTTTGACCGGGATGTGCTGCATATGGCCGGTCTGGGCTGCAAGCAGGTCTCGGTGGAGCCGGTGGTGGCCGCGCCCGACGACCCTTACGCCTTCCGGGAGGGAGACTTGCCTGTCCTGGCTGACTCCTACGACCGCTTGGCTGATGCTTATCTGGCCAGGCGCAATACCTCGGAAGAGTTTAATTTCTTTCACTTTAACCTGGAACTGGGAAAAGGTCCGTGCCTGCCCAAACGGCTCTCTGGCTGCGGCGCGGGCCATGAATACCTGGCGGTTTCCCCCGACGGTTCCCTTTATCCTTGTCATCAATTTGTCGGCAAGGAAGAGTTCAAGGTGGGAGACGTTTTTAGCGGCAAGGTTGATGCGGCAATGGCGGAAAAGTTCCGCTCCGCCCATGTCTATAACAAGCCGGAGTGCACCAAGTGCTGGGCGAGGTTCTTTTGCAGCGGAGGCTGCCACGCCGCAGCCTATAATTTCAACGCAGACATCCTGAAGCCTTACCGTTTGGGCTGTGAGCTGCAGCGCAAGCGGCTGGAATGCGCCATGTACATCAAGGTCAAAGAGGCAGTAGGTTAAGAAATTAATATGCCGGGCAAAACTAAACCCGCGTTT
The DNA here is from genome assembly GCA_021811155.1 of Bacillota bacterium. Classification (GTDB taxonomy): domain Bacteria; phylum Bacillota; class Desulfitobacteriia; order Desulfitobacteriales; family JAJXUE01; genus JAJZPO01. Next base: position 8,330 of record JAJZPO010000012.1, on the reverse strand, counting down.
GAGGGATGATACAATTCTGATTGAGGAAGGTCAATGGCTCAAATCCGGTGGCGGCGTAAATCTTCTCACCCCTGCTTTTCTGCCTGACATGGGCGCCGAGGCGCCCTATTACGATTGCCGCTGCTTGCTGCGCAAGTATTTACCTGACTGAGGGGGCGAGGTAGCATGTTCAATAAGGCAGCAATCCTCAAGGCTATCCTGTTGGTTTGTACCGCGGCGGCATTAGCAGGATCCTTTTCCTATGGTTATTATTATGCCAAGCCGCCCATGCACAGTTATGTGCAGCAGGATCCGTTACAGGATATCAAGGCAATGGAGCAGAAGGCTGCCCAAAACCCCAATGATGCGGATCTGTTAGCCAATCTGGGCAATGCCTACTTCGACTATGGCACCAGCCTCAGGGACGGCGGAAGTAACGACGATGCCAACAGCTTCTTTGCCAAGGCTGCCGCGGTCTACCAAAAGGCCCTGGACTTGAAGCCCAACCAGGTAGGGATTGAAACCGACATGGGTACTGCGCTTTACTACAGCGGCCAACCGGACCAAGCCGAGGCTGCCTACAAAAAAGCCGTTGCCATGGATCCCAAGTATATTAATGCCCGCTTAAACTACGGTATCTTCCTGCTCTATCAGCACATGGACCGGAAGGGCGCCCGGGAGCAACTGACCGCTGCCCTGCAGTTAAACCCCTCCGGGGATATCAGAAATAAGATCAGGACCCTTCTGGCGGATACCACCGAAGGCGGGGCGCCCAATTATACCAATGATATCGAGCCGGTGCTCTTCCAGGGCTGCGCTTCCTGCCACGGACCCGGCGGGGTCATGGCCAGAGCCCCCCTTTACACCTACTATACGGTAATGAAATTTGTCACCCCCGGTGACCCGAAAAGCCCCTTGCTGCAGAAAATGAAGAGCGGGCACCCGGTAAAGCAAAAGACGGAAACCATCGACCTGATTGAACGCTGGATCATGGCCGGAGCGCCGGGTCCCCAATAAGCGCCTCAGGGAGCTTTTTGTTTAATACTTTGGGATGAAAGTAGTTAAGTTGTTCAGCCAAATCCCAAGGACTACAATGATAATGTTAAGGAATATTAAGGAAGGTGAATCGATGAAATTCAAAGATTACGTATACACCCGGCCGGACATGGGAGAAATGAAGCCTGCTTTTGAGGAGTTGCTGCATAAGTTTTCCCAGGCAGCAAGCTTAAGTGAGCAGGATGCGGCAATGGTGAAAATCAACGCCATGCGGGGAGAGTTTGAGTCCATGTCGCAAATTGTCTATATCAGGCATACTGTTGATACCACCGATAGTTATTACAAGCAGGAGCAAACCTATTTTGATGAAAACATGCCCATCTATCAAGGGCTGGTTTCCCAATTCTATCAGGCCTTATTGGTCTCCCAGTATCGGAGTGAACTGGAGGAGAAATGGGGCAAACAGCTCTTTACCATTGCTGAGTTGACTCTAAAGACCTTTAAGCCGGAGATTATCGCCGATTTGCAGCTGGAGAACAAGTTGGTATCTAAATACACCAAACTTATCGCCTCCGCCAAGATCATGTTTGAAGGGGAAGAACGCAACCTGCCCGGCCTTGGACCTTTTCAGCAGTCCAAAGACCGGGCCATGCGCAAAAGAGCCAATGAGGACAAATACGCCTTTTTTGCCGAGCATGAGGCAGCCCTGGATGACATTTATGACAAACTGGTCAAGGTGCGGACCAAAATTGCCAAGACCCTTGGTTTTTTCAATTTCGTCGAACTTGGCTACGCCCGGATGCTGCGTTCCGATTATCAAGCGGATATGGTTGCCAATTTCCGCAACCAAGTAGCTGAACATATTGTGCCCGCTGCCAGCAAACTGAGAGAGCGGCAGCGCCGCCGCCTGAAACTGGATAACCTGATGTATTATGACGAAAAGTTGAGTTTCCTTACAGGTAATGCCGTACCCCAGGGGGATCCGGACTGGATACTGGCCCAAGGCCAGAACATGTACCGGGAATTGTCCCCGGAGACGGATGAATTTATTAACTATATGACTGACCGCGAGCTTTTGGATCTGGTGAGCCACAAGGGTAAAGCCAGTGGGGGATACTGCACCTATATCAGTAAGTACCAATCTCCCTTTATTTTCTCAAACTTTAACGGTACATCGGGAGACGTGGATGTCTTGACTCATGAAGCCGGACATGCCTTCCAGGTCTATTCCAGCCGAGACTACGCTTTGCCAGAATACCAATTTCCTACTAATGAAGCCTGTGAGATACATTCCATGAGCATGGAATTTTTCGCCTGGCCGTGGATGGACTTGTTCTTTTTGGCAGGGGCGGACAAATACCGCTTCACCCATTTAAGTGAGGCGTTGCTCTTCATACCTTACGGAGTGACCGTGGACGAGTTCCAACATTATGTTTATACCCATCCCGAAGCCACCCCAGAGGAGCGCAAGAATGCCTGGCGGGAAATTGAAAGGAAATATCTGCCTCATAGGCAATACGGCGACAATGAATACCTGGAGCGGGGCGGTTACTGGCACCAGCAAGGGCATATTTTTCGCACGCCGTTTTACTATATCGATTATACCCTGGCCCAGCTCTGCGCTTTTCAATTCTGGAAAAAATCCCGGGAAAACCGGGATAAGGCCTGGCAGGGCTATTTGCGCCTCTGCCAGGCTGGGGGAAGCAAATCTTTTCTGGAACTGGTACAGTTCGCTAACTTGATGTCTCCGTTCGAGACTGGCAGCGTGGAGTCTGTGATCGGTGCGATTGAGCAGTGGCTGAACGAGGTCGATGACACATCCTGCGATTCCTAGTTGGCGCCTTAGGGCGCTATTTGCTTAATACTTTGGGATGAAAGTAGTTATACTAGGGGTAGCCAATTATCCGGCAGCCAGTCTATTTCGGTTTAAGGCAACATTTGCTATAATTAACTAGTGTCGGCTTGGGGATTCCCCTGGCATGGCCTTTCTGCGAATGCTGTAGTTAGGAGAAAAGGAATGAGACTGGCGACCCTGGCGAGTGGCAGCTCAGGGAATTCTACTGTAATTTCAGGGGGGTCCACATCCCTTTTAGTGGATGCCGGCCTGAGCGGCAAGGCAATAGAACAGAGACTGGAGAGTTTGGAGATCGAACCAAAATCTCTGGCCGGAATTTTGCTTACCCATGAGCACCGCGACCACACCCACGGGGTCGGGGTGCTGGCCCGCAGGCACAAGCTGCCCGTATATGTCCTGGAACAATGCCTTCCCCTCCTGGATGCGGGTTCCCTGCCCCAGGTTGAGATATTATCAGCGGGGGAAGACCTGGAAATTGGTGAATTAAAGCTGGAACTTGTTGAGACTTTTCATGACAGCGCCGCCAGCACAGGACTGGTCTGTTTCCATGGGGAAACAAAGGTCGGGCTGGCCACTGATACGGGCATGGTATCAGCGGAAATGGTCCGCAAGCTTAAGGGCTGCAGCGGCATGGTATTTGAGGCCAATCACGATGAAGAGATGTTGTGGCAGGGGAGATATCCGCACTATTTGAAAAAGAGGATTGCTGCTTCCACGGGGCATCTCTCCAACGCCGATGCCGGAAAGGCCCTGGCTGAAATCATCAGTAAGAACACCAAACGGTTGGTGCTGGCCCATTTGAGCGAAGAAAACAACCTGCCTGACCTGGCCCTGCAGACTGTCAGGGATATTCTGGTAGACTCCGGTGTCCCGGACATAGCCCCTGGCCTGAAAATGCGCGCCGCGCCGCGGCACACTCCCCTGGCGGCGGGGGAACTCTAAATACCAGCCGGGAAAGAGAGGATTAGAGCCATGGGATATTTTGATGATTTTTATACGCGCAGGCGACCGCGTTTTTTGCCTTACATACTTGTGGCGCTGATTAGCGCCATCATCGGCGGGCTGCTGGTCGCTGCGCTGGCGCCAAAAATTTATCCTCAGCAGCTCCAAGCACCGTCCATCTCCTACAACCAGGCAGCGCCGCTGCCGCTTCCCAAAGGGGGGGAGTCCAACCCCTTTCAGGTGGTCAACATCGCCAAGAGCGTTGGTCCGGCCATTGTCGGCATTGCCAATTTCCAGTCCGCCAATGTGTTTGGCGGCAGCGACCTGGAAGAGGTTGGCAGCGGTTCAGGCATCATCATCGATGCTGCTAACGGTTTCATTGTTACCAATAACCATGTGGTTCAGGGCGCCAAGAAACTGGTAGTATCCCTGGCAGACGGCCGCAACGCAGAGGGCCGGATCGTGGGCCGGGACGACCGTACTGATTTGGCCGTGGTGAAAATTTCCGGCGCCCAGGGGCTGGTGGCAGCTCCCATCGGAGATTCCAACAAGCTCGAAGTGGGGGAACCGGTGGTAGCCATCGGCAATCCCGGCGGAGAAGAATTTGCCCGTTCCGTAACAGTCGGGGTTGTAAGCGCACTGAACCGTTTTCTGCAGCTTACAGGCGAATCCAGTTTCAACCTGATCCAGACCGACGCCGCCATCAATCCGGGCAACAGCGGCGGCGCCCTGGTGAACTGGCAGGGTCAGGTTATAGGCATAAATTCCGCCAAAAACCAGGAGCCCGGCTTCGAGGGCATGGGTTTTGCCATCCCGATTTCCGATGCCTGGCCCGTGATTACCCAACTGATCAAAACCGGCCGCGCCAGCCATGCCGGCCTGCTGGTCCAAATCAACCAACGTTATAACGAGGAATTTGCCCAGGCCAAAGGATGGCCCGCCGGGGCTCTCGTGGTAGACGTAACCGCCGGAGGGCCCGCGGACAAGGCGGGCCTCAAAGCCGGCGACATCATTACCAGTGTCAACGGCAAAGCTGTTACGAATTATTACGAGTTGACGCATGAATTGTTCAAGTACAAGGCCAATGACCAAATCAAGCTCGGTTACTCCAGAAACGGCAAGAGCAGTGAAACCACCGTCACTTTGGCCGAACTGCCGCCTGGCCAGTAAGACCGCGGGGAGATAGGAACGTGTACGTAGTGTGTGCAGAGCATCTGGACCGTGCTATAGATGAGTTCGTCGAGGTCTATGAGGCCCCGCCGGACATTTACCGGCTGCAGGACATCCACTTTACTGCCTGGACTGCCCCGGCTGCCTGTGACTTCTGCCGTGACCGGCCCGAGTACCTGGTGGTCTGATGCAGGTCAGGGTAGTGGCGGTAGGGAAGCTGAAAGAAAAATACTGGCAGGATGCGGTATCCGAATATCTCAAGCGCCTGCGGGTCTATGCCAAAGTGGAGATAGTAGAGGTTGAGGAAGAAAGATGCCCGGAAAGTCTTTCCCCCGCCCTGGCCGAACGGGTCCGGGAACGGGAAGGGGAACGGCTCATCCGGGCCCTTTTGCCGGGTAGTTTTGTCATCGCCCTCCACCTGCAGGGGATGGAGTACACATCTGAGGAGTTCGCCGGGTTTTTGGCGGATCTAAGCCTGCGGGGCAAAAGCCAGCTCTCTTTCGTGATTGGGGGGTCGCTCGGCCTGGCCCCTGAGGTCCTGTCGCGCGCCGACCTGCAGCTCGTTTTTTCACGCTTTACCTTCCCGCACCAGCTAATCCGGGTGGTGCTCCTGGAGCAGGTATACCGGGCCTTCAAGATTATGCATAATGAGCCGTACCATAAATAATGATGAATCCGGGCCAGCCAACACACTGTTGGCTGGTATTTTTGACAATTTGTTTGCCTTCACAGATAATAAGTAATGGAAACAACAGACAACTAAAGGGAGAAAAATAGATGAATCTCAGACAGGAACCCGGGCGGCGCATCCTGGTGGTGACAGCAGTGCCGGCGGAGAGGGATGCCGTGCTGCAGGGGTTATGCTCCGACTCAAGGTTTGAGGTGCTGGCTGGCGGGGTCGGCGCAGTATCAGCTGCAGTCAGTACGGTAAAAGCCTTGGCAGCAGCAGGGTACAGCATGGTTGTCAGCGCCGGCATCGGGGGCGGCTTTTCCGGCAGGGCAGAGCTGGGTTCACTGGTGGTGGCCAATGAGGTGATTGCCGCCGACCTGGGAGTTGAGACCCCGGAAGGGTTCAGCAGCTTGGATGACTTGGGCTTCGGCCTTACCCGCCTGCAGGCTGACCCCGGCCTCGTGGACCGGGTAACTGCGGCGCTGCTGGAGGCAAAGCTTCCGGTGAATACCGGACCAGTGCTCACTGTATCGACCGTGACCGGAACAGCCGCAACTGCCTTGGAACTGGCTGCACGCATAGAGGGGGCAGCTGCCGAGGGCATGGAGGGGTATGGCGTTGCCCTTGCGGCCCGTGAATTCGGGCTGCCGGTGTTGGAAATTCGCGCAATCTCAAATATGGTCGGTCCCCGTGACCGGTCCGCCTGGCAAATTAAAGAGGCGCTGGACATATTAACAGCTGCCTGTTCAGTCTTATTGGAGGTGCTCCCGTGAAAATTGCTTTCTCGCCTTGCCCTAACGACACGTTCATTTTTCACGCTTGGGTGCACGGGTTGATACCCGGCGCGCCGCAGCTTGATGTCACCTACGCTGATATCGACATCACCAACACCTTGGCGGCCGGTTCTAACGGGCCTGACGTAGTCAAGATTTCCTACGCCGCATTGCCCTGGGCATTGTCCGAGTACGCGCTGCTGCCGTGCGGTGGCGCGCTGGGGAGGGGGTGCGGGCCGTTGGTGCTAACCAAAACAAGCGGCGCCGCTGGCCCGGCGGTGCTGTCGGGGCGGAGGGTGGCGGTACCCAGTGAACGTTCCACTGCATACCTGCTGTTCAGGCTGTGGGCAGCTCAAAACATCCCTGGCGGTGTGGGTGAAATAGTGGTCCTGCCTTTCAACGAGATTATGCCGGCGGTCCGGGATGGGCAGGTAGATGCGGGGCTCGTAATCCACGAGGCACGCTTTACTTATCCTTTATATGGGCTTTCCCAGTTAGTGGATTTGGGCAGCTGGTGGGAGGCCGATACCAACCTGCCGATTCCTTTGGGGGCGATTGTTGCCCGCCGCAGCCTGAACCAGCCTGAAATATCGTACTGGATCCGGGCGTCGCTCAGATATGCGTGGGCCCACCCGCAGGAGTCGCGGGAGTACGTCATGAGCCATGCTCAGGAACTTTCCTACGAAGTGGCTCAGGCCCACATCAAACTTTATGTAAACGACTTTTCCGAGAATATAGGTGACACGGGGTACCGGGCCATAGCTTCCCTGCTTACCAGGGCAGCCCAGGTGGGTCTGGTACCCAAGGTGGATTTGGAGCCGCTGTTAGAGTATAAGGGGGTCTAGTGAGTGAACGATACGTTGCTGGAAAAATATGCCCGTCTCATAGTAAAAACCGGGATTAACCTTCAACAGGACCAGACACTGGTAGTCATTTCTCCCATAGAGTGCGCCGACTTTACCAGGCTTATAGCCCGGATTGCTTACGAGGCGGGAGCAAGGGATGTTGTCGTGAACTGGAGGGATGAACAGTTATCCAGGATCCGGTTTTTGCATGCCCCGGCAGAGGTTTTTGACGAATACCCCCAGTGGCAGAAGGAAATGTATTTATCAACCGGACGCCAGGGGGCAGCCTTCCTGAGTATTTCCGCTTCTGACCCCGAGTTGATGCAGGATGTTGCTCCCCATAGAATCTCAAGGGCCCACAAAGCCCAGAATAATGCTCTTAAGGAGCACAGGGAAGGGCTTATGAGCAACAAAAATGCCTGGAGTGTGGTGTCTATACCCACTAAGGCCTGGGCCAAAAAAGTCTTTCCCGACCTATCCGAAACTGCGGCTGTGGAAAAATTGTGGGATGTGATTTTTAAGACTGTCAGGGTGGATGCAGCGGACCCTGTTGCCGCCTGGCAAAGCCATAAACACAACCTGAAAAAACACATCGACTTCTTGAATTCAAGCAGGCTAAGGTTTCTTCACTACAAAAATTCCCTGGGGACGGATTTGAAAATTGAGCTGCCTGAAAATCATCTTTGGCTTGGGGGTTCCGAGTTTACACCGGCGGGTGTGGAATTCCTGGCTAACATGCCAACGGAAGAAATTTTTACTTTGCCCAAAAAGACCGGTGTCAACGGCAAAGTAATAAGCTCCATGCCGCTAAATTATAACGGGAACCTGATTGAGCAATTTTCCCTAACGTTTAAGGACGGCAGGATTGTGGATTTCAGCGCTGAGAGAGGTTTTGAGGCCCTAAAAAGTATCATAGAAACCGACGAAGGTTCCCACTATCTCGGTGAAGTGGCTTTGGTTCCTCATGATTCGCCGATCTCAAAGCAAAATATACTATTTTTTAACCCACATTCGGCACCCCCCTGCCAATTTTCCAGTAATTAAAGGGTACCGCCACAGCTGAAATATGGAATCCGGTAAATGAGGAATTTGTTCACCGA
>JAJZPO010000108.1 GCA_021811155.1 Bacillota bacterium | reverse complement strand
GCATCACCGCGGAAAAACATGACTCATTCATTTCCCCAACCAAAGACGGCAAAGTGATTCTGGAGTTTTCCGGCAAAGAACTGATCAAGGGTGAGCCGGATGCATCTTCTTTTCCTTCGGGAGGACTCAGGGCTACGTTTGAAGCGAGGGGATATACAGCCTGGGATTGCACCTCTCCGGCATTCCTGAAGGAGGACGAGACTGGCATAACTCTCTGCATTCCCACCGCCTTTATTTCCTACACCGGTGAGGTTCTGGACAAGAAAACCCCGCTGCTGCGTTCTATGGAGGCTCTTAATAAACAGGCCCTGCGGGTGCTGAGCCTGTTTGGCAACACTACTGCCAAAAGAGTTATTACCACTGTTGGCCCTGAACAGGAGTATTTCCTGATTGATAAAAAAATGTATGACCGCCGCAAAGACTTGATCTTGGCCGGGCGAACCCTGTTTGGCGCTAAGCCTCCCAAAGGCCAGGAACTGGAAGACCACTATTTTGGGGCCATTAAAGAGCGGATTTCCGCCTTCATGCAGGAGCTGAATGTTGAGCTGTGGAAACTGGGGATTCTCGCCAAGACCCAGCACAATGAAGTGGCGCCCGCCCAGCACGAGCTGGCGCCGATTTTCAGCACCACCAATGTGGCCACAGACCACAACCAACTGACCATGGAACTGATGCGAAAAGTTGCTGAGAGGCACGGGCTGGCCTGTCTCCTGCACGAAAAGCCCTTTGCCGGAGTTAACGGCTCGGGCAAGCACAACAACTGGTCCTTAAGCACGGATGACGGGCAGAACCTGCTCGATCCCGGCCATACGCCCCACGACAATGCCCAGTTCCTGACTTTCCTCCTGGCTGTGATTAAGGCTGTTGATACCTATGCCGAGGTGCTGCGGGTTTCTGCCGCCAACCCGGGCAATGACCACCGTCTGGGCGCCAACGAAGCCCCGCCGGCTATTATCTCCATCTTCCTTGGCGACCAACTTACTGACATAATTAAGCAAATTGAAAAAGGGGAACTGACCAACTCCAAACAGGGCGGAGCGCTGAAAATAGGTGTCGGCACCCTGCCGGAACTGCCCAAAGACAATACTGACCGCAACAGGACCTCACCCTTTGCTTTTACCGGCAACAAATTTGAATTCCGCATGGTGCCGTCCTCGGCTTCCATTTCCGGCCCCAACTTCGTGCTGAACACCATTACCGCTCAGGCTTTGGCGGAAATCGCCGACGAATTGGAAGGGGCAGCGGACTTCAATGGCAAGCTGCAGGAGATTCTCCAGCGCATTGTTAAGGAGCACGGCCGGGTGATTTTCAACGGTAACGGCTATACCGATGAATGGGTGGAGGAAGCGGAAAAGAGGGGCCTGCCCAACATCCGTTCCACCGTTGAGTCTGTACCTTATCTAACCGGTGAAAAATCCGTGCAGCTGTTTGAGGCCCATGGCGTGCTGACCAAAGCAGAGCTGGAAGCCCGGGCGGAAATCGTGCTGGAAAACTATATCAAGACCATTAACATTGAGGCTCTGACCATGCTCTACATGGCAAACCGTCAGATCCTGCCTGCGGTTGTAAAATATGCTACTCAATTGGCCAAATCCATCAACCTCATTAAGGAAGCCGGTGTGGGTGCCGACACCGGCGCTCAGGGCGAATTGCTGGCCCTGATCTCCGCCAGGCTGGGCTCCCTCAGGCAGCATAGCGCTGCTCTGGAAAAGATGAATGAGCAGGCAGCGGAAATGCACGGTGACACCTATGAGCAGGCGCTGTTCTACAAGAACGAGGTCTTTGGCGCCATGGAGGCGCTGCGCCAGGATGCCGATGAACTGGAGAACCTGGTTGATGCCGAGTTGTGGCCGATTCCAACCTATGCCGACATGCTCTTCAACGTTTAAAGGCTTTGAAGAGTCCCGCGTGAAATGGTTTTCTGTACCTGGCCGCTCTTGAATGGGGCGGCCTTTTTGGTTTTGCTAAGAGTATAAGGTTTTTTTTGCTGGGGATACTATGGTTTGACTTCCAATATAAGGAGTTGTTGTCCAAGTGTCCTACAAAAATAGTTTGGTAGCCAAGGTAGTCTGGACCGTGATCCGCGTTTGGGTTGGTTGGCAGTGGCTTACCGCGGGCTGGGAAAAGGTCACCGGCCCTAACAGCGCAGTTTGGGTGGGCAGCAAAGCGGGGGTGGCCATGGGCGGCTTCCTGAAAGGCGCCATGGCTAAGACTGCGGGACTCCATCCTGATGTTCAAGCCTGGTACGCCTGGTTTATCCAAAACGTAGTAATGCCTAATGCCAGAGTGTGGAGTTATATCATCGCTTTCGGTGAATTGCTGGCCGGACTTGGTCTGATTCTTGGTTTCCTGACTGTCCCCGCTTTGATTGCTGCTGCGCTGATGAATTTGAACTATCTTTTGGCAGGTACCGTGAGTACAAACCCGGTTCTGCTGGCCCTGGAGGTTATTTTACTGTTTATCGGACCGCCGGTTTGGTACTTTGGCCTGGACCGGGTGTTTGGGCCTCGCTGGAGGACATGGCGCGGCACAAGGGTGCGAACGTGAAGCCATAGAAAAAACCCGCTTTGGCGGGTTTTTTCTATGGCCAGAATTCAGAAGTCAGGAGTCAGGAGTCAGAATGTTTTGGAGTTTGCCATTTAGCCAATTCTGAGTTCTGAATTCTGCTCTACTTTACTACCCTAATCTTCGCTTCCACCGACATGCCGGGAATGACCGGCTGGCCGGCTGTGTCAAACTCAATCTTAACCGGAACGGTCTGGCTGACCTTGGTAAAGTTGCCCGAAGCGTTGCTGCCGCCAAGGGCGCTGGCCAGGCTGAAGGTGGAGGCTGTGGCCAGTCCCAGCTGCTTGACCGTACCGGTAAATGTTTTGCCTGGGAAAGCGTCAATTGTCATGGTTACAGGCTGACCCTGTTGGACGCGTTCCACATCAGTTTCCAGGATATTGGCGGTTACCTGCAGTTTGGAGAGATTGACCAGAGATATGGCTGCCTGGCCGGGAGCTACCACATCCCCGGCATGGATATTCACCTGGGCTACAGTACAGTCTGCAGGAGCTTTGACCTCAGCATACCCGGCATTCAGCTGCGCCAGATCAACTGTGGCCTGAGCGGCCCGTACTTGGGCTTCAATGATGGCCAAATCCTGGTTTGAAGCTCCGGCTTCAACCATAGCGAGCTTACTCTTGGCGCCGTTTAACGCAGCCTGAGCGCCGGAAACCTGGGAGTTGAGGCTATTGAGCTGGCCCTTCAACTGATCGATTTGAGTTTGTAACTGGGTCCGGGCAGCGAATGTCTGCTGAATTGCCTGAGCCTGGACTGTATACTGGGCATCACCAATCTTGCCCTCCGCCTTAAGAGTATTCAATTGCTGCATGGCATAGCCCGCGTCCGGTTGGCCGGTTGCCGGGTTAACAAATTGTGATAGCTGAGACACCAGCAGATTGTAATTGTTTTGAGTGTCATTCAAAAGTGTATTTACACTGTCGCGGCCTGCTGCTGCGCTGTTATAGCCGGCTTGAGCCTGGTCCACTCCTGCCTGGGCCGCAGCCACTTCTTCGCTGCGGGCCCCGCCTTCGGCTTTGGCCAGCTGCGCCTTGGCCACATCAAGTGCTGCCTGAGCCTGGCTTAACTGCGCCTGCATTTGTTCCGGGTCCAGAGTGAAGAGCACATCACCCTTTTTGACTGTGTCACCCTGATGGACTTTAATCGCTAAAACCTTGCCCGGGATTCTGGGGCTTGCATTCAAAATATCGCCACTAACCTGGGCGTTGTCGGTGCTGACATAGTTGTGTTGTTCCAAGTACCAGTTGATGCCGAAATAGGCAAGGACAACGACTAAGATTAGGACTACTGTGAGTAAGATTTTTCCCTTTGACTTGCTTGCCGGAGCACCTGGGACAGCGCCGGTTTGTGCCATGGTTATCTCCTCCTTGTGTCAAATTCCTTGTGTCAAACTGTTGGAAATTGCTACATTTCAGTGAGCATGGGTTTTTCGCCCTGGGGCACGGCTTGGGCGCCGGTCTTGCGAATCAGCAGGCTCAAAGGAACACCGACCAGGCAAATCAGGCCGGCGACCAAAAACGTATCGTCCAAGGCGGAAGCCATGGACTGCTTCATTATCTGGCCGAATATCTGAGCCATCACTGCCATTTTTGCCTGAAGCGGATTCAGGCCTGCCTGGGCCAGAACCCCCTGCAGCATGGCTTGTGTTTGAGCCGCCAAAGGCGAGTTAGGGTTAATGATTTCATTTAAGCGTGCAGCGTGGAAAGTTTGCCGGTGCGACAAAATGGTGGTGAGAACGGCTATGCCTAAAGAGCCGTTGACCTGGCGGATTGTATTGTTGAGAGCGGAGGCCCGGCCGATCAGGGCGGGGGGAATGGCATTCATGCCGGCAGTCTGCACCGGCATCATGGACAAGCCCATGCCGAGGCCGCGCAGGACCATGAGGAGCATGATATGAGAATACGGCGTGTCCAGGGTAAGCTTGCTCAACAAATAAGTGCCAGCGGTGAGAATGCTCAGTCCGGAAATGGTGAGCCAGCGGGCCCCAAACTTATCAAACAGGCGGCCGCTGATGGGCATCATCAAGGCGGTAGCCAGGGCTGAAGGAAATAAGAGCACGCCAGTCTGCATGGCGGTATACCCTCTGAGGTTCTCCATGTAAAGGGGCATGAGAAAAATGCCTCCGAAGAGTCCGATGGTAGTGATGGTGCTGATCAGCAGGCTCAAGGTGTAGGAAAATTTCTTCAGGACCCGCAAATCCAGCAGCGGTTCAGGGTGGCTTAACTCGATAAACACAAAACCGGTCAGAGACAGGATGGAGACGGTTAGCAAACCTATGACATAGGGAGATGACCAGCCCAGGTCGTTCACCTTGTCCAGGGACAGGAGCAGGGTAAAGAGGCCTACAGCGCAGGTAACCGCGCCCCAAAGGTCGAATTTGCTGTGGGGCATCAGGGGAGTTTCCTTGAGAATGATGGCAGCCAGTGTGACGCCAACAACCCCTACAGGAATATTTACGGTAAATATCAGCCGCCAGTCCAGGTACTGGACAATATAACCGCTCAAAGTCGGTCCGATGGCCGGGGCGGCCATGGCAGCTATGCCCCAGACTCCCAAAGCCATGCCGCGCTTTTCCAGGGGTACGATGCGAAAAATCATGGACATGCCCACCGGCATAATCATGCCGCCCCCGATAGCCTGAATCACCCGGGCAGCGACCAGGGAGCCGGTGCTCCAGGACATGCCGCATAAGGCTGACCCTATGGTAAACATGGCAAGAGAAAAAATATAAACTTTCTTGGAGCCGAAGGTGTCGCTCAGGTAACCGGTGAGAGGGATGACTATCCCCATGGTCAGCATGTAGCCGGTCAATACCCATTCGATTTGGTTTGTGGATGCTGAAAAAATGGTCATTATTTTGGGGATGGCCACATTGACAATGCTGGAGTCAAGGATGGCCATGAAGGTCCCCACCAGTACCACGAACAGGGCCAGCCACATGTAGCGCTCATCATGCTCTGCAGGTTCTGTCACCAAGGTATACCTCCTCTCAACAAGCATTTATGGCAATATTTAGCATACGAATATTTCGCATACAAAATAATGTCATAACATCTAAAAATATAGCATTGTTGAGAAGTAAAATCTATACTGTTTAAACTTGTGGGTTCAATACTTAAAAAAACCCCTGCAGTTGGGTATAATTAAAATCAAGAATACCCGCTAAATTGGAAGCAAACTGCCGGAAGGAGCAAAGATTGTGCTGCGACGAATCTTTATCGGCTTTATAATCAGCTTGATTTTCCTTAGCGCGGGTTGTGCGGCAAAGGGTCCGGTAAGCAAAGCGCCTCCTGCGCCTAAGACCGTAACGCCGCAAACCGCACAGCAGGAAGTCTTGCCCACGCAGCCCGCCAATCCGCCTCCTGCCCAGTCAACAGTAAAGGCGCCCCAGCCGGCGCCGAAACCGAAACCAAAACCGGCGACTACCGCCCCGGCTACGCCAAAAGCGGTGGTTAACCTGCCTGTGCCTCCCAAGCCCCAGTACGGGGTGAGCGCCGCTGACATTGTGCAGGTAGAGCACATGGTGGTTGACCTGGTAAACCAGGACCGCCAAAAAGCTGGGCTGACACCGGTCACCTGGGATGAGACCGCTGCCCGTGCAGCTGTTCAGCACGTCCAGGAAGAAGCGGATAAAGGCTACATCAGCCATTGGGGCATGGACGGAGCCAAGCCCCAGCTGCGTTACACCCGGGCTGGGGGACTGGACGCGGTGGATGAGAACGAAAGCGTCACCCTGTGGCTGCAGGGAGGTTTCCAGGGGGTCTCCAAAGCGGATTTGTACAAAATAGTCGCACAACATGAATCATTGATGGTCAACGAGCAGCCTCCTAATGACGGCCACAGGAAAAACATCCTTGATCCGCACCATACGGGTGTGGGCATTGCCATTGCGGTAGGCAAGTACGGTATAGCAATGGCCCAGGAATTCACCAACCACTATGCCGTCCTCAATCCTGTACCGCTGACTGCGGCTTCCGGCTCTACCGTCACGCTAAGCGGGAGGATTTTCCCGGGCTATCAGATTACCGGAGTGTATGCAGTCTGGGAACAACTGCCCCAACCGATGACCAGAGACCAGTTGATGCAGACTCATTCCTATTCGGACCCGCCCTGGGACAATCTCCACTTCTGGGCCAGGCCCAACGCCGGAGGCTATTACATTCAGACCGGCAAGGGCAATGTCTTCGCCCAGAATCTCAGTGTGGACAGCCAGGGCAATTTCTTCGTTAACATACCGCTGTCAGACAGTCACACCCTGGATTATCTGACCCTGGAACTGGCCCCGAACAAGAATGCCAAAGACACTTTTTATGCCGGCCAGTTTGTGGTCCAGCACTAAAATATCCCCACGCAGACAAAAGAAAGAGTGTCACGGGGACAGTCCCCCTGACACTCCGTGATTGCTTTTTTGGCCAGGTGTCATGGGGACAGTCCCCGTGACACTAGAATCTGCTTTCCGGCTTTACTATCGGCAGGGTGATCACGAAGGTGGCGCCCTGGCCGGGGGCGCTGTCCACCTTAATGGTACCGCCGTGGTTCTGGATGATGCGAAAAGTCACCATGAGCCCCAGACCGGTGCCATTTTCTTTGGTGGTCACGAACGGACTGCCGAGCTTGGCAACCAGTTCCGGCGGGATGCCGCTGCCGGTATCGCTCACGGCGATTTGCAGCTTTTGGCCTCGTTGTTTTAAGGTGAGGCTGATTTCCCCGCCTGCTTCCGGCATAGCATCGATGGAGTTCTTAATCAGGTTAATAAAGACCTGTTTGAGTTGATTTCGGTTTGCGTTAACCGGTGGTATATCCAATGAGAAGGAGCAGACCAGCCTGATGTTGTGGAATAAGGCCTGGGACTTCATCAAGCTGCAGACTTCCTGAATAACTTCACCTAAATTAACCGGTACAAAATTGGCGGGGTGGGGTTTGGCCAGGACCAGGGTTTCGTCCACTACGCTCTGAATGCTTTCGATCTCCATCAGAATCATTTCCAGGTACTCAGGGGGCGCCTTGCCGTCTTCCCGGGAGGCCATCATCTGGACAAAGCCTTTGATGGAAGTAAGGGGATTGCGGATTTCATGGGCCATTCCGGCGGCCAGCTGCCCCACTACGGCCAGCTTCTCTGCCTGCAGGATTCGGGCCTCTTCTTCCCGGTGGCGGGCAAGTACCAACTGGCGTGCTGCCCAGAGGACAACCACCAGCACCACGACAATAACCACGCCGTAGCGGGCAAAGAGGTTATAGAGTTTGGCGTTGAATTCGCTCAATGGCTGTACAACCACAACCACCCAGTCGGCTTCATGCAAAGGCACATAGGAAAACAGCTTGCGCTGGCCGTCAAAGGGCGCCACTACGTTAATAGTGCCGGAAGCGCCGCTGCGGAGAGCCCGCCACACCGGGTCGTCAGCGCCTACTTTTTTCCGGATTTCGTTCAGTTGCGGGTGGACGAGAAACTTGCCCGATTTGCTTACCAGGATGGGGTATCCTGTAGCGCCAATCCGCAGATCCAGTTTCTGCTGCAGTTTTTCCAGCGGGATTGATGCGCCCAACACACCGAGGATTTTCCCTCTGTTATCGGTGTAGGGAACCGCCACCAGTACTATTTCCTTGTTGGTTATTTCACCGGTCAAATCATCGGAGACAAAAGTGGCCCCCCGCATGGCGGCAGAAAAAAAGTCTTTGCCGGCGGCGCTTTTGTCCGGCGCGTTGTCAGGCCATTTGGCTATAACGTCGCCGTTGGCATCGGTCATCCAGAAGAGGGAGACGTCATGCTGGGCCACGGCCAGGCTGGCAAAGGCCTTTTCTATCTCGGCCCGGTCGCGTTCTTGGATAACATCCAGCCCGGCTATACTATTCAATGTAGCCTTGATGCCGGCGATGAAGCTGTCCACATTCTGGGCCAGCACCTTGGCCATTTGCTCGTTTTTCTGTTCTTCTTCCAGATGACGGTATTGATAGTTGTCGTAAAGGAGAAAATAGCTAAGGGTCGTCAATGGCACGATCGCTATAACAAACAATAGAAACTGACTGAGATTACGTTTTGCTGTTGCAACCAACTTGTTCCACATGGCGGAGCCTCGTTTCCGGATATGAGTTATCTGGTAATCTTCGACAAGGAAAACACAATTCCTGTCAATATAGGAGAGAATAGGGAAAGTTTAAACAAAGTTTACAATTATTCGCACATTGGAAGCAAAACTCTGGAAATTAAAGACGGCTTCCGTGGCGGAAGCCGCTGATGGTTACAACATGAACTCTTCGCCGGCAGGCCATTGAACAACACTCCTCTGTTACCTGTTTATTCCACCTTTTGCCGGGATAAAAATATTGCTGTGCCAGTACATAATTTTTGTTTTATGTTCGACTTGGGCAGGGATTTTGAGCAGCTGCGAGAATTTATCATTTAGTTTAAGGGAAAGGGGGCAGTATAATGGCAGTATTTGTGTGCAGCAAATGCGGCGCTGCCCGGGAAACAAGGTGCAAGCCGAAAAAGTGTGAGTGCGGCGGTGAAGGCACTTTTGTCAAGCAGGAAGAAAAGAAATAATTGGACAATCAGCTGAGTTCGCCCCTTTTGTTTGGAGGTGAAAAAAGTATGCCCATACTGCAAGTAGAA
Source organism: Bacillota bacterium (assembly GCA_021811155.1). Classification (GTDB taxonomy): domain Bacteria; phylum Bacillota; class Desulfitobacteriia; order Desulfitobacteriales; family JAJXUE01; genus JAJZPO01. The sequence continues at coordinate 781 of JAJZPO010000108.1, read as the reverse complement.
ATTCTGGAAGGCCGTTCGGTTGAACAAAAAAGAGCCATGGCTGAAAAGGTAACCCAGGCGGTATGCGAAACCCTCGTTTGCCCGCCGGAAGCCGTCACTATTATCATCCGGGAAATTAAGCCTGAACATCTCGCCAAAGGCGGAAAACTGTCGCTTGACAAATAGGGGGCATGGCCTGCTTGCTGCTGGTAATGGACATAGGCAATAGCAATATTGTTATGGCAGTTTTCAAGGGAAAAGACCTGGTTAAATCCTGGCGATTTACCACTGACAGGGAAAAAACGGCTGACGAATACAAGGTGCTGCTGGAAAGCTTCCTGGCCGGGATTGGTCTTACCTTTGATGATTTGGTGGACGTGGTTATCTCCTCGGTGGTGCCTCCTTTGAACCCGACGCTGGAACGTTTGTTTCGCGGTGTTTGGGCCTACAAACCTTTATTCATCGGCGCCGGGGTTAAAACCGGTTTGAACCTTAAGGTGGACGATCCACGCAGCCTTGGCGCTGACAGGATTGTCAACGCTGTTGCTGCCTTTGACCGCTTTGGCGGACCGCTGATTATTATTGACCTGGGGACTGCCACCACGGTGTGTGCCGTTTCCGCCAAAGGGGACTATTTGGGCGGAGTTATCTGCCCGGGGCTGGGAATTTCAGTAGACGCTCTCTGCAGGAGCGCCGCAAAACTGCCCTGGATAGACATCGTGCCTCCCTTCCGGGCTATCGGCAAGAATACTGTGGACAGCATGCATTCAGGTATTTACTACGGTTATGCGGGTTTAGATCG
>JAJZPO010000011.1 GCA_021811155.1 Bacillota bacterium | reverse complement strand
GGCGTCCCGGCTGTCATAGAGGGGCTCGATAACCGGACGGCGGTAGACATGGCCGGTAACCACCGGTGGCTCGATGTCAATCAGAAGATGGGACTCCAGGTAAGTGTGGTCGGGCAGCACTATATCGGCCCATTCGGTTGACTCGTTCAAGACCACATCGATAGCCACAATGAAATCCAGGCGCCGGAAGACCTCCATCACCTTTTCCGTATTAGAAAGGTTCCACATGGGGTTTGAGTGTTCAATTATCAATGCTTCCGGCTGGAAGTCAAAGCCGTATTTCTCCGGATTCAGGATATTGTCTGCGCTCAGGTGGCCTGGATCGATGCCGATGGGGTACCACTCCATGAGTTGGAAGCTGTACGGTTTGCCCGCAAAGGCATAGGGAGGGTGCAGGATGTGAGGCTGGGGTTTCACCATGCCATCCGGGCCCTCCTCCACCAGGAGCAGCCTATGGTCCAGGCCTACCCCGATATGTCCTCCCGGTACATCGATATTGCCGACAATGAGGTTGATCAGCTTTAGGGACATGGAGTCAAGTCCCCCATCCACATGGCCGATGGCCCCGCGGTAGTAGTTTACCGCCGCCGGCCGGTACGGGTATTCCTTCCCGTCGATGACGATGGTGCTGCCGATGCGCGCGGCCTCGCCGAACTCCTTGGCAATGCGCCGGATAGTTTCAGCCGGCACTGTGCAGATTTTCGACATTCGCTCCGGAGTGTGGTCAGCCAAACTATCTTTGATGACCTGGAACGCAGGCCTGCACTCAACACCGTTCACTTTATACTTGCCTTCCAGGGCAAAGTCCTGGATGTCCGGGTCATCAAAAGCTTTGGGGGCCCTTGCCCCGGCATCCCAGACCAAGGGTTTGCTGCTCTCGCGCTCACGTACAAACAACCCGTCAGGTCCAATGAGGTAGGGACCATTGCTGCGGCGCTTAAGAAAATCAGCATCATAAAGGTCTAACTCATGCAGGAGCACATGTACCATCCCCAACACAAAAGCCCGGTCCGTACCCGGCAGGATGGGTACCCACTCATCGGCTTTGGCAGCTCCGGTGGACATGCGGGGTTCCACCACTACTACTTTCATCCCCCGGTTCACCCTGGCTTCCGCCATGCGTTTAATGGAGCCCGCTACATGCAGGTGGGAGGAAAAACCGTCCCCGCCCCCGATTTGGATCCAGTAATTGCAGTACTCATAGTCATTTACCGCAGCGAAGGAGCCGTCCAGGGTGCCGTTGATGGGGTGATAGGCTGCGCCGCAATACTGGCCCACGGTGGAAAAGTAATTGGCGGACCCGAAAGCGGCGCCCCAGCCCCAAAGGTGGATGCGGTGAAAATCGTTGATGGAGACCAGGAGCTTGCGGGGATCTTCTTCCCTGATTTTTTTCAGCCTTTTGGCTACAATGTCGTAGGCTTCATCCCAGGATATGGCCTGCCATTTGGGGTCGACTCCTGGGCCCTTTTCCGGGTTCGTGCGCTTCAAGGGCGTCTTGACCCGGTTCGGATCATAGAGCCGCATTATTCCCGCCTGGCCCTTCGGACAGAGTTTCCCTTTGTTGTTCTCGTTTTCAGGGTCTCCTTCGATTTTTACGACTACTCCGTTTTGGACATGGACCAGGATGGCGCAGCTGTGAATGCACATCTTGCAGGCGCTTTTCACCCAATAGTCTTTGGGGTTTTCGGCTAACTGACTCTTAGCCAAACAGCATCCCTCCTCTTTCAGTTCTTTGTTACAAACTCCTTTTAAGGAAACCGCCTTTTCTGTCTCCTATCATTTTGCCGTTTTGAACCACAACCTGACCGGCCTTAATGGTCATGACCGGCCACCCTTGCAGATTTTGCCCGTCATAAAGGCTGAAATCAGCGCGTGAACCCAGTTCTTCATGCCGTACTTCTTTCACCAAGCCGGTATCGATAACCACCAGGTCGGCGTCACTGCCCGGCGCGATGGTGCCCTTCTGTGGGTAGACTCCGAAGATCTGCGCCGGATTTTTGCTCATGACCTCTGCCAATCTGAGGAGTTCAAATCCCCGCCCATTAACCCCGTGATGCAGCATCACCGGCAAGCTCGTGCCCACCGCAGGGTACCCGGGCATAGCGCCCCAAATCCCTTTGCCGGCGCCCTTAAGGTCAAGGGTAAGTGTGACATTGTCTGTGCCAACGGTATCCAGGATTCCCGCCTTCAAGCCCTGCCACAGGGCATCCACGCTTTCCGGCTCCCGGAAGGGCGGTACCATATGGGCCACCAGGCCCAGGGGACTGAACTTGTCGATGGAGAGATAAGGCGAAGTGGTTTCTGCGAACAACCGGGGATAGCGGGGTTTTAATTCCGTCAAGGCTTGAACGCTCTCGGCTGTGGAGACGTGGACAATATACAACCGGCTGCCGGCCAAATCGTTGAGATAGGCCGCCCTGCGCACCGCGTCTGCCTCGGCAGCGTTGGGGTGGGTATCGGACCAGTCTGCCAGGGTTTCCCCGCCCCGGGCCTTAACCCGTTCCGTGGCAACCCTGATGAGATGAGGATTTTCCGCATGGACGCAGACCGTAGCCTTATCGCCCAGACCGGCGGCAAGTTCCAGAGTTTGCAGCATAAACCCATCATCCACATCCGGGATCAGCCCTGGGATACCCGACATGTACATTTTGAAGGACGTAATGCCCAGTTCAGCGGCATAGGCCGGGATCTCCTGCTGCTGCGCCGGGGTCATGATGGAAAGGTGGAAAAAGATATCTGTGGCTGACTTGGCATCCGCCAGAGCGATGGTGTTTTTGAAGTCCTGTAAATAGGGATTTGGCCCCCCCATGTAACAACCCACGGTGGTGACGCCGCCCATTAAGGCCGAGGCTGTTTCCTTTTCCATTTCTTCTGCCAGGTCGCCAAAAATGCCCAGATGGATATGTGGGTCGATTAGTCCAGGCAGGACGTATTTGCCGGAGACATCGACCTCCTTATCCCCTGTCAGTCCATAACCCACAGCTTCGATTTTGCCGTTTTCCATCAGCACGTCTGCTGACACAATCCCGACACCGGGTATGACCAGGCGTCCTCCTTTGAGTACCAGTTTTCCCACTGCAAATTACCTCCTTCTACTCATTATTCTTACTGGCAGGTCTCTGGGGTCGGAATACAGAAGTCAGAACTTTGTCTGCAGCCGCCGCCAGTTCACGTCCACCATAGTCTGGATTTCGTCCAGCTGCGCCTGGGCGAGGTGCTTGAACCGGCTCTGCTGGGAAAAGTAGGCGCCTACAGGGATTCCTTTGGAACCGTAATTGAGGGTGTAGCGCACCCCGTCTTCTACTTCGTAAAGCGGAAAGATACCGCTCTCCACCGCCAGGCGAGAAGTTTTCGGTCCGGCGTTATCTGCCAGGCCCCAGCCGTCAAGGCATGGTGTCAGGACCAGGATGAAGCGCATCCCCTTCAGTTCCCTGGCCCGGGCCACCTTGCGGGCCAGGTCGTCGGGATAACCGGTAGTGGCGGTGGCCACATAAGGAATGCCGTGGGCTGCCATAATCTCAGCCAGGTTCTTTTTCGGGGTGGGTTTGCCCGACGGGGTGGAAGTAGTATAGGCCAGGTAAGGTGTAGAGGAACTTTTTTGCGCGCCCGTATTCATGTAGCCTTCGTTATCCAGACACACATAGATGAAGTCTTCATTGCGCTCCGCCGCGGAAGACAGGGCCTGGAAGCCGATATCGTAGGTGCCGCCGTCCCCGGCTATCACCACCACCTTGGTGTGGTCGTTGCCTTTCGCTTTCAGCGCCCGTTTGATTCCGGCTGCCGAAGCAGCGCTGGACTCGAGCGTGGTTTGATAGACCGGGATACGCATGGAGCTATAAGGCTGCGGGCCGGAGATAATCGCTATACAGGAAGGAGGCACTACAGCAATGGTGTCGCGGCCCAAGGTGTTCACAATGTAGCGGATAGCCAGGGCTTCACTGCACCCTGGGCAGGCCGCATGGCCGGAGTTGAAGATTTTTTCTTCTGCGATCGAATAACCCAAAGCAGATCACCCCTTCCAGACCGAATTGGCGGCAGGCCCTTCCGTCAGGGCTGCTTGCGCCAGTTCTAATATGTTTGCGGGGGAAACGTTGGTACCGCCCACCCCGGCCAGGTAGCCGTGCACTGACGGGGCGTTTTCCATGCCATAAAGGGCGGCCTTCAGCTCCTGGTGCAGGAAGCCGCCGGTGCCGGGAGCGAAATTGCGGTCCAGCACCATTACTTTGGGCACGCCCTGCAGGGCTTTGCGCACGTCTTCCGTTGGGAAAGGCCTGAACAGCTTCACTTTTAACAGGCCCACGGCGACGCCGGCGCTGCGCAGTTGGTCTGCTGCCTCCCGGGCCGTTCCCGCCATGCTTCCCATAGTGGCTAGCACCAGTTTCGCGCCGTCGCAGCGGTACTGTTCAATAATGCCGTAACCCCGGCCCGTAAGTTTCTTATACTCGGCGTCCGCTTCCCTGGCCAGGCCGGGCACCCTTTCCATGGCCTGTCCCAGGTCATGGCGGTGGCGGTGAAACATGTCCTGGTTCACCGTATTACCCCAGGATTCCCCGATCTCCGGGTCCAGCCGGTGCGGCGGGTCGAAGGGCGGCAGGTAGCGGTCAGCAATGGTTTGGTCCGGAACCTCCACCGCTTCCAGGGCATGGGAAACGTAAAAGGCTTCATGCACGACCATGGCCGGCAAGAGCGCCTGCTCAGCCACACGGTAAGCCTGAAGCACGGTATCCAGGGATTCCTGACCATGCTCACAGTAATACTGAATCCAGCCCGTGTCCCGCTGGGCCAGGCTGTCTGTCTGGTCAGGCCAAAAGCCCCAGGGGGATCCGATGGTGCGGTTGACGTTGGCCATCACGATAGGCGTTCTCGCCCCTGAAGCATAGTGCAGCATTTCATGCATCAGCATCAAGCCCTGGGAAGCTGTGGCTGTAAACACCCTGACTCCAGTCAACGAAGCGGTGATGCAGGCCGACATGGCGGAGTGCTCGGATTCCGCGGTCATCAGTTCAACTTCCATTTCTCCCCTGGCCTGGAATTCCGAGATTTTTTCCACAATCGGAGTTTGCGGCGTGATAGGGTAAACCGGAATTACCTTGGCCTGGGCCAGTCTGACCCCGTAAGCTACGGCGTGGTTCCCGTTCAGCAGCAAGCGGGTGTGTTCCTTTCTCATCGTGTCTCCTCCTTCAAGACCACCGCGCCCCGGGGACATTCCTCCACGCAGCTGCCGCACCCTTTGCAATACTGGTCCAGCACACGGTAATGTTCCGCCAGGGAGGAATCTTTGACCACTGCCATATCCGGGCAGAAATAGTAGCAATTGTCGCATTCCAGACACTGGCCGCAGCTAAAACAGCGTTCGGCCTGAAGCTGGGCCTCAGCCCGGCCATACCCGCCCTTCACCTCGGCAAAGTTCCCCAGTCTGGCTTCGACCGGAAGTGTCTCCCTCTCTTGCCTTGGGAGCACAGGGAAATAAAAGGTATTGACTTCTGCGAAAGAGACCTCGCCCGCTGTAATAGCCGGCTCCTCGGACCAAACCTCTCCGCTCAGGAAAGCTGCGATTCCGGCGGCAGCTTTTTTCCCCTGGCCAATTGCAGCAGAGACATAGCGTTCATAACTTGCCGCGTCGCCGCCGGCAAAAACGCCCCGGCGGCTGGTCATACCTCTGAAGTCCACCGCCAATAACTCCTTGTCCCTGCCCAGTTTTTCATCCCAGCCGCTCAGGTCGGGATCCTGGCCTATAGCCAGGATTATATTGTCCGCCTCCAGCGCAAACCCGGTGCCTGGAAGCGCTACGGGCCGAAGAACCCCCTGAGGCGCTCCTGTGTCCAGCACAACCTTGCAGCAGGCCAGGCTGAGCCTTTCCCCCTCCCCGCCTATCTCTTGTACCATGGCCCCGTCATAGAGCAGAACACCTTCCTCCAGGGCCTCGCGCACTTCGTCCGCCTGGGCGGGCAGAGACCCCTTGCTCTCCAGAGCCAGGACCTTCACCTGGCTACCCAGCCTGCGGGCTGAGCGGGCTGCATCCATGGCCACACTGCCGCCGCCGATAACCACCACCTGGCGGCCCAAGCGAGGTGAACTGCCGGTATTGACCGCATCCAGAAAGTTCAGGCCGTCAAAGACCCGGGCGTCTCCAGCGGGAAACTGGGGCAGGAGTTTGGCCTTACCCGCCCCAATGGCCAGAAACACGGCGGCATATTCCTCTTCCAACTCCTTCAAATCAGCGGCTGTAACCTGCCGGTTAAGGGAAACCTCGATACCCAAGGCCAATAGGCGCCGGATTTCCCCAGCCAATACTGCCTCCGGCAGCCGGTAGCGGGGAATTCCATAGCGCAGCACACCGCCCAATTCGGGCCTGGCTTCAAACACGGTCACCCGGTATCCCCTCAGCCGGAGCTGGTAAGCGCAGGACAAACCGGCGGGCCCGCCGCCGATCACCGCCACTCTTTGTTCCAGACCGGCCACCCTTTGTTCCGGACCGGTTTGAGGTTCCGGCAGGGTCCAGCCCTGCTCCAGGGCCAAGTCGCCGAGAAATTGTTCCAGGGCATTGATCGAGACAGCTCCGTCATACCGGCCCCGGTTGCATTCTCCCTCACAGGGATGGTGGCAAATGCGCCCGGTTACGGCCGGCATTGGATTATTAAGCGCCAGGGTCAGCCACGCTTCCCGGTGGCGTTCTTCTCTGGCCAACTGGACCCAGACAGGTATCTCCCCTTCCACAGGACAAGCGCTGCGGCAGGGCGAGGGACGTTTACGGTGGACCGGAATGGCGCTGCGCCAGGTGCCGGTGTTCAATACATCGGTCCAACCCGTGGTCCAAATCGGCGGCACTTCTCTGTTAACCTGCGACATGCAAAGCCCCCCCTTGCGCAACGAGCCGAAAACCGTCAAGACAGGCGGCGACATTCTCCGTCTGTTTGACCGGGCTCATGTCCGCAACCACACTGGTTAAGGCGTCAATTCCAGGCTCGCCCAACAGGCCCACAACGGCCCCAACCAGGGTTGAATTGACGATACGCCCCAGACCGTTAGCCTGGGCAATTGACTTGGCGTCAATGGTAACGGCCCGGAAATTCCCCAGATGGGAAAAGAACCCTGCAGGTTTGGCCGAATTGATCAGGACCAGGGTATGCGCTCCCGTGCCTTTTAAGAGCGCAGCGTTCAGCAGGCTGGGATCAAAGCACACAATGATGTCAGGATTTTCAATATCGCAGCGCAGCCGGATCGGCTTGTCATCGACCCGGATAAAGGAGCTTACCGGAGTACCGCGGCGGGCTCCGCCATACGTGGCGTAGGCCTGAACATATTTCCCTTCCCGGAAGAACAGGTTGGCCAGGATTTCACCGGCACGCTGGGCTCCCTGTCCCCCCCTGCCCTGGACAACAAACTGCAACACTTTTTGCACCTCCTAAGCTTTAGCTTGACGCGACCAATAATTTCAGCACGGCATGAGGCCGGAGAAAGTTTAGCCCCAGCCTTGTAATGCAAAACCAGTTCCCGCATAGGCAATAGGAGTCAATTTTCACCCTAAACAGTCAAAGATTAGGCCTGGACGGCAGGAAAACAGCTTTGAGCTGTCTGTACTCCGGCAGGCGGGAAGAAAACCATGGTACACCGATTTACCACTCACCACAGATTATTCCGGCAGAAACCTGGAAATGCCGGTCCTGTCAACTTCGGCCTCTGGTACATCGATTTACCGGAATTCACCTGTTCCTGCGCCAGGTGGAAAAATGGGGTGAAGTCGCCTGCACCAAGCTCCGGTCCGTGGCCAGGCGCCCCCCGCTGGTACGCCAATGTACCAACCAAGCCAACCAGGGTCTGGTTGGCTTGGCCAAAACTCTCAGATTACTTTTCCTGGGCCCGTAAAGCTGCCAGCACTTTTTCCGGCGTTATCGGCAGTTCTCTGAAGCGGATGCCGGTGGCATCAAAGACCGCATTGGCAATTGCTGCCGCCGTCCCCACCAGGCCCGATTCCCCGACGCTCTTGGCGCCAAACGGCCCGGTCCGGCAGGAAGCCTCCACCAGAATGGTCTCTACCTCAGGCATATCCATAGCTGTCAGTATTTTATAATCTGCCAGGTTTGCGTTGAGGGGACGACCGCTGGCAGGGTCATAACGGTATTCCTCCGTCAGCGCATAACCGATTCCCTGCTGCAGCGCTCCCTGAATCTGCCCTTCCACCAGCGTTGGGTTGATGGCAGTACCCACATCGTGAGCGGCCACAACCTTCAGCACCTCCACCACTCCGGTCTCTGTGTCCACCTCCACCTCCGCGAACTGGGCGGCATAAACCGGCGGGTTGCCCTCAGGCTCCTCGCTGGCGACCCCGATGATCTGATGGCCGTGGCTGCCAAAGTGAGCCTTGTGCGAAACTTCTGCCACGCTGATGGATTTTTCCTCCCCTTCCCGGGTCAGGACCACTCCGTTTTCCACAGTGAGGTTTTCAACCGGCACCTGGAGGATTTCCGCAGCCATGGTCAGGAGCTTCTCCCTGGCCGCCGCAGCAGCCTTTCTGACAGCGTTGCCGCCTGAGTAGGCTTGGCGGCTGGCGTGGCTGCCGATGTCAAATCCAGCCACATCTGTATCAGCCGTCTTGGTGATCATCACATCCTCATAGGCCAGCCCCAGTTCCTCCGCGGCCACCTGGGTCAGGGCTGTGCCGCTCCCCTGGCCGACATCCGAATTGCTGAAAATGAGATTGGCGCTGCCGTCCTCATTAATCTTCACTACAGCGGCCGAAGTTTCGTGCAGCATGGGCCTGGCCCCGCTGACATGCATCATGTACCCCATGCCCACACCGCGTTTCTTGGTCCCGGACGGGACTGCCTGCCCGTTTCTTTTCGTATCCCAACCGATCGCCTTGGCGCCGCGCTCAATGGCTTCCTCCAGGCCGCAGCTTTCAATTTCCCAACCGGACCAGGTCCAGACCTCGCCTTCACACGGATGGTTCTTGCGGCGGATCTCCAGGGGATCAAGCCCTAAAGCCATCGCTATGTCATCCACCTGGGACTCCACGGCAAACACCACCTGCGGATTGCCGTAACCGCGGAAGGCGCCGCACTGGGTGCTGTTGGTGTAGACGGAATAGTTGTCGACCTTGATGTTGGCGCACTTGTACATGGCCAAAAACCACCCCGCCACCGGCCCCGCGAAAGAAGGCGTGTGGGTGGCATAGGCGCCGCCGTCAATATAGGCTGTCATTTGCCGGGCGGTAAAACTCCCATCCTTTTTCACCCCGGTTTTTAAGACCATGGTGATGGGATGCCTGGATTCTGTCCCCAGAAAAGACTCTTCCCTGGTATATTTAAGCATCACAGGATAGCCTGACTTCAGTGCCAGCAGGGCGGCGACAGGCTCGTTCACCACGCCCAGCCGGCTGCCGAACGCTCCTCCCACAGGCGGTTTGATAATCCGCACCTTACCCGTCTTCAAACCCAGGGCATGCGCGGTGATACCGCGTACCAGGTGGGGCATCTGGGTGGAGGTCCAGATGGTGATACGGCCGTCGATGTCAGGCGCTGCCACCGCAACCCCGCAGGGCTCCATGGTCACCTGGTACACTTTGGGGACGTAATACCGGTCTTCGAACACAAAGTCAGCCTGCCTGAACCCCTCTTCCACATCCCCGATCACAACCGGCATGTGTGCCGCCACGTTTTTTTCCGCGCTGTGAATGAGCGGCGCTCCCTCAGCCATGGCTGCCTCCACATCCATAGCAGGGGTCAGCGCTTCATATTCTACCTCAATCAGTTCCAACGCCCGCTCGGCTGTATCCTCATCCACCGCCGCCACGGCTGCGACAGCATCTCCCACATAGCGTGCCTTGTCCGTGAGGATATACTGGTCTTCCATCAGGACCGCGCCAGGGGATGGGGGAAACCCGGCGCTGTTCCAGAGGATTTTCGGCGTGTCCTCCCAGGTAAGAACCGCTTTGACCCCAGGCAGGGAACGGGCCTTCGAGGTATCAATGCTGAGGATCCTGGCATGGGCATGGGGACTGCGCAGCACCTTGCCTACCAGCATATGGGGCAGATTCAGGTCGCCGGTATACACCGCCCGGCCTGAAACCTTTTCTCGCGCATCCACCCTTCTCACCCTCTGGCCCACAATGGCATAACTCATCTTTCAATCCCTCCTTTCCGAAGCGCGGCTGACAGCCAGAACGGCTTCAACGATCTTCACGTATCCGGTGCAGCGGCAGAGATTGCCGCTCAGTCCTTCCCTGACTTCTGCTTCCGTAGGGTGCGGGTTGCTGTCAAGCAGCGCTTTGGCCGTCAAGACTACGCCAGGGGTGCAATAGCCGCACTGAACGGCGCCATGGTCCACAAGAGCCTCCTGGACGGGGCTCAGCCCATCGAGTCCGCCTACCCCTTCGATGGTGGTGATCTCCCTGCCTGAGGCATCCACGGCCAGCACGAGACAGGAATTTACCGGCTTGCCGTCCATCAGCACAGTACAGGCTCCGCACTCACCGGCGCCGCACCCTTTTTTGGTGCCGGTCAAGGCCAGGTCCTCCCTGAGCACATCGAGCAAAGTCCGTTTTGCCTCCGCATCCAAACGGTAACTCTCCCCGTTAACTTTAAGCGTGATTGGCAGTTTCATAAGCTTCCCCCCAAGCCTCGTGTAATGCTCTTCGCGTCAATACTCCGGCAATATGCCTGCGATAAGCGCCTGTGCTGCGGATATCGTCGATGGGCGCAACGGCCGCCATGACTTTTTCAGCCGCCTCATCCCAGGCAGCGCTGCCGCCCCGGGTCCCAACCAGAACCGCTTCGGCTGTCCGGACGCGCAGCGGGGTAGGCGCCACTGCGCCCAGGGCAATCCTGGTCGCAGCAATCTTATCTGTGCCGCTCTCAAGCGTCAATTGCACAGCAGCATTGACCAGGGCGATTTCATGGCTTTTGCGCAAACCATGCTTTAAAAATGCGCTGCGGCTGTGCAGAGGCGGAATATCAATCTCCACCGCCGTGAGAATTTCTCCCTGGGTCAGCGCTGTTTGCCCGGGCCCGATGAAGAAATCCTGCGCCGCCAAAGTCCTGGCACCTCCCGGACCTGCCAGCTTGAAGCGCCCCTCATAGGCCAGCAGGACAACCGCCAAGTCTGCCGCGGGGGATGCATTGCAGAGATTGCCGCCCACAGTGGCCAGGTTGCGGATTTGAGGCGTCCCCAAAGCCCTGGCGGCTCCGGCCAGCGCCGGAAAATAAGTGGAGACCTCCTTGTTTGCCAACAGGCTGCTTACAGTAGTCAAGGCCCCAATCCTCAGGCTTGTTCTTTCCATGCCCAGACCTGCCAGTTCGGGGACATGCTTCAGGTTTACCACACCCGAACCGCTCACCTGGCCTTTCTGCAGCTTTGGCAGCAGATCAGTTCCCCCTGCGAGAGGAAATGCCTGTCCCTTAAGCGCCGAGAGAATGGTTACCGCTTCCGCCAGGCTGTCTGGTTCCCAGTAATCAAAGTCCTGCACAAAAATCACCTCCGATTGCTTTTCAAAGATATCACGTAATCTATATGCAAGATCAGTTCCTATTTGTCCGATTCCGGGCCATTTCCCCAGCAAGGGAGCAAAAAAGGCGGGTGTATGGCAGGAAACAGGGTGTTAACAGTCAATAACGCCATGGGAAACTGGATGTGCACAGTCTGCTTGCGGTACAGCAGTTTACCGTCCCGGACAGTGATACAGCAAAAAGTCCAGCACCTTCAGTCAAGTACATGGTACGAATACGTACCGTGTTGCCACGCGGATTTACCGCTGCCCGGACGGTTCCCTTTTCGCCCACAAAACACATATGGGGACGTCTCAAAAAATTGCTTTTAAGACGTCCCCAAGTGTAAGCCTTTCTTATGTCACCCGGTTCTCAGCCGGTATTTTTGCATTTTACGGATGACCGTGGGATGTGATACCCCCAAGAGCCTGGCGGCTTGCCGTGTGGTGGGGTAGATCTGCAGGACTTTTCTGAGCAATTCCTTCTCTAATACCTCCACCGCGTCCTGGAAAGACATCGGCTCATTAACCTGGATCACTAAAGGTTGGTGCTCGGGAAGGCTGAAGCCTGCGGGCAAATGCTTCAGGGTCAGTACCTCGTCCTCACTGACCACAACCAATCGCTCCACCAGATTTTCCAGCTCCCGTACGTTTCCGGGCCAGGAATACCTCTCCAGGGCGCTCAGGACTTCGGGCTCGAAACGCTTGTTACTCTTGTACTTGCCGTTAAAAACCTCCAGGAAGTAAAGAGCAAGGGGCACAATATCGGGGACCCGTTCGCGCAAGGCCGGTATATGAATGGGCACCACGTTCAGACGGTAAAACAAATCAGCCCGGAAAGAATGCTGTGCCACCATCTCTTCCAGATTTTTATTGGTTGCGGCTACAATCCGTACGTCAAGCTTTACCGGCCGAATGGCCCCCAGACTGAAAACCTCCTGCTGCTGCAGTACCCTGAGCAGTTTCACCTGCATGCTCATGGGCAGCTCGCCAATCTCATCCAACAGCAGGGTACCGCCCTGGCACAGTTCAAAGATGCCCTTTTTGCCGCCGCTGCGCGCCCCGGTAAAAGCGCCTTCTTCGTAGCCGAAAAGTTCCGATTCCAGCAGGCTTTCGGGTATTGCCCCGCAGTTGATCTGCAGAAATGGTCCCCGGACCCTGGGACTGAACTCATGGATGAGCCTGGCCACGATTTCCTTGCCTACACCGGATTCGCCGGTGATTAAGACATGGGAATTGACACCGGCCACCCTGTCAATCAGCTTAAAAACCTTCTCCATGACAGCGCTGCGAAACACAAAATCCTCATGGCGCAGGAGGCGTGACCTTAGGGCCTGGATCTCGTCGGCGTAACGCCGGTTCTGAAGTTGAGCGCTCTCAATCTGTTCCCGCAGGACGTTTAGCTCAGTCATATCCCTGATATTGCAGACCACCCGAAAGATCTCATCGTTTTCGTTAAAGACGGGGCTGCCGGTAATCAATACTTCCTTGCCTGTCTTGATACGTTGTTTGATTGTTATGGGCTTCTTCTGGCTCAGGACGAGCAGGGCCACCGCCTGAGAGACCGTCCCGTCATCCTGCAGTTCCCTGACATTGCGGCCCACCCCGTTTTCCTCTCTGGACAAACCGGTAATTCTTTCATAGCTGGTGTTCACCCGCAGCAAAGTGCCGTCTCCGGCGATGATACCGATGCCGTCATAGAAGGATTCCAGTATGGCCTCCAATTCTTTGTTCAGCTCGCGAACCTGGCACAGTTCTAAAGCCAGGGACTCCAGCTCGGAAAAGTCCTGAAATACCGCAATGGCTCCTACCACTTGGTCATCCTTGATAATCGGGGAGCGGTTAGTCAGCACAGTGACGCCTTGGTTCAGCCTCATCTTCTGGCCAAACTGGGACTGGCCGCTGGCAAGAACTGCCGGCAATTCCGAAGTGGGTAGAACTGAAGTAATCTTTTTGCCTATGGCCTGACCGGCTGGAACCCCTAGCATGCTCTCCGCCTGACGGTTATAGATCATAATCCGCTCCCCGGCATCAATGGCTATGACACCGTTGTGCACCACATTCAGAACTTCACCCAGCTCCTCAAACCAAGGCAACACTGCCACCTCCCATCGGAAATCAGTACATTCAGGCTCTTTTGTCTCTCAGTACCGAAAAAACCCAAATTAATCTTCAGCCATTACCCGCTCATAGCCATATTTTTTGGCTTTCCTTGCCACGGTTGAGTGGTCCATCCCGAGCGCCTTGGCCGCGCTCCGGGTCGAACCGCAGACCTCCATAGCCTTTTGAATCAGGTCGCGTTCCAACAGGGCCCGGGCCTGCCTGATATCCATCAGCCCGCTGACCACGACGCGCGCTTCCTCACTCCCCGGCCGGGTGAAGTAATCTGTCAGAACCTCTTCCCCGAGGGTTATGGTTTCGTTTGGTGATGATACAACCATCCTCTCAACTATATTTTCCAGTTCTCTTACATTGCCCGGCCAGCTGTAAGAGTCTTCAAAATAGCGGATAACTTCCGGCGTAATTCTTTTATTGAGGTGGTACTTCAGATTAAATTTATGGAGAAAGACCCGGACCAGCCTGGCTATATCCTTTTTCCTCTCCCGCAAAGGGGGAATGTTCACAGATACCACGTTGAGGCGGTAAAACAAATCCTCCCGGAAGGTTTTCTGCTTAACCATATACATCAAATCCCGGTTTGTTGCAGCCAAGAAACGTACATCAACCTCCACCGGCCTGACCCCGCCAACCCGCGTGAAGCGCTGTTCCTCTAACACCCGCAGCAGCTTGACCTGAAGGCTCAAAGGCATTTCCCCGATTTCATCAAAAAACAAAGTCCCATGACTGGCCACCTCCAGCATGCCCGGCTTGCCCTGGGGATTGGCCCCTGTAAAGGCGCCTTTCTCGTAACCGAAAAGTTCAGACTCCAGCAGGTTTTCCGGAATCGCGCCGCAGTTGATGACTACCAGGGGACCGTCTTTGCGTTCACTGGTGCGGTGAATCAGTTTTGCCACCATTTCCTTGCCCACGCCCGACTCACCGGTTATCAGGACCGTTGAGTCCACCATGGCCACCCGCTGAATCAGTTCCACCACCCTCAGCATCTGCGGACTGTCCAGCACCAGGTTATCCATAGACAAAAGTTGTGTTCTGAGCTGCTGCAGTTCAGAAAAGTAACGGGTAGTCAGGTCCTTGAGCACCATTACCTCGGTTACATCCCGGAAAACAGCCACAGCCCCCACCATTGTACCGGCTTGATAAATGGGGGTAATGTTGGCCACAATGTCAATTCCCACAGATTCAACGTGGGAGGGATCGTCCACGATCGGTTTGCCGGTGCGCAGCACCTCCAGTACCCTGGAGTTGGCTTCGATATCTGATAGTTTCCGGCCCAGCACTTTGTTTACAGGCACACCGAAACTGCGGGTATAAGCCGGATTGGCGTACACTATGGTGGAATCGGTGTCCACCACCATTACCCCGTCATGGATTGAATCAAGGATATTGCTTTCAATCTTTTTCATGTGCTGCCACCCGGTCTTAATGAGAAACTATTCACCTGTGAGCATAACATACCTGATGGCTAAATTCAGTAGATTCACTGCCCAGTTGACGATTTATCACCGCAAATAGCAGAATACACAAGCCAACAGTACCGATATATTGAGGGTTGACATCCCAGTCACCGGACGAGCTTAAGCTGACCAGCCAAATATAGTGGCGGCATTAGCGCCGAGAATTCTCATCCTTCAGCTTACGACCGCTCTCATCCGACGCTGACTATGCAGATAAGAGTTTTATGTGAAAAAAAGAATAGCACCCTGGGGAGCTCAATTCCCAGGATGCCTTAGGCAAACTCAATTTGTCTCAGAAATTTTCAGTCTAATCTACCACATTCAGTGATTCGAGTGCCCGGCCGGTCGTCTTCGGTGCAAAAATGCCAATATCAAGAATGACTATCAGCATTGAAATGGTTATCGCGGTCAGCATGGCGACAGGCCCACGGCTTTTGAGCAGCGGTACGAGAATGAACGGCAGGGCTCCGGCGGCCAAGCGGCTAAGACCATAAGAAACACTTGTGGCTGTTGACCTTATAGCAGTCGGGAAAATTTCAGCCTGGAAAATATGAAGTCCGGTTCCTAACCCCGAACCCGCAACTACCACTATGAAAGCATAGATTACAATCGGCACGGTTGAGTTTGCAAAGGCGAGAAGCATGCCGAAGAGTCCTATAATGAAGGTGCTGCCGACAATTAACCACTTGCGCTGAATTCTCTCCGCCAGCGCAGTCGCGATAATTCCGCCTACCGGGTAACCGAGAAAAGACAGTCCGGTATAAAGTAATGAGTTTACTATGGAAAACCCCTTTGCCACTAATACCATTGGCACCATGGTAGCAAAGCCGTAGAAACCCGCCGTCTGAAAGATTTCCAGGATCCAGAGAACCGCAACCCTGCCCCTGTAGGTACGGTGGAACATATAGGTCCAGGGCAGCTTCCTGGCAACCACCGCTTCCTCGCTGGAAGGTGTCGGCAGCGGACGCCCGCCCAGCTTTGCCAGCGCTTCCTCTTCCATTTTCCTGGTGATTGCCTCTGCCTCGTCAACCCGGCCAACAGATTCCAGCCACCTCGAAGACT
Organism: Bacillota bacterium; assembly: GCA_021811155.1. Lineage (GTDB taxonomy): Bacteria > Bacillota > Desulfitobacteriia > Desulfitobacteriales > JAJXUE01 > JAJZPO01. Next base: position 32,923 of record JAJZPO010000011.1, on the reverse strand, counting down.
CCGGCAGGTGCCTGCGCATAGTCCACACAATAACCGCGCCTAAAGAACCAAGCACAAACAACCAGCGCCAGCCGTCCCAGCCCAGAGGATGAGCGGGCACCAACACCCGCGACAGAAAACCGACAGTCGAATAGCCGCAGGTACCGATCGTCAGCGCCACGGCTGTTCCCACCCCACGGTAGCGCGCCGGGAGCATATCGCCCAGGTAAGTATCAACGACCGGGAACTCCACCCCCAAGCCGATCCCCGCGATAAAACGCGAGACAATCAGCATGGAAGCGCTGACGCTGAAAGCGCCAATTAAGGTAAATACAGAGTAAACCGCCAGGGAAATCATAAACAGCGACCTGCGTCCTCTGCGGTCACCCAGGCTGCCCAACACGAGGCAACCAATGAACATGCCCAGGAAACCCGAACCCATCACCAGCGGCAATGTAACGGCGCTTAGATGAAATTCCTTTGTCAGAACCATTGCCAGGGTAGCTGCAAGCAGAATATCATACATTTCGAAAAAAGTGCCTAGGCCTGTTGCAGCTATCAGGAACTTATGGGTTCTTGTAACCGGCAAACGATTAAGCCGTGCGCCAATGGATACTTGACTCATGTTCTAACCCCTTTCTTCAACCTGTCCTTTGTGACTCTGGCTGTCCTGTGACTCCGGCAATTGCACCGCAGAGAAGTGCGTATGCCCTGTTATCAGGTTCTCAAAGCGCTCCCTCCCTTCCTGCAGGACCCCATGTTCATAAGCAACGGGAAAACTCGGTCCTGATATTTTCCTAATTTTCTGACTTTTGCTTAAACTTGGCCCCATTCTCCATTTAATCAGTCGGCGCTTGGATAGTTTTAACCGGCTGTGGGTTGGGGCTCCAACCGGTGATTTGCTTGCCTTAACGCTGCTGAGAAAGGATTATTTTCCCTTGTACTCTGGAGCTCTCTTTTCTGCGAAAGCTCTCCTGCCTTCAATACGGTCTTCAGTATCACGCAACAGTCCCCATAACAGGTTTTCGAGAGTTGAGCCCTGCTTGACCGGGAGATCCGATCCCACAACGACCGCTTGTTTGGCCGCCTTGACAGAAAGAGGAGCATTTCCGGCAATCTTGGCTGCAATCTCTTTAGCTTTGTCCATCAGCGCATCAGGTTCAACCATGTCGCTTATCAGTCCAATGCGATAAGCCTCCTGGGCATCGATCCTGTCCCCGGTCAAAAGCATCTTCATGGCAATTGCCCTGGGAATAGCACGTACCAAGCGCTGCGTCCCCCCCAAACCCGGCAGGCTGCCAACCTTTACTTCGGACAAGCCAAAACTGGCTTGTGTAGATGCAATGCGGATGTCACAGGCAAGAGCCATTTCCAGGCCGCCCCCTATGGCGTAGCCGTTGATGGCGCAAACTATCGGCTTCCACATTTCCATGGGGGCCAACAAATTCTCTTCATCAAAATAAGTCGACGCCAGACTTTCTTGGGGGGACAGCGTCTTTTTCAGATCTGAGCCGGTGCAAAAAGCGCGGTCACCGGCGCCGGTGAGAACAGTTACCCGGATTTCCCGGTCTTCCCTGATTCCCCGCCAAATCTGATGCAGTTCTTGCCACGACTCCGGGTCCAAGGCATTCAGCGCCTCGGGCCTGTTTAACGTAACATAAGCCACATGACCTTCTTTGCTGAACAAAACACCCATAAATAACCTTCTCCCTTCTGGTTATAGCCGGAACATGTCATAGGGTTTCCCTTGCTTGAAAGTTTCCCTTGCTAACAGCCACCTGTGGATTTCTGAGGGACCTTCGACAATCCGGAAAATTCGCGCCAGCCGGTAAATGTATTCAATTGGCAGTTCCTTGCTGAGCCCCATCCCACCGTGAACCTGAATAGCCCGGTCGGCAACTTTGGCAAGCATTTCTGTGGCGAACACTTTAACCATGGCAGCTTCCTGGCGCAGATCCCTGGCGCCCTGGTCCGCCTTCCAGGCGGCATGATAGGTCATCAGGCGAGCCGCATGCAGCTCCATCAATGAATCGGATATCCACCACTGCACCGCTTGCCTGTCTGCCAAGGGCTTGCCGAAGGTCTGCCTGACGTTGGCTTGCTCAATCATCAGGTGAATCAGCCTGTCCGCATACCCCAAGCATCGTGCCGCCAGTTCCAGGCGCCTAACTCCTAAGCGGTTTTGCAGCGGTATGAAAGCCTGACCCGGCTCGCCCAGGACTTGCCCCGGGTCCAGTTCAAGATCTTCGAAAACGAGCTCATAAGTCAGCATTTCGCCTATGGTGTTGACATTGCGCATAATGTGCAGTCCCGGAGCGCCCTGATCAACCAGAAATGCAGTGAATCCGCCGCGTTTGCCCTTTTGCCGATCCGACACCGCTATTACAATAAAGAAATCTACCTTCCGGGCGTAACTGATAAACATTTTGCTGCCGTTCAATAGCCAGTGTCCGTCAATGAAGTCAGCTCTCATCTGGATGGCTCCCGCGTCGGACCCGGCATTGGGTTCAGTGAGCGCCAAGGCGGACAGTTTTTCTCCCTTGGCATACGGAATCAAATACTTTTCGAACTGCTCCTCGCTGCAGGCTTCTAACAGGAAATTCAGATTCGGAGCATCCGGCGGCAGGGTGAAAGGCACGATCGACCTGTTCAGCTCTTCCACAACCACCGTTTTGGCTAAAGCGCCCAGACCTTGCCCTCCAAACTGTGCCGGAACGTCAAGGCCCCAGAGCCCTAGTTCTGCTGTCCGCTGCATGAGCCTTGTCTCGTCTTCGGGAGGTAATGCCGGCAGATCAGTAAGACCTCTGCCGGCTTCCCGCTCGATCACGGTTTTCTCCAAAGGGAACAACTCATGTTCGGTAAATTTTCGCACCATCGCTTTGAGCTGGAGGAGCTCTTCAGGTAAGGAAAAGTCCATAGCTATCCCTCTCTCGCGGCCGGTCTCAGCCGATTACCCTTTCTTGCCTGAGTTGGTCAATTTCCCTTTGACTCAAGCCCAGAACATCCCGCAACACTTCATCCGTGTGCTGCCCCAGCAAAGGCGCCGGTGTGCTTATTTGCGTCGGCGTCCTGGAGAGCCGAAACGGAGAGTTATTATACACATGTCGGCGCATCTCCGGGTGATTGAGGTAGATCCAAAAGCCGCGCGCGTGGAGGTGGGGATCCTCCAGGAGATCCTTGGCGTTCTGGACAACTCCGGCCCGGATGCCGGCCCCTGCCAATCTCTCCATGAGATGATACGGTTCTTGTTGACTGGTCCAGTTCTCGATCAACCTATCCAGTTCGTCCTGGTGCTCCAAGCGTCCGGTGAGGGTGGCAAACCTGTGATCCTCCGTCCAAGCCGGATGGCCCATGACCTCTGTCAGCGCCGCCCACTCAGTGTCAGTGAAAATAGCGATGGCGATCCACCGCCTGCTGCCGAGCGTTTGATACACTCCATGAGGAGCCGCATTGAGATCTCTGTTGCCAATTCGCGCCTCAATCCGGTTGTTGGCAGCATAATCCATAATGGCCGTGGGCAGGACATTTAAGGCCACCTCAGTCTGCGCTACTTCGATTGCCTGTCCTTCCCCTGTTCTTCTGCGATGCCATAGTGCGGCAATAATGGCAAACGCAGTATGGGTCGGATTGGGAACATGATCCGGATAATTGGTCCCGCTACCGAAAGGTTCCTTGTCCGGGAAGCCGCTCAGATGATTAATTCCCACCAGGGCATTCATGGTGGCCCCAAAACCCATGTAATTGCGATGCGGCCCGGTGGAGCCTTGAATCGGCATGGTGACATAAATAATATCCGGTTTGATCTGTTTGACTTCTTCGTAACCGAGATGCCATTTTTCCATAGTTCCCAGGGTAAAATTATTGATCACGATGTCGCTCTGCTGAATCAGCTTCACCGCCAGGTCCCTGGCCTTGGGATGGTTCATGTCAATGTCAATGCTCTTTTTGTTTGGATTCCGCACGCTGTAATAACCGCTGCGTTCAATCCCGGCAATCCCGTCCTTATAAGGTCCCGTCAACCTGAGAATTTCCGGTCTCTTTTGCGACTCCAGCCTGATAACTTCCGCTCCGAATTCGGCCAGCAAACGGGTAGTAATCGGCCCTGCCCCCACCCAGGAAAAATCCGCAATTCTTATGCCAGCCAAAGGCAGTTTACCTGACATAAGCAACACCCCGTTCCACCAAGGCTTGGATCTCCTCCGGACCATACCCTAAATTCCCTAAGATTCCTGCTGTGTCCTGGCCAAAAACGGGAGCCGGAGCCCTCAGCTGCCAAACCATCTTTTCCAGAGCATACGGAGCGCCCGGATAGCAGAGGTTGCTGCCCAAAGAAGCCACGTACATGTGCTTAAAGAAGCTTCTGTGTGCCAGTTGGGGGTTTTCCAGCACGTCCTTGGCTGAATTGACCGGGTAGATCACAACCTTGCGCTTCTGGCTTTCCTCGTACAGCTCTTCTTTGCGATACTGCCTGGAAAATGTCTCAAATATGCGTTTAAAAGTGGTTTTGGCCTCTTCCAGCTTGCGGTATTCCGGGTCCTTCCATCTGTCCTCTGCGAGAATTTCCGCCTCAGGTATATTTTTCTCCGCCATCCACTGGACCAAAGGATCCCACAGGTAGGCATTGCGCCCCATAGCCGCCATAACATACACATAACCGTCTTGACAGGCGTAGGCGCCATAACCCGCCTCCACTGAACCGGCTGCACGGCGAATCCGCCCTTCCAGGTCATAGGTCTGAATTGCATTTTCCAGAGCTGTTGTAACGCTTTCCTGGATGGAAACGTCGACAAACTGTCCCTCTTCCGTTGCGTCAGCGTGATAAAGGGCCACAATGCTGGCGTAGGCAGCGTACAAATCGGCCTGAAAGAACGACTGATTATCCGGTACACGGGCCGGTTTCTCCGCTTCGATGCCCGCCAGGTACAGCATCCCACCCATGGCCAAGCTTGTCAGGTCGCTGTAGGGATAGTCCTTGTACGGACCGGACTGCCCATAGGGCGTAATGGCCGTGTGCACCAGCCTCGGGTTTATTTGGCTCAGGTTCTCATACCCCAATCCCAGCCGGTCGAGATACCCCGGCGGATAACTTTCAAGGCATAAATCCGCCGTCCTGATTAGCCTGCGCAAAATCTCGCCGGCTGCCGGGTCCGTCAAGTCCAGGGCCATGGCCTTTTTGTTGGTATTTAAGTATTGATAGCGAAGACTGTTTTCCCTGCCGGCGGCAGCTTGAAAGAACGGCCGGCGTTGGCGGGTCGGATCCCCGGCCAGCGGTTCGATCCGGATCACATCCGCGCCCAGGTCGGCGAACAGCTTGCCGGTATAAGCGCCCAATTCCCCAGCCAGTTCCAGGACTCGCAGACTGTCAAAGAGGCTGTGTGAGGCTTCTGTCATCGTCGCACTTCCCTTTCGTCTGCGAATCCGGGCTTTAGCCCAGATTCGCAAATAGGCTCTTGCCGCCGCAGACAAACATTGTTTGTCCGGTAATATAACCGGCTGCGTCGGCTGCAAAGAAAGCTGCCGCGTTGGCAATGTCTTTGGGTGAACCAATCTTGCCGGTTGGCTGGGCTTTGAGGAGCCTGGCTTTAGCGTCTTCCGGCAGGGAGTGCCACAAAGCGGTTTCAATGATGCCGGGGGCAATGCAGTTTACAGTAATCCCCTTCTTGCCCAGTTCCAGGGCCAGCGTTCGGGTGAGGCTGATTACTCCCCCTTTGGAAGCGGCGTAATTTGCCTGGCCGGGCCAGCCCAACCAGGCCCGGGACGAAATATTGATGATTCTGCCGTAATTGCGCTCCCGCATGTACTCCGAGGCTACCTTGCAGTTAAGAAAAACCCCTTTCAGATTGACGTCAATGACCGCATCCCAATCTGCCTCGCTCATTTTCCTGATCGATTTGTCACGGGCGATGCCGGCATTGTTCACCAAAATATCGATTTGGCCAAACTCCCGGACAATGCTTGCGTACATTGCCTCGACCTCGTCAAGCTTTGTGACATCGGCCCTGATTCCGGTTGCCGTCCCTCCGTCAGCTTTGATTTCGCCCACAACGCGCTCGATCTTCTGATCGTCCAGATCATTAATCACGACTTTAACTCCAGCCGCGCTCAAAGTCTTGGCTATCCCTTCGCCGATGCCGCTGCCGGATCCGGTTATCATCGCCACACGCTGGTCAAAACGCACCTTAAATACCCTCCTTTACGAGCCTGTTTGCCGCTACACAGACAGCGAACTTAGCACGCTCTTGCCGCCGCAAATAAAGATAACCTGGCCGGTAACATAGTTTGATTCATCCGCTGCGAAAAACTCTGCACCATAGGCGATATCTGCCGCTTTGCCAATCGTTCCCATGGGCTGCGCTCTCATTAAATTGGCAACCGCCTCCTCCGGCAAGGTGTGGAACAGCGGCGTATCAATTATCCCCGGAGCAATACAGTTAACGGTAATCTCATATTTGGCCAGCTCAAGCGCCAGAGTGCGCGTCAGGCTGACCACTCCCCCTTTGGAAGCGGCGTAATTAGCCTGGCCGGGCCAGCCCAACCAGGCCCGGGAGGAAATATTGATGATTCTGCCGTACTTCTGTTCGCGCATATAGGCTGCGGCCGCCTGGCTGCAGAGAAACGTCCCCTTAAGGTTGACAGCGATCACGCTGTCCCAGTCTGCCTCGGACAGCTTCATCAGCCCCCTGTCCTTGGCGATGCCCGCATTGTTAACGAGAATGTCAACGCGGCCGAAGGCGGTCTGAGCTGTCTTGAACATATCCTGAACCTGGCTCTGTTTGGAGACATCAGCAGTCACAGCTATGGCTTCGTACCCGGCCTTAACTATGTCAGCTTGCACCCGCCCGGCCTGTTCGGAGTTGACGTCGTTGACAACCACCCTGGCTCCCTCCCGCGCCAACGACTTGGCAATAACCTCGCCAATTCCGCTGCCTGAGCCGGTCACAACAGCAACCCTGTTTCTGATTGACATCGCACAGGTCTCCTTTCCTGAGTCTTTACACTGTCAGGATGTGAACCCCGCAGGCGGCGTTGTCCATGCCGGACACACCCCCACCTGTCACGTGGGTCATAGCCACTTTGGCCCCCTGCACTTGGCGGGCCCCCGCCTCCCCGCGCAGCTGCCACACGGCTTCTACGATCTGGGCCACCCCGGTGGCGCCAAGCGGATGCCCCATGCACATCAGGCCGCCGCGAGGACTGAATACGACCTTGCCGCCCAACTCCACTGCCCCGCTCCGCAGCAAGCCAACCCCTTCACCCCTGCCGCAAAATCCCAAAACCTCGTAATACAGAATTTCTGCAATGGTAAAGGCATCATGGCACTCAACCAGATTAATGTCTTCGGGTCCCAATCCGGCCATGCTGTAAGCCAAGCGGCTCGCCCGCTCGGATATTTCCGGCACTGTCATGTCGCCGGGTTCGGTCTTGTATTTGCCTGACACCAAAATTGAAGCATTGATTTGGACACCTTTGGCTCCCAGTTCCCTCATCTTCTCTTCGGAACAGAGCACCACTGCGGCAGCGCCGTCCGCCACCGGGCAGCACTGCAGCAAAGTAAACGGCTCAGCTATCATCCGGGAAGCTAATACTTCTTCCACCGTTACCAAGTTCCGGAATTGGGCATACGGGTTCAGTGAGGCGTGTTTATGATTCTTAACCGCCACCAGCGCCAAATCCTCTGGGGTTATGCCATACTCCTCCATATAACGGCGGGCCCGCATGGCGTAGATGCCAGGCATTACCGCTCCCTGAACACCTTCAATGTCGTCCGGGTCGGGGGCAAGGGCAGTGCCGCCGGAGCGGTTACCGGTCAAGTTCTCGGTACCGACTGCCATCACCGCATCGTACTGCCCACTGGCTACGGCCCAATATCCCAGGTTCACGGCAGTAGCGCCGCTGGAACAGGCGTTTTCCACGTTGACAATTTGCATGCCGGTCATACCCAGTTCTTTGAACACCTTCTGGCCGGGTACCATGCCTGCCATGACGTTGCCTACAAAACCGGCTTGAATCTGCCGGTGATCGATGGCGGCATCTTTAATAGCCTCCAGCGCCGCTTGTTTGCCGAGATTGTAATAAGGCCGGTCGGGAAACTTTCCGAAAGGCGTCATGCCGGCGCCAACAATATAGACTTTTCTCATAGACCATTCTCCTCCAACTTCACACTTCAATCGGCTGGAACTGCCTTGAATTTATAGCTGACGGTTTTTACCCCGTTAGGGTCCACCCGGGTTACGCCGGCGGTTACCTCAACATCCATACCAATTTTCAGCTCGGCCGGCTCCATGTCAAGTTGGGCAAAGACCCGGACGTTTTCCGGCAAATCCACGTAACCGATCACATAGGGAGTCTGGATCCCCTTCTGCCCTACGTGGACAGTGGAATAACTGTACAATTTGCCCACCCTGCTGAGAGGAATTTGAATTATGTCCTCGGACCAACACTCAGGACAAGGCACTGCCTTCGGAAACCACGTTTTGCCGCACTTTTGGCACAAGTATCCCAACAGATAGGGCTTTGCCCCGTTTTCAGGCATTACGAACAGGTCGGGATGATAGAATTCATACTCTTGATTAGTTGCGGGCTTCACACTCAAGTCAAACCATCTCCTCTCATACCTTGGTACCACTTGGAATTCACAATTCCAATTCGCAATTGACGCTTTTGCGTTCACTTATGCCCGGCTTTAGCAAATGCCCTTACCTAAAGCAATATCCGTGCCACAAGCCGGAAGAGGCAGTTAAGCCGTAATATTTAAATAATCCCGTTACTTATTTTAAAATTTATAATTTCCTTGCGAACCTACACAGCTTAAAACCTCTCATTTGGGCCAGTTTTACACTCTAAATTTTATAATGGCAAATTCAGAATTTACTAACTATTATAATTTTGGCAACACATAAATGTTGTACCGGCCAAAAAGTTAACTGCTTGCCAATAACGCGGCTGCGCAAGCATGCCACAAAAAAAAGACACCCATCACCACAGGGTGTCTTCCGCCAAATGCCAAAGTTTAGGCGTCTAATCTATTTTTCCTCAGCTTATTGTACAAAGTTGCCACAGATATCCCCAATGCAGCGGCCGCTTGTTTCTTGCCATCCATGCTATCTCCGAAGAGTTCTAACGCCCGTTCAATCATGCGCCTTTCCATTTCATCAATAGTCAACAGCGCAGTTTGACACTTGGGCGCCTGCGAAATTGGTATTTTTGCCTTAATGTCGTTAACACCGATCATATGGTTGTCAGTCGCAATAATTGCGTATTCAATGACACTTTCCAGTTCTCTGACGTTACCCGGCCACCGGTGGTGGTAAAATGCGTCCAAAGCCTCGGTTTCAATACCTTCAATGTGTTTTTTGGACCTGAGGTTATGTTTTGCTATGAAATGGTGGCTCAATGCTTCAATGTCGTCAATGCGTTCCCGCAGTGCAGGAATCCGGAGAGAGAATACATTCAGCCTGTAATATAGATCTTCCCGGAATGCCCCTTTAACTACCATTTGTTTTAAGTCCCGGTTGGTCGCGGCAATAATCCGCACATCAACCGAAATAGTTTTGGAACCGCCTAAGCGCCTGATTTCATGCTCCTGTAATACGCGCAGCAGCTTTGACTGCAAGAGAAGAGACATGTCCCCAATCTCATCAAGAAATAATGAGCCCTCGTTGGCCAATTCGAAGATACCCGCCTTGGACTTTGATGCCCCCGTAAACGCCCCGTGCTCGTAACCGAAGAGTTCGCTCTCCAACAGATTTTCGGGAATGGCCGCACAGTTAATTCTCAGGAATGGCTTATTGAAGCGCGAACTGCCTGCATGAATGGAGTGGGCAAATAACTCTTTGCCGGTGCCGTTTTCCCCTTCCAACAGAACCGTTGCATCACTTGTCGCAACCTTTTTCGCAAGTCGGACAGTCTCAGCGGTTTCTCTGCAGCTGCCAATGATATCCGAAAAGTTATACTTAGGGACTTCCTGCTCCGGCAGTTTGGGCGGAGTATAAATAACCTGGGCGTATTTTCGCGCTAAGTGTATGACTTCGGATACCTCTCTCAGAGCGGTTATTGCCCCGATCAACTTTCCATCCGAAAAGATGGCTGACGCATTGCCAATGGCTCCAACCTTGGATTCCCGGGCAAACGTCAACACATCATGAATTCCGGTTTGACTTTTTAACGCTTGCGCCAGAATTCCGGTCGGGTTGGTATTAAAAATATTCTTGCCTAGCCTGGTGTGCCTGTTAATGCCGGATAACGTTTCAAAGCATCTATTAATATATACCACTGTCCCGTTTGCATCGACCACTTCTATACCGACAGGTATGGACTCCAGCACTGCCTCCATCAGTTTTTTTGACTGGATCATTAAGTCTATCCTATCATATCGTTTAGATATCCTTTGGAGATGACTTGGCGGCACCCTCAAATTCTCTTCTACCCACTGGGCAATTGCGCTGGACGTAGTCATAGTACCATCTCCTTTGCGCAGTAAGCACAGACCCTTACTACAGGTGATATGGAAGAGCATACTATAGAGTTTCAGGGATTGTTTACTGAGAATCCCGGTAACGTCCCCGAGGAGTTGCTTGATTTTTTAAGCATAACACATACGGTACTGTAATTCACCAGATTACCGGCACGTTGTATACATTTACGGCTAATCCGCAGTAATTAAGGGATTAACGGTTTTCTCTGCAAAACAAAAGCCTGAAGAAACAAAAATCGTCGTTTCTTCAGGCTTTTACAGGATTTTCTCCAACAAATCCGGTTTACTACCTTACTGCCTTCCGGTAACGCCTGGTGCAGCTGCTCTCCCCCGCTGCCAGGCAGCTTTCCGTCCTGACCTCAAGCGCCGGCGAAATTGTCTTTGCCGCTGTGCTGAACCAGCGGTCACATCCGGCCTGGCACAGGCCGGGTGCGCCATAATCCCGGAAGGAATCGATCCACGGGCAGGCATCATGGACCAGCAGGTACTCCTCGCCGTCCCTGACCACGCGCACAGTTTCTCCCATGACTTCACTGGCCCGGGCCATGGCCTTCACCACCTGGGCCAGATCTGTCACATCGCGTCCCCGCTGCAGATAGCTTTCTCCTGTACCCCCTCCCACTGCCTGCCAAAAAAGGTTGACCAGCTCTGCCCCTTCTTCCGCTCCATACCTTTCTTCCACAACCTGCCGCCAACGGTGGAAAAAATCATGGGCAATAAAGATCATTGAGCGCCAGTCTTTTTCCAGCCGTTTTACCTTATCCTCCAAGTAAATCAACTCCCTTGCTTTCATTGCCTCTTCGCTTTCCCGCTGAGCATAGCACATGCTTCGATCAGACTCATCTCTTCCCTGCCAAAACGCCGTTTTTTGCGGCGAAACGGCCTAAACCGGCCTCCTGGCGGTGGTTTAAACAATAGGCCGACTCCCTTAAGTGACCTGCTCCGCCTTGTGCTGAAACTCCGTCAAGGCAGCCTGGAATTCGGCCACGTCCTCCGCCGGGACTTCGGCGCCGCACTCGTAACAGGTATTGGTCATGCGGTCAAACCAGCGGCAGCCGCAAGCGTTGCAGGCCAATTCAGGGGCCCCGCTGGGATTGAAAAAAATCATTTTGCAGCCCCCCGGCTTAATTTAATTTTAACGGCAAGGGCCCGCAAAGGCTAGGCCCAAAGCCTCAAGGAATTCCTCAAACCCCAGGTCAGTCAGGTCATCCTTGGTCTTCAGGACATAAAACAAGATATTGCCCTGGCGGATGAATTCTTTCATCTCCTCCAAAGCCCCACTGCCTTTGAGGGTGCGCAGGGCTTCAATAGCCTCGTCGTCTGCCACAAACAAGAGGTCAACCCCCACGCTGCGAATGCCGGAAAAGCCCCGCTCCTCTGCCACTATTCTGCCCTGCTGCGCTTCCCACACCAGCATTTTCCCGCCAGGCGCCTGAAGGTCCCTTTTGGGAATAATTCCAATACTGGCACCGGGCAGCATGGCCGCAAACACAGCTTGCTGTGAGTCAAGCGCAGCCTGCCATGTGTCGAGGTCTGATAAGGCGTCGATCAATGCCGTAGTCATCTCGCGCTCCCCCTTTTTTAGATCCGCACTCCCAGGCGGTAACCATCATGGATTGCCTGGTACAAACCCCGGGGAGAGGCGGCGTCCCCGATAATGTGCAGCTCGTCCACCATAAACTCCAGTTCCCGGGCCAGCTCCTGGTTCGATTTTCTTGGGGCGGCTGCTATCACCGTATCGGCGGCCAGGAAGTTCTCTTCACCCTTTTCATTAATTACCGCAACCCCTGCCGCCTCGATCCTTTGCACCCTGCTCCCGGTATGTGCCGGAATTTTCAACCCGCTTAGCCAGGATGTGTGGCGCCATTTCCAGGAGGGAATCACATCTTCTCCGACCCGTTTTGCTGTTTCGACGATGCTCACATCCACACCCTGGGTTTTGAGGAACTCGGCCAGGACCAGGCCGATTTTGCCGCCGCCCAGCACCACAACCTTGTTGCCAGTATGGGCCTTGCCCCCTGCAGCGTCCAGGGCGCTGATTACCTCTTGGCCGGCAGCGGGAACCGCTTCCATGTCAATTCTGGCCCCGGTGGCCACCACAGCTACATCGTACTTGTGCAGGATGCTGCGCATCAGCTTGGGGTTAACTTCAGTGTTCAACTGGACCTCAATGCCCAGCTTTTCCTGCATAGTCTTGTATTGCGCCAGAAGTTTCTGCAAATCTTCGGGGTTTGCCAGGTCATGGGCGGCATAGGACGCCAGGTTGCCTCCCAGGCGGTCACCCTTGTCAAAGATCGTCACCCTATGACCCCTTTTCACAGCGTTTATCGCAAATTCCATTCCGGCCGGGCCGGCCCCGATTACCATGATATTCTTTTGCACCGCTGCCGGCTTGATGTGGTACTCGGGCTCCACCTCATGGCCGAGGGCCGGGTTGCAGGTGCAGAGATAGGGCAAGTCGCGGAACAGCCGGGAAAGGCAGAGCATGTCACCCAGGCAGGGCCTGACTTCATCCAGGCGGTCTTCAGCAGCCTTGTGGACCAATTCCGGGTCTGCCAGGAGTGGGCGGCAGACCTCCCAGAAGTCGAAATCACCTTTTTCAATGCACTCATTGGCCATAACCGGGTCCGGCAGCCTAACACCGAAGGCAATAGGAATATCCGGCAGCAATTTTTTGGCCCTGGCCGCCAGCCGGTTCCAGTGCCCCGGGGGCACATCGCGTCCAATCGAGGAGACAGGCGCCTCCTGCCAGCCTACCGTGACACTGATCATGTCCAGGCCGCTCTTCCCTGCCATCTCCATCAATTCAAAACACTCGTCCTCACTGTTCCCGCCCCAGCGGTCCATCAGTTCGGCTCCATTCAAACGCACTATCAGAGGGTGTTCGTCCCCGACGGCATTTTTGATCTCATAGATAAGTTCCCGCATAAAGCGGCCCCTGTTTTCTACCGAACCGCCGTATTCGTCGCTGCGCTGGTTGGTGAACCTGGAGTTAAAATTGGCCAGCAAATAACCCATAAAACTGGTGATTTCTACCCCGTCGAAGCCTGCTATGACAGCCCGCTTTGCCGCCTCGGCGTGTTCCTTGACGATTTGCCTGATTTCCTCCTTGCTTACCTCCCGCGGCGGGCGGAAATGCGGCAAAGTCTGCGGCACTACTGAGGGCTGGATGCAGTACCCGAGGTCAATCCCGCCGTAGCGGCCCGCGTGCAGGATTTGCTGAATTGCTACCCCGCCATTGTCATGAATGTACCCGGCAATCTTTTCGAATTGGGGCAAAAACTTGTCATCGAACAGAGCAATCTGGCGAAAGTAGGCCTTGCCTTCACCCTTGGGGTCCGGGTAAGCCCCCTGGTTGGTGATAATGCCGCAGCCTGTTCCGGCGATTACCTTGGTGCGGGCCAGTTCCCGTTCTGTGATAAATCCGTCCCTGGTATTGTAATTGGATACGCAGCAGGCCCCGTACTTTACCCTGTTCTTGGTTGTAAACTTACCTATTTTGCCCGGTTGGAATAAATGGGCGAGTTTTTTCTCACCTGGTTTTGTCAAAGCATACACCTCCAACAATTTGGTAGCCTTAAACAAGCTTGCAGCAAAACCCGTGCCAATGGAGGAGATAGCTGGTGGTGCGCCTTGGCTGATACCAGCGTGGCAACTTTACAACACCAATTCCAAGTCCTGAAGGACAAAAAAGCGGCAAAACCCGTTTGCCGCTCTGGAAACTTATGCTGTTGCAGTTTGGAAACGCCTGTGGCAGGTTTGCCACACCGCCCCTATTAATGATTTATCGGGATAAGCTGAGGCAGGGAATTGGTTTGCAGAATCAGGTCCGAGGCGTGGAGTTCCCACTCGGCCAGGTCATAATCATCCTTCAGGCCCTGGAGGCTGATCTTTTGCCCGGTTTTTCTGTTATAGGCCGTACCGTCCTCAAATTTGCCGTCCCAATTGGCGATGTAGAAAACCTCATCGGTGGCAAAGGACCCGTCCGGCGTCCAAACCCGAAAGGCGGAAAAACCGTCTTTGGCATTCAACAGGTCCTGGCCAAAATAGAACTCCTTGCCGGAGTCAACACCCAGCAGGTTCAGCAGGGTCGGAAAAAGGTCCATTTCTCCGCCAGAGATATGCCTGGTCCCAGCAGCCTGCCCCCATGGCAGGTGAATCAGAAGGGGGACTTTGTTGAGTTCCTTCAACTGGTAATCGCTCAAAGGCTGATTTGTGCCCAGGAACTTTTCCAGGTCCTGATTGGTCCAGCCGGTGCCATAATGGTCGCCGTAGACCACAACCACGGAGTTGGACAAAATGCCTTGCTGCTGCAGCTGGTTCATAAAGTCACCCAAGGCCTGGTCGGCGTAATGCTGGGCCTGCAAATAGTTTTTGAACATGCCGCTGTACTCCCCCGCCGGGATGTTCAGCGTCTTTTTGCTGTCCGGTATGTCATAAGGGTAATGGCCTGAGAGCGTAATCAGAAAGGAAAAATAGGGCTGCGGCAGCTGCTTGATCTGGGTCAAAGCCTGCCGGAACATGGACGCATCGGAAAGTCCCATGCCCACATTCTCATCATCCCTGAAGAAATTGCTGTCATTGAAGAACTTGTCGAAGCCCTCCACTTTGTACATGTTGGCCCTGTTCCAGAACTGCGGCGTATTGGCATGGAAGGCGTAAGCCCCCTGATACCCCGCCCCCTTGAGCGTCCAGGGCAAGGACTGATAAGTGTCGTTGGCGTGCATAACGTAATTAGAACCGCTTGGCGCGGGGTAGAGGGAATTCAGGGTCATGAACTCCGCGTCGGACGTGTTGCCCTGGCCTATTTGCGTGAAGAAGTTGTCAAAATAAATGCTGCTCTGGGTCAGACGGTTCAGATTTGGCGTAACCTCCTGGCCATTGACTGAACGGCCCAGCAAAAACTCCTGTGTGGCCTCCAGCTGAATGATAATCAGGTTCTTGCCCTTGGCCGCACCGGTCAAATTGAGGTTTGAGGGCTCACTGTGGCTGCCCATCCAGGCTTTAAGCTGCGGCGCTTCGCTCTCCAGGGACCCTTTGGCATCTTTTTGCTTGAGAAAGCTGTACAGGTCAAGCAGGTGAAAATTGACCACACCCAGATTTCGCAGCACAGAAGTATCCCAGCTCAAGCCGGTGTATGCATTTTGACTGAAGTTAGCCTCTACGTTCTGGGTGGTAAAATTGAGGGTCAGGCCGCAGACCAGCAGGATTACGGCAACCTGGCCAACCCTGCGCAGCCAGCGGTATCTAAACCCGAGATTGTGCTTGTTGAGGTATATGAAATAGGGAATCAGGAACACGAAGTCAGCAAAAAACAAAGCATCCCAGTTGGAAAGCAGCGCCGCAACGCTGGAAGATACTCCTTCCACCTGGCCCGCCTCGAAGAGGACAGGAATGGTGATTACGCTGTGGAAGAAGCGGTAGAAGAGCAGGTCAGCCAATAACATCACAGAAATAACCAAATCCAAAAGCAGCAAGAGCCAGGTTCTGGTCCGGAAGGGAAAAACCAATGAGACACAGAACAAGCCCAACAGGATGGCCGCAGAAGATACCACTCCTTCGAGGGACCCGAAACCGAAACCGATGCTGGCGCTGAAGAATATTTCCTTTAAGAGCACCGCAAGTGTAACTATGAAAAAATCCTGATTATGTTTTATAAATCTTCCTGCACGTTTAGGGTATAACCTTATGGACAACTCTATTTCCACCCCTTGAACAGTCTGGACAAACCCTGAATTACGGCCCCAAGCCAATTTCACAGCGCTTCTTTTGTTTTGGCCGCAAAAACCGGCACAGGCTTCTTGTCCGCCAACACCCCAGTGCGGACCAGATGGCCATCGGAGGAAATCCTGAAAACCTTGAATTTCCCTTCGGTTTCGACCCATTCATGGTAGCATTCGCCGCAATAATAGCGCCTCCGGCCTATCTGCCCAACAGAATAGGCGCCGCAAACCGGACAAAGCACTCCAAATCAACTCCTTGTGTCGCATTATCGCCAACGTGTACAGTTGCCCAAGCTGGAGTTCATGGTCCAGTATATACAAGGGATATTAAGTTTTCTTTAAAAATAATCAAACAAAATCTAAACAAAAAAGCTGGGTTCCTCACCCAGCTTTACACCGGCAGATTTGTATTCAGGTATTCAGGAGTCAGAATTCACTGCCGATACGCGGCACCACTGGAATGCAAAAGACCAGAAAGCTCAAGGGTGAGTTTACTTTCCGCGCAGAGAAGCATTACGGAGGAGCCGCAAGCATACTCGGCGAGCGCCCGAACGGGAGCACGAATGCTCGCGCCCCATTTATGGCTACGTTTGCGGTCAGGGGTCCCACTACTTTCATAGTTCTTAAGATTAGTGGGAAGATCAATGAGGAAGCGAACCGAAAAGTATGCTCGGCGACGGAGTCTGCTGAACGAAGCGGAAAGTAAACTCGACCCGAGCAGACCCGAAGCATGTTGCAGAGCAGAATACTTCATGCTAATAGTACGTTCTTGTCCTGCCTGGGACGCTTCAGGGGCAGCGAAATGTGGATTCTGGTCCCTTCGCCCGGCTTGCTCTCAACCCATATTTCCCCATTGTGGGCTTTTACGATCCATTTGGCAATGGCCAGGCCCAGTCCGGTTCCGCCGCTGCTGCGTCTCCGCACTTTGTCGCCGCGGTAAAACCGGTCAAAAATCAACGGCAGGTCTTTGGCAGGGATTCCCGGCCCAGTATCCTCCACGCTGATCTTTATTCCATGCCTTGCCTTGCTCCCAATTATCCTGATTCTGCCGGACTCGGGCGTAAATTTCAGCGCGTTATCCAAAAGGATTACCACAAGTTGGTTTATACGCTGTTTGTCACCATTGAACTCCATATTTTCATCCAGTAAAGTCTCTATGCTGATATTTTTGGTTTCAGCCAGAGTCCTGAACTGTTCGGCAATATCGCTGATCAGGCGTCCCAAGCCGAAATCAGTAGTTTCCAGTTCAGTTTGGTTGGAATCAGAGCGGGCCAGGGTCAAGAGCTGGGTAACCATCTTGATCATCCGTTTCACTTCTGTCAGGACGGCGGAAAGCTTTTCGCTGTCCTGTTCAATCGTATGGTCAGGGTGGCGGAAGAGAAGCTCCAGGTGCCCCTGGATGACGGAAAGAGGGGTGCGCAGTTCATGCGAGGCATCTGTCACAAATTCCTGTTGTTTGTCCCAGGACTTCTTGATGGGAATCAAGGCCCGGTTGGCGAGAAAAAGGCCGGCCAGCAGGGAGACCACCCCCCCGGAAAGACTGCCGATGGCGATAATCATCACCAGGTCGCTCAGCATATGTGCTTCCGGATCAATGTTCATTACCAACAGAAGAGTTGAATCCGGACTCAACCCCTCAGGAGGATTCCCAGGCGCACCGGATGTTTGAGTCAAGGGGACAGATAAGGCACGATAGCTATGGCCGTCAGCGGTGGTCACGTTGCGGAAACCACTTGCTGTCCCCCCGAACTTGGCTAACTCAGACGCAAAAAACGCATCGGGCGGCATTTGCGCCAGCAGGTGTCCTGCCTTGTTCCAGAGCAAGATTACGACTTTCCGGTCAGCGGGACGGTCATCGCTCTGGCGGGTTAGATTGCGGTACTGCTCCTGTTTCAGACGATTGGCTACCGCTGCCAGGGTAAAGTCGACCCGAACGTACAGACGGCTGGATGAAAAAACATAAATAACCCCGCCAAACAGGCTAAGGATCACAAACAGGACTAAAGTGTTCAAGGCAGCTAACCGCACCCGGGTTTTTTGAAACATAGAGTCTAGTCTCCCTTTAGCATATAACCAACGCCGCGCACTGTTTTGATGAACTCGCCGCACTCATATTGGGCCAGTTTTTTGCGCAAATAATGCACATAGACATCAACCACGTTGATACCGGAATCTGACTCAAAGCCCCAAATCCGGTTAAAGATTTGCTCGCGCAGCAGGATCTGCCCACTGTTGCGCAGGAAAAACTCCAAGAGCTCATATTCCTTCAGCGTGAGATTAAGCCGGTTGTCGCCGACAAAGCCGTCATGGGCATTGGGCTGCAGGGAGATCGGGCCATAGGAAATCTCCCCGTCCATCTCCCCTTTCGTCCTGCGCAGCAGCGCCCTGACCCGGGCCAGCAGCTCACTTATGGCAAACGGCTTGACCAGATAGTCATCCGCTCCGACATCGAGGCCTTTGACCCGGTCATCCACGCTGTCCCTGGCAGTCAGAAACAGGACCGGGGTTTTCACAGTCTGGGAGCGGAGCCGCTTGACAATGGACAAGCCATCAATCTCCGGCAGCATGATGTCCAGAATCAACACATCATAGACATCCCTTTCAGCCATCAGCAGGCCCTCACTGCCGCTCTCTGCAGAGTCCACCTGATACGATTCTTCTTTTAACACGCTGCTGATCAGCCCCAGCAGGGAACTGTCATCTTCTACAACCAGAATCTTCATCATTGCACCCTCTAGTTTATAATGCCCATCTTTCAAACACAATCTGCTCAACTATTATTTTTGCAAAAATGACTTAACTATGCTTGTCATTCTAAGCCAAATCAATTAAAACTTCATTAAAAACCGACCGTGCTGGAAAGATCGCAGATAAAAAAATTAAGGGGTATCCCCCTTAATCAATTGCTTCTCTTATTTCCTTGCAATAAGGGCTTTTACTCCATAGGGTTTCAGCTTTTCCAGCCAATAGGCAGATGATTACGGCTGGTGGCGGCGCTGCCAATGTTAGGTCCGTTTTTTAGACTGACGCAGTATCGTTGGAGTACGAAATTCCTGACTTACCCCTCAGGGAATTGTTCCCTTTGTGCGGCAGGAAGTTGTAAAGCCGGAGAGCTAAACTTACCACGGTCAGAACCAGGCCAAAAGGCAACAGCGCTATGGCGTATTCCACTAAAGTAGGGGTGTAAGCCCAGGAGCTGACAAATACCGGCATGCCTTCTTTCAGCTCCCCGGTGGCTATGGGATAAGGCCAGTTTTCAATCCCAAGGCCGGGCAAAGCGATGCTCAAAGGAAATTCGTTGAAGGAAGGGAACATCAGCATCATGCGGTGGGCAAAAACGCCGATAAACAGCAGGCTGCTGCCAAGAATCAGGCTCTTGAAGCTGCTTGAACCTTTTTGGCTGAAGAAGCAGAGCATCGTGAACGCGGGTAGAACCAGTTCAACGGCATAGACTAATCCGTAACGGCCGAAAACCAGGGACAAAATGTTCAAACCTTCAGGCTTGCCCCACCACCAGTGGATCAGCAGATCCACCGCGACCAGGAAGAAATGCACCACCAAAGCGCCGGCAACAATGCGGGCCATACCCTTAAAGGCCCCCTGATACTCCGCAAAGCGTTCCTTTCCTACTGCCAGCACGGAGATCAGGAGTACCAGAGCGGTACCGGAAGCTACCGCCATGGCGATGAAGTCAGGCGGCAGTATGGCGGTATTCCACCAGCCGCGGGAGGCCTGGGTAGCAAAGATCAAGGCAGTTACAGTATGAATCAGAATTGCGAAGGGCAGTCCGACAATGGAAACCCTTTTGGACCATCTGCCGGATATTGCCTGAACTTGGGCGAGGGACAGGTTATTTGTCCAGCCGCGGAAAAAGCCGCGTCCGTCCCTTTTCCAGTCCGGCAACAGCTGAAAATAGACGCTCAAAAAGGTGAGAAGCATGTAACAGGTAATAACAATCACATCCCAAACCAAGGGAGAACGGAAATTGGGATGCAGCACCAGATTGAAAATCCTGTCCACCCGCCCCATGTCCGGCAAAATCATGGCGGTTGCCCCCAAGGTGCTGGCAAAGGCGGAAAGTGAAGCGATCCTGGTAAATGGCTTCAACCGTTCAAGATTGAAGAGATAAACCGAGGAGGAAACTATCAGCCCGCCGGCGGCAATCCCGACAAAGAAAGCAAAGGTGGAAATATACAAACCCCAACTGAACGGATTGCGCATATTGGTGACGATAAGACCGCGCGCAATCTGGTAGCCCCAGGTAACCAAACCGGTGAGCATCAATGCCAACCCAAGTCCTAAAACAAAAGAGCTCTTTTTCACCTTACAACCCTCCTTATCGCACCGGCTTGGCAGGCGCCAGGTAAAATACTTTCGGTTCTGTGCCAAGTTCTTCTTTCAGCCGGAAGGTCTGCCTTTCCCGGATTAAGCGGCTCACTTCCGATTTGGGATCGTCAAGATCGCCAAAAATGCGGGCCTTGGACGGGCAAGCGCGGACACAGGCCGGCGACTCACCGTTCTTGGTATATTGCACGCAGAAAGTGCACTTCTCGGCAACCCCGCGCGGCCTGTCAGGCGTATACACCAGGCGGCCTTGATCACGGTAATCCTCCGGATAGCCGTAATCGTACCCTTTCATATACCCCGCTTGTTCCTTGGCCTTTCTGGGGTCTTCCCAGTTGAACTGGCGCACCCCGTAGGGGCAGGCGGCCAGGCAGTAACGGCACCCGATGCAGCGCTCGTAATCCACCAGAACGACTCCCCGCTCGTCGGTATAAGTCGCACCTACCGGGCAGACTTTTTGACAGGGAGGATTGTCGCACATCTGACACGAGACCGGCAAAAAGTTCATCTGAAATTCCCCGTCTTTACCGACCGCGCTCTGGTGAAAGCTCGCCCCCGGCGTGAATACCCGGTTCCACCAGGTGCCGGGCGGCTGGCTGTTGTGTGCTTTGCAGGCTACCATGCAGGACCTGCAGCCAATACAACGGGTAAGGTCAATCACCATCCCCAGCCTCATATACGCTCACCCGCCTTTCTTACGTCGCAAAGGGCTTCATTCCAAGCCGTATTGGGTGCCCATATGCCTGGAACAAAGTAGATTTCATTGGTCGGCTTGATGAAGGGATAGGTCAAGGAGTTATAGGATGTTCCGCCGAGGTAGCGGCTCCACCAACCCTGCTCAAAAACCAGGACCTTTCTGCCTATTCCCGGGTCCAAAACGGCGTAGGCCTCCAGCTTGCCGCGGTCGTTGAACACTTCTACTGGATCACCGTCTTTGATCCCCTTGGCCGCGGCGTCCTGCGGATTCAGCCAAACCCGCGGTTTGCCGTCCTGAAGCTCGTTCATCCACACGTTGTTGGAATGGGTTGAATGCACGCGGTAAATGGCGTTGCGGGTGACATAGGCAAAGGGGTATTTCTCCCTGGCAGCAGGGTTTAAGGCATATTCGCTCTCCTCAAACGGCGGCTTATGCACGGGCAGGGCCTCGCCAAGCTGAAGCATGACGTCCTCATCCTTGTAAAACTCGATCCTGCCGCTCTTGACAAACTGGGCGGTTTGTTCTATTTTCGCGGGAAGGCTGACCGGGGGGAAAGGCTGTTTAAGCTGAACCTGCTCGTAGAAGGGAATTTGGCGGTTTCCCGGCGCGGCGGACTTCACCCGAACCGGCCCTTTTCTCAACTGTTCAAGCGTGATTCCCTCGACCGCAGGTCCCCCGGTTTTTAAGAGCAGCTCTATCACTTTCTCTGCTGCCGCATCCGGGTCAAGCCCCGGGAAAAAGTGCTGTTCAAATTCGGGGTTGAGCCTTTTGGCCAGTTCCCGCATAATCCAGAGTTCCGGTTTCCCCTCGTACAAGGGCTTGATAGCCGGCTGCTGCAGTTGGAGGTAAGGGTGGACAGGGCTGGCTACCAGTTCAGTTTTCTCGTACCAGGTGACCGCCGGCAGGACAACATCGCTGTAGCGGCCGCTGGTGGTCAGCTGAAAATCCAGGTTGGCTACAAATTCCAGGTCGCCTTTTTCTACCATCTGCCGCAGCTTGTTGGCCATATTGTGCTGTTCAAATGGGTTGCCCCACCCGACTATGAGGGCTTTGATTCCGTTTTTGGGCCATTTCGCTTTCATCTGCTTGGTTGGACCGTGCAGTACATAGAGCCAGGGCAGCCAATTCTGCTTTTTCCCCTGAGGCGCCCACCACTTGGCCAGGTTCATCCGGATCCGGTACTGGCCGGCGTAAGTGGACATCCCGCTCCCCGGTTTGCCCAGATTTCCGGTAAGCACGGGAATAAGCGCCAGGGCCCGTCCCTTCAGGTCGCCGTGGTACCACTGGTAATTGCTCGCCCCATAGATCAGGTGCAGCGCTTTGGCGGAGGCCATTTCCCGGGCCAGCCGCACAACGTCATCCTGCGGGACTCCGGTAAGTTCCTCAACTTTGCCGGGAGCATAGTCATTCAAGCTTTCTTTCAGCAGCTGAAAGCCCGGCTTAGCCTTGATTTTTTGTCCGTCCTTCAGTTCCACTTCCACTTCGCCTTCCAGGCTTACATCAAGGGGAAGGTCAAGCTTTTCCGGGTGGACAGCCAGCAAGCGGCCGTTGAAGGCGACGTAGGCCTCCCGGTAAGCAGGCGTGTCCAAGGGTTTGGCAAGCCCTTTCACATCGTCGGCTTTAAGGCGTTTGCCGTTATCCGTCCTGACCAGGAGGGGAAGATCGGTATAGGTCTTGACAAAGGGTCCGTTGTAAAGCTTTTCCTCTATGATTACCCTGGCCAGGCCCAACCCTAAGGCGGCATCGCTGCTAGGTTTAAGAGATACCCATTCGTCGGCTTTGGATGCGGTGGGAGTGTAGTTGGGGTCAAATACCGCCAATTTTGCGCCCCGGTTTCTGGCCACCACGAAAAAATGGGCATCCGGCAGGCGTGTAGCCAGTAAATTCGAACCAAAAACGGCTATGTAAGTTGAATTCAGCCACTCCAGCGGTTCCAGTTCTTCTGTTTGCACCCCGAAAGTCATGGGCCAGAACATCGGCAGGTCCCCGTTCATGTCGTAAGCGTGGTGCAATGTCCAGCCTGCCTGGGTCGCGAGCGCGCTTACCGCCCCCTTTTGAACATAGCCGGTGCCCCCTACCTGAAACACCACACCGATAGATTCCGGACCGTATTTGTCCGCGATTTCCTTCAGGCGTTTGGCGGTGAAATCAAGGGCTTCGTTCCAGGAAGCTTGCTTGAATTCCCCCTTGCCGGGGGCGCCGGTTCGCAGCAGCGGCTGCTTTAAGCGGTCAGGACCGTAAACCAGGTTCATCATGGAGAGTCCTTTTAAGCAGCCGCGGGGATTGTATTCCGGTTCAGGGTAGTCGGCGGCCTGAATGATGGCCTTGAGTTGCCCATTTTCCACCACCGCTTTCATGCCGCAGGCGCCGGTGCAATTGGGGGAACAAGTGGTCCGTACATACTTAATGTCCGGCGACGGCTGTCCGGCAGCGGCTGTGCTCTGCCGGAGAATTCCGGCCGGGCCAACGGCGCCGAGCAGAACACCGGTGGCCGCGGAACCCTTGATGAATTGGCGCCGGGTAAGTTTAAACTTCCTGTCTTTCAACTCCACACTCCTCCATTTTGATCAAATATGTCGGCTTCCTTCGCCTGGATAAAGCGCTCTGAACCAACGCAGAGTTAATTGAAAAGTTGAAACTTTATGTAATATAGTCAGATTAACTGCGAAGGGCAAAAATGTCTGTGACAAAATCAGCCTTGTGTTGTGAGATATCTCACAATTATTTTGGCGCCTGTTAATAGCCATATGCCGCTAAAGCTAAAGCGAACCCTCGAGCTTAAGGAGGGTTCGCTTACTTTAAGCGGCATATGTGGCTAACAATTATAGGTTGTTCTCAATCCCCATGCTGTCCTCCCGCCCGCCAAGACCAGGCTTAGCCAGGTTTTGCCCTAACGCAGCGGCAATAGCAGCCAGTTCTGCTTTAAAGGCCTGCTGAAAGCGGTATGTCCTGCCGCCCAAGAGCAGAACAAATTGCTCGTCCTCAAAGGCAATCCTGGCCATAACTTGTTTGGGAACAGCCGCAAACATCACGGCAAGTCCCGCCAAAGCCAGCCAAAACCCGGCAAAGAACAGAGGATAACCCGGGTCCCTGTCCATTTTAATGCTTAGCCATGGTTTGTAGTGATCAAAAGTCACGCTTAAGCCGGCCAAATCCCCTGTCTCGCCGAGCTGGATGAGCTTGGTTATCCCCGCTTGGTTAGCCTGGTCAACCAGAGTGACAGCCACAGCCGGGCGCTTGGGGGCATCCCCGGCAGTCCCCACCGTATCCCTGTTCATTACCAGGTTGGGCCAAAAACTGATGTGAAACTTTTTGCCCGCAAAAGCGCTGCCCGGCAAAGCTGCGTCCCCTTCCTGCTTATATCCTCCCTTGCCGTCCGGCAGATTTTCCAAGGCCACCCTGGCGCGCACAACCTGGTCGCCCTGACGGAAAATCAGCCCTGTGGCGTAACCGTGCTCATAATAGCTGTAGGTAACCAGCCCGTCCTGAAATCTAAGCTGGCTGGTAATCAGTCCTGTTCTCTCCCCGCCGCCGCGCTGCAGAGCTATCTCCGCGCTCACTTCCGTAAGCTTGCCGGCGGCGTCGTAGTCCAGCTTAACCCCGTTCAAACTAAGCGCAGCGGAGGGCCGGCCGGCAATCTGCGGGTTTAGGCCGATGGCGCTGCCCTCGGTGAGGACCACGCCATCGGTAATCCTGCCGGCCACGGAGAGGATGCCGCCGGCCATGATCACCAGCAGGGCCACGTGGAAGACAGGCGATCCCCAATAACCCAGGGTCCAGCGTTGGGCCGCAACAGCATGGCCTGAAGAGTCCCCGTCCTCCACCAGGGTCAGCTTCGAACGGTACCCCCGTTTGCGCAGCAGATCCCGCAGCAGCCCCAGAGCCTTACGCGGCGGCACACCATCTGGCAGGACAACTTTTAAGGCCGGCGGGAAAGCAAGCGCTGTAGCGCTAGGAGCAGGTTTTTGCCTCTGCCAGGCCCGGTAAATTTGCTGCAGCGTACAGGCCAGGGTGTTCAGAAACAGCAAGCCTGCCGGGACAAGAAAGAGCGGGTGGGAAAAGATGTAGCGGTTTTTTGCCGGAGTAACCCCGTAGAAAGTGAGCAAGGCCAGAACCAGCATCAGCCAAAGAGCCAGTCGGGTGGAAGCAAGGGACTTGATTAATTTCCACAAAAGGATGCCCACACTCCCGCCTCCGTTTCAAATCTTAGCCACAACCGCTCCCTGCGTTCGGTCCATACTGGATCGTACCGTGGTTGCAGTTGCCTTGGCCCCATGTCCCGGGTGATCTGACCCCGTTCAGGAGTTCCAGCCAGGAATTGGCATTGTATGGGGCGGGATCCGAAGTCTGGGCCAGGAGACTCTCTCTGTAATAACCGTGAGGGATATTGGCGTGGCAGGACGTGCAGCCCCGCCCGCTGTGTCTCTTATGAAGGTTGTAACTGCTTCCGTTGGAGAACTGGGAGCGGACAGTTGCGCTCCCGCCGTCGGCGCCGCTGGCGTAGAAACCGTAGTCGTGGCAGACAAAACACAGGTGGGTGCTCGTGTTCGTAGATCCGGTTCCGGCCAGGCCCTCCGCCCCGTTGCTGGGCGTCCAGGGCGCTTTTAAGATATACCAGTAGTTGGAGCCGTGGGGTCCGCGCTAGGCGGATGAGCCCGAACGGTGGCAGTCCTCGCAGTACATCCGGCTGGTCGCTTTCCAGGCTGTACCCGTTGAATCCAGATTAGCAGTAAATTTACCATAGTAATAAGTCTGAGCGTTATATGTGAAAGTCGGAATTTTACTGGCGCCCACCACCGCGTGGTAGGACAGATTCCCTGGGTTAAACTCCTTGGGGGTATCGGTTTGGGCGATGCTGCCGCTGGGCTGGGGCGGGGTGTTCTGCCAGGAATAAGAAGAGTGGCACTTAAAGCACAGCTGGTATTGGTTGACGATCGGCTTCTTAAAGGTCCAGACCTTGTTAGTTGTACCCCAGTTGTTCCAAGTCAGCCCTCCCTGCTGAGCATAGTCGATATCCACGCCGGTCACGTTCCGCAACGGGGGTGGCGCCGCGGGCGGGGAATTGTTTCCTGTTGTCTGCTGTTCATTATGCGGGTCGTGGCAGTCTATGCACTCGGCGTGGCGTTTGCCGCTGGCCTTGAGAGCCGCGTAGTCTTCAGTGTCCGCATGCTGCCCCGAGATAAACAAGGTCGGGTGGCGGTAGCGGTCGGGGGACGGCGACCCGGTCTGGGTAAGGTCAGGCTTCACGTTTTTCGCGCTGGAGAATTGTGCGGGCGGGCTGCCGCCATGGCAGTACAGGCACTCCCCGCTTACCGTATCCGTATCTTCCGCCCTCGACTGCAGCCTGGGAGAGTCAGAGCCGTGCGACTTATGACAGTCCTCGCAGCTTACCCCTTTAGCATAGTGCACCGATGTGGCGTAGGTGGACTTGTCCCAGCCGTCCCCATTGTTGCCGTTGTTGGTGGTAAAGTTGGCGGCGGCAAAGGTGACAGATACCGGCACCACCCCGGTCTGGCTCACTCCGGCAACGGGCTTGGTTGTTCCATGACAGGCCAGGCAGAAGTTGGAAATAGCCTGGGCATAGGTAGCAGACCCGCCTGAGGACTGGAGCCAGGAGTTCTTGGTATTCTTGGGGTCAGAAATATCGGAATAGCTCAGGTTCGCGCTCAGTTTGGCGGCTCCAACCGTGTGGGGGCCGTGGCAGCTGGAGCACAGCAGCTGGTTCCCCGGGGTGGCGCCGAACACATCATGGACTGAAGCCTTGCTAAACTCAGTCTTAATATTGATACCGCTCATGGAGTTTGCCGCGTTGTTGTGGCACTGGAAACAGGAGCCCGGCTCGGAGGAATTCAGAAGCCTGGCGCTTGCCCCGCTGTGCCTGTCATGACACTGAACACAGGTAATCTGGGTGCCGGAGGGAGGGAGCAGCGCCGCTTTGCCCGTATTGTAATGGGCTGCGTTGGCATTGCTGTGATCCCCCGCCGTAGTGGTGTAATAGGTGCTGTCCCCGGCAAAATTACGGTTGATTGTTCCATGGCAGGATAAGCAAAAAGCATTGCCTTGTTTCACCCCGTCAGGCGAATTCAGCAGGCGGGGGAAAATCCCGGAGCCGTTTGTGTCCCCGTGCGGGTTATGGCAGTCGGTACATTCCAAAACCCCGGTATAGGTAGTATTGCCGGTATTCTTCACCTGGTGGTAGGAGGTTTTAACCAAGGGAGCGGCAGGTTTGAAAGCAGCCTGAATATTGTAGCTGCTGCCGGTGCCGTTGTGGCAGGTAAAGCAGACAGCGGTTTGGTTGGGCTGTTTGAGCAGAATACCGCCCGAGGCCGTGTGGGTTTGGTGGCAGATGGCGCAGTTGGCGGTGGTAACCATGTAGTTGCCGTGGGGATTCACATAAGGGGCCGTTCCGGTGGTAAAAGACCAGGTATAGTTAGCCGCCAAGCCTGTACCCGCGGTGTTCTTCACAGCCGTGGTGAGAGTCGCGTTATACTGCGTATTCGTGCCCAAAGGGGATGCCGCGGTAAACACTGCGGTCCGCGTAGGGGCATTGTAAACAATGCCGTTAACGGCAGCAGGCGCAACCGCAGCGCCGCCCGCCGTTTTCACATAGAAATTCGCATTAATGAAAGCGGCCGGATCCATATCGCTGTCGAAGGTTACCGAAATCAGGGTATTGGTGCCCACAGCCGTCTGGTTGGCGGCAGGTGTCGTGACGGCAACCTGGGGAGCGGCAGCCAAAGCCGCAGGCACATCAGCAGCAAAGGAAACTGCCAGGCAGATTAACGCCAGCAGGAACGCCAAGCCCAGCCCGGTAAACCTTTTGGTGTTATGTTTGCGCACAAACTGCGCTTTACCTCTCATACGCCGCACCTCTTTTTCCCAACCTGTGTCTTCTGCTCCAGCTAATAGCCAAATACCTGGACCCGATTGTTTTCCCTATCCGCAACATAAATACGGCCCTTACGGTCAACCGCCAGGCCATTGGGGAAATTAAACCGGCCCTTCTCCGTCCCCATCCCGCCAAAATTCCATACTTCTTTCCCTTTTTGATTGAAACTGCGCACCATGTTGGCAAATACGTCAACCACGATAACCTGCCCGTCTTCTGTTACAGCCAACCCTCTGGGCAAGCTTAAGGGGCCGGCGTTGTTCAGATCTTCATTGCCGTGAAACTGAACGGAGAATTGCCCGTTCTTATCGAAGATTTGAATTCGCCTGTTATTGGAGTCAGCCACATAGATATTGCCCATGTTGTCAAGGGCTAAGCCGTTGGGGTACAGGAAATTCCCCTGCCCCGAACCAGGGCTGCCGAATTGCCTCACCAGCTGTCCCCTGGCATCCAGCACAAGAATTCTTTGATTGGCCGCATCCGCGATGGAAAAGAGATCGCCGGGGCCGGCGGCAATGGCGGTAGGCCGCACAACCACGCCGGCTCCCGGCAAGCGGAGGTTGTCCAGCAGAGGGGGACCCTGACTTCCTTTATCGTCAAATACCGCTACTTTGTTTAGGCCGGAGTCGGCTACATAGAGTCTGTGGCCGGCGTAAACCAGAGCCACAGGATAGCCAAGCGCTCCCCTGCCCAAGCTGAGCAGGTATTTTCCCCGGGAGTCAAACACCTGGATCTGAGCGTTGCCCGAATCGGCGACAAAGATCCTGCCGTCAGGAGCCACCTCCACTCCCATGGGGCCGCTCAGCGCCCTGCCGGCAGTAGAGTCACCTGTTATAGCGTAGAGAAAATGGGGTGTCCCAGCCCGGGGTTTGAAGATTAGAGCGCCCAAGAGGACAAGGAAAAGCGCCCCGAAGATTAAGCCAATGATGGCATATTTGCGGCTGAAGAATTTTCGCGTAAGCATTACCCGGTAAACGACCCCCAGTGTTCTTTAGTACTCTCTTTCACTAACTGGAACAAATTAAACCCCACCTCGCCGGGGAAGAGCATATTTTGTCAAAGTTTATTATTCTATGTCCTTCCCTCTTTTCCTTTCAGCGGCTGAATTTTTATGAGAAAATTTAACAAAACTTAGTGAATATGTTTAACCCAGAGCCTTAAGCATTTTTTTGACCCGGGCGGGCATTTTCCCTAATTTTGGAATATGGGTAGTGATAAAGGAATTGGTTAAAATCACGCGCATTGATTTCAAAACATATTCTTTTTTAAACCCATTCTTAAGCCTGGCCCATTGACCTAATTTGTAAAAATAGTATTCCTGATAACATTTCAGAGCTTCCGCAAACAACTCGTCACAGGTCATAGTGATGGGTTTTATCACTGTGTCCACCAGGTTGTAACGGGTGTAATCATAAGTAGCTATGTGAGGCTGGAGTTCTTTGTACATATCGGCATAGGGCCAGGGGGCTAAAAGCAGGAAATGGGCAAAATCAGGATTGTACTCCTTGGCAAGCTCCAGTGTCTGCCTGATATTCGCCGGGGTTTCCTCCGGGGTGCCTAAAACAAAAGAAGTCTCACTGATTATTCCGGCCTGGTTGATTATCTCCAAAGCCTTTTTGGAGTCATTGGTAGCAATACCCTTTTGAAAACGGTCCAACAACAGCTGGCTGGTAGCTTCCACCCCGACGTAGATATGGACTATTCCTGCCTGCCGGTATTTGTGAATGATGTCTTCATCACGGACAATATCATCCACCCTGGTTTCCAGCAGCAGCTTAACACCAAGGTTGCGCTTAATCAACCAATCAAGAATGGCCTCCCAGCGTTCCCGGTCCTTGGTGGGCAGTTCATCCGCAATCAGGATCACATCAACTCCGTGTCTGACCACCAGAAGCTCCATTTCAGCGATAACACTGTCCACACTGCGTGCCCGCCAGGATTGGTGCCAGAATTTTTGCTGGGAACAAAACCGGCAATCATGACTGCAGCCCCGCGAGGTGGAAATAACGGCCAGACGGGAACCCGGAAAGATATAATAAGTATAATCCTCCCACTCTACCAATTCCCAGGCCGGGGTCAGGCTGTCCAGGTCGTGGACAAAAGATCTCCCCGGTGTAGCCACCACCTTGCCCTGGGAACGATAAGCCAACCCTTCGATATTATAGGGTAATTCCCTGGCTTGGAGGGCATTGACCAGTTCCCGGAAAGTTACCTCACCCTCTCCCCTGACCACATAATCAATAAAAGGATAGTTTCCCAGTACCTCCGCATAACAAAAGGTGGGATGGACGCCTCCAATGACTGTAGTCACCTCTGGCAGTACCTTCTTGGCTGCTGCCAGAACTTCCGCCGCTGCCGGCATGGTAGAAGTGTAAGCTGTGGTAGCCACGATATCCGGTTTATACTTGGCTATGTTGGCGGCTATTTCCTCAAGCCTGTGATTCTTAGTCATGGCATCATAGATTTTAACCTGGTGACCGTATTTTAGGAGTTCCCCAGCTATATAGACAAAGCCGCAATTCAGCCATTTTCCGGCGGATTCCACCACCCCGCAATGATAATCAGGGGTAACCAGCAGTACCTTGCTCATTTAGACACCCCCTGTGAATTTACAGCTGGATTTGCCTGCAGCAGATTTGCTTTTCGGGCCAATAAACGCCAAAAGTACAGTCCAAGGCCTACCAGGCTAAACATCAGCACATGTTTAACTATTAAGGCAGTTATAATACCTTTACCCAAAGCAGGCAGCCATTCATAATCTTTAAAGGCCAAGGTTCTGGGAATTCCGCCTAGCAAAATCCAGGCCAAAGCTATTTTAGCATACACGGTGAACTTCCGGTATACGGTAAGGAAAAGCCGGACCTGTTCCGGTGAGCTTCGCTCATCAACCTGGCGGTATATAACCAGCAGCAGGACGGATAAACTGGCCAGCATAGCGGTAGCCACATCATGAAAGTAGTTGTTCATTACAATCAGGATTGCTAACATGGCTTCACCCCCTTTTTTGCGTATAATTTTGGGCAAATTGCTTTAGCGTAAGCCCTATTTAATCAACCAAACCCCGGCATGAGAACCCTGGTAGACGAAATTAAGGCCAAATAAGCAGAATAACAGGACAACCAGGGCGAAGACAGTGTACCAGGCAGCCCTTGTTCCTTTCCAACGGTAGGTAATCCTCAGGTGAAGGTAACTGCCGTAAACCAGCCAGGATATTAAGGACCAGGTCTCCATCGGGTCCCACCCCCAGTAGCTGCCCCAGGACCGCTTCGCCCAAACAGCACCCGCTATGATCATGATCGCAATTGAGATAAACCCGAAGGCCAGGCTCTGGTAGCTTAGCTCATCCAGACTGCCCAGGTTCGGAAGCCGCTGCCAAAAACCTTCTTCCCGGCCTTGTTTCTGTTTATGCTGCTTAAGGAGATAAAGAATCCCGAAGGCTGTGGCCAGCACCGTCGCGCCATAAGCGAGCATGGCAAAAACAACATGAACCATCAACCAATAGGTGGCAAAGGTAGCCGGCAGGGGAAGGATATCCGGGGAGGAGAGCACTCCCAACCCTATCATGATGAAAGAAAGAGGCATCACCACTATTCCCAAGGAACGGAACCTAGAGTTTCTGTATTGTAAATACAGAAACAAGGCCACCGTAAAGCAGGAGAAAGCAGCCAATGATTCATAATAGGTCAGATATGGACCATGCCCTGCTCTTACCCAGCGAATTAGCAAAGCCGCGCTGTGGGGAACTATACCGGCAAACGCAGCCCAAGTAGCCGGCGCCAAATACCTGTCCTTGCCATAGGCCAGACTGTACAGATACAACAAAGTGCTGCCGGCATATAAGCTCACTGCTAGCCAAAACAAGCTGACTTCCAGCTCAAGCATCATATCAGGATACCTCTTTTATTAAATAAGTTTCTAATTCCCCTTTTAACTCCTCTATTAACTCTTGGAAACGCTGGGGATAGCGACGTGATGTTCCGCCAATGATGACCCTACTATAACTCCCTTCCTGCTGGAGATAAATATAGATTTTTTGAGGGCTGAGCAAATAAATCATTATTAAACCTGCTACCGCCAGCAAAAAACCGCTATAGACCAGGGGCAATCCAGGATCTTTGCTTATCATAATGGCTGACCAGCGCCTAAAATCAGGAAAGCCAACCTGATAATTGCCAAACTCAATAGTTTCACCAATAGCGGCAGAACCACTAAATAAAACCTGTTCCCCTTGGGAAACCCGAACTTGTAAGCCGGGATTGACCGGCTGGTAACTTCCGGTAATATAGTTTTCTTTTTTCGACAGATCAGGGAAAAAGGTCAACCCTACCTTAAGCTCCGTGCCGGGAACCGTAAAACTGTCTTCATACGTCTGGGCGGATGGTTGAGATCTGGTTGTAAGGTTGACATAAGTTTCCAGAATTAGCCTGCCCGTTTTATCCTTGACCACCACCGCAGGTGCACAACCGTACAAGTCCTGATGAAAAGAAATCCCACCCAAATACGCCGGTGCGCTCTTGGTAACCAGGGCTTCCTTGGTCGTTCCGCTATTTGTCGTCAGGGTTATAGCGCTGCTGTAGTTATCCGGAACCCCCTGGCCCGGATAGTTAATCTTGAGCTGTTGTAACGTAACCGCAAACTTATCTTCGTTAGCTGGTGGGAAAAAAGGCGCCAGGCGCAGGAAAACGTAACTGCTCGGTTCATCCGGCCTGGTCTGCCCTTCCGTAATCACCATTGTCCCCTCCATGCTCATCAGTGAACTAAGCGTAAACCCCAGCAGCATTAACAAAAGGCTGATGTGGAAGACAACACTTCCATAT
>JAJZPO010000107.1 GCA_021811155.1 Bacillota bacterium | reverse complement strand
CATGCGGACATAGAATAAAGTGAGTATATGCCATAAATTCCCAGAAAGGGGGTGCATTTGTATGGCATTTGCAGCAGCTGGTGGTGGCGGCTGGTGGGGTGGAATTGCCGCCGTGGTAATCGTTATCCTTCTGTTAATCGCGCTCGGCTTGGTTTTCTAACTTTATGAGTCCTAGGTATCCCCATTTTCTAAGAAAGGAGAGTCTAATATGTTTGGATACAGCTATGCGGCTGCAGGTGTTGGCGGGAGCTGGTGGGGAATAGGCGCTGTGGCCATCGGCATTTTGATCCTCATCGCAATTTGCTGCGTGTTTGTTTGTTTGTTCTAAGCGCCGGTTGAGAGACATTTTAGGAAAGGGGGGTAGGTCATGTTTGGATACGGCTGGCCGGGTTGGGCTCCGTACGGAGCTTACGGCATGTATGGAGGCTGCGGCTGCTTCCCCTGGGTGTATGGCGCCGGTTGGGGGTTCAGATGGAGGCGTTGGCGGTATTAAGGGGAACACAGTAACCCCGTGTTTTACGGGGACATAATATAGATTAGGATGAGGAAATAATTACCAGTGAAGGGGGTGCTATATATGGCATTAGCCGCTGCCGGTGCAGGTGGATTCTGGTGGGGCGGAATCGCTGCTGTGGTTATCGTGATCCTTCTGTTGATTGCCCTGGGACTGGTCTTCTAGCCAAGCCGGATTGGAAGCAAAAAGCCGTTGAAAGGAGAGTTGAGTATGTCTGGATATAGCTATGCAGGCGCCGGAGTGGGCTGGGGCTGGTGGGGAATCGGGGCAGTGGCCATCGGCATCTTGATCCTGGTTGCACTCTGCTGCGTGTTCGTTTGCTGCTTCTAACATGATTGTTGCGGGGTAGATTGTGGTAAAGGGGGCTTGTAGATGTTTGGATTTGGACCTTACGGGTTAGGAGGCATGCCCTTCGGCGGTTACGGAATGTACGCCGGCGCTGGTATGTTTGGCGGCTATGGCTGCGGTTTTCCGGGCTACGGCGCGCGGGCCTTCGCCTGGTGGTATCCGCGCTGGAGAGGTCTGTGGCCTCACAGGTGGTATTAACCTGATGGTTTTTGAGGGGACCTGCAAGGGTTCCCTGTTTTTGTTTGCTTCTTTCTGCATACTATTAACCGCTACCCGGGAAGGGTACCAGCCGCTGGGTCAAATATCACTTGGAAAATGTGAGCAAAGTCATTGTCTTCTTGTCCTGCCGGAAGTAATATTAGCTTGAAGGAATTCTAAAGTATGTTTTGGTTTTCCTGGGAATACTAAACCAGTATTTAAGTTCAGGGGGGATACCAGTGCATTTTGTAGTATGTCTGAAGCAGGTCCCTGATACATCGGAGGTGCGGATTGACCCCAAAACAAACACCCTGATGCGCGAGGGGGTTCCTTCAATCATCAACCCCTATGACGCCCATGCCCTGGAAGAGGCATTGGCCCTGCGGGACAAAGCGGGCGGGAAAGTTACTGTACTCAGCATGGGCCCGCCCCAGGCGGTGGATTCCTTGCGCAAAGCTGTCTCCCTGGGGGCGGATGAAGCAATCCTGCTCAGCGATAGAGCCTTTGCGGGCTCAGACACTCTGGCTACCAGTTACATACTGGCCCAGGCATTGGAAAAGATACGGCAGGAGCAGGGCATAGACTTGGTCCTGTGCGGGAAACAGGCCATTGACGGGGACACCGCCCAGGTGGGACCTGGCATTGCCAGGCGTCTCGACATACCACAGCTGACTTATGTAATCAAAGTTGACTGGATCAAGGAAGGGGAAATTCAAGTCCACCGCAAGCTGGAAGACGGCCGGGAAGTGGCCCGGGCCAAACTGCCTGCATTGCTGACAGTAGAAAAGGAACTTAACGAAATCAGGTATGCTACCTTCCCCAACATGCTCAGGGCTGCCAAATATGAACCTCTGGTCTGGGGCGCGGATAAGTTCCACTTGAGCCCGGCTGAGATGGGGCTAAAAGGCTCGCCCACCAGCGTGTCGCGCATTTTTGCTCCTCCCGGGCGTACGGGCGGGGAACAGATTATGGCCATAGATGACCCGGGCAGCGCCGCAATATCCCTGGTGGGAAAACTTTTCCAACAGAACATCATCATGGTTCATCCCATAGCAAGGGGGGGCAGGGACTGATGGCAATGCTTGATATTGACAAGACCAGGTGCATTGGCTGCGGCGCTTGTGTGGTAGAGTGTCCAACTGACGCCCTTGACCTGGTGGACGGTATCGCTGTAGTAAACCAGGAAAAATGCATCCGTTGCGGTAAGTGCGTGAGAGTTTGCCCCGCCAACGCCCTGAACCTGGAAAGGGAGGGCGAAGGGGCCCAGCCTGAAAAGAGAGATCCGGAAGCCGGCAAACGGCATGAATTCAGCAAGGAACAGCCTCTGCCCGAGCAGGTCGCCGGGTATGCGGCCAAGAGGCCCAAAGATGCTGCCGCTGGCAAGGGAGAATCCGGTGAAGCTGCGGAGTACAGGGGAGTCTGCGTGTTGATTGAACAGCACCAGGGTGAAGTTGCTCCTGTCTCGTGGGAACTGCTGGGGGAAGGACGCAAACTGGCTGATACCTTAAGGGTCCCTTTGGCCGGGGTACTACTGGGCAGCGAAGTAGAGGAGATAATACCGGAAGTGTTTGCCTATGGCGCGGAAGAAGTCTATGTCATAGACGATCCCATCCTGGAAAGTTATCGCACCGAACCTTACGCCCGGGCCATAGTCGATCTGGTGCAAAAATATAAGCCTGAAATCTTTCTTTATGGCGCTACAACTCTTGGGCGGGACCTCTCGGGCGCTGTAGCCACAGAACTGAAAACCGGATTGACTGCTGACTGCACAGTGTTGGGCATTGACCAGGAAACGGGCTTACTCCAGCAGACAAGGCCGGCTTTCGGGGGCAACATCATGGCCACTATTCTCTGCCGCAAGCACCGCCCGCAGATGGCCACAGTCCGGCCGAGGGTGATGGCCATGCCGGAAAAAGCAGAGGGCCGCAGCGGACCGGTTCAGCGGGAAACCCTGAACATGGCGGAGGAAGACGTCCGCACCAAAGTGGTGGACTTTATCCGGGGTAAGGGACGCTCCGTATTCTTGGACAAGGCGGAAATCATTGTCTCGGTAGGCAAAGGTCTGGGCAGCGCCAAGAACCTGCCTATGGTGGAGGAGCTGGCCAACGTCCTCGGGGCGACCCTGGCCGGTTCGAGGCAGGCGGTGGAGGCAGGCTGGCTCTCGCATGAACACCAGGTCGGCCAGACCGGGGTTACCGTGAGGCCAAAGGTGTACTTCGCCATCGGTATATCGGGGGCGATTCAGCACCTGGTGGGTATGGAGACTTCGGACTGTATCATTGCCATCAACAATGACCCTGAAGCGCCGATTTTCAAGGTTGCCAATTACGGTCTGGCCGGGGATTTGTTCCAGCTTGTGCCTGCCCTGACCAAAGAATTCAGCAAGCGCATGTCCTTAGGCTTAGGAAGGTAGGTGAGGGCAGTGGAAGAATTTGATGTAATAGTGGTTGGCGCCGGTCCCGCAGGGCTCGCTGCTGCCATGACCGCAGTCAGAAACGGCATGAAAACGATTGTAATTGAGCGGGGGGAATTCCCGGGAGCTAAAAATGTCATGGGCGGCGTCCTGTATACCCAGCCCACATCCCGTTTAATCCCTGAATTTTATCAGGAAGCTCCCTTGGAAAGGCCGGTGGTTGAACAGCGCTACGCCTTCCTGGAGGGTGATAACGCCTTTACCGCCGGGTACCGCGCTCCGGCCTGGGCTGATCCTCCCTATAACGCCCACACCGTGCTCAGGGCTAAGTTCGACCGCTGGCTGGCCAAGAAGGCGGAAGCGGAAGGTGTCCTGATTATTACCGAAACAGTGGTGGAGGATCTCCTGTATAAAGGGGACGCAGTAGTCGGCGTGCGCACCGGCAGGGCTGAAGGGGATGTGCGGGGTAAGGTTGTGATTCTGGCGGAAGGGGTAAATGCTCTCATAGCCAAAAAGGCGGGCCTGCATACCCAGTTGGGACCTGAACACGTGGCAGTGGCAGTTAAAGAAATAATTTCCCTGCCCAGGGAAAAGATTGAGGACCGCTTCTGCCTGGAAGAGGGCCAGGGCGCTACCCTGGAACTGTTGGGAGGCGCCACGGCGGGGATGATTGGCACAGCATTTATTTACACCAATCAGGATTCCCTCTCGGTAGGCATAGGCTGCCTTCTGTCGGAAATGGTGAAGCGCCAGGCCAATCCAAATGATTTGCTGGAGCGCTTGAAAGCCCATCCCTTCGTGCGCAAGCTGATCCAGGGCGGAGAGACCAAGGAGTATATGGGACACCTGATACCCGAGGGCGGCTATAAAGCTATTCCCAAGATGTACCGCCAGGGAGTGATGGTGGTAGGGGACGCAGGCATGCTGGTAAACGGCATCCACCGCGAAGGCTCCAATCTTGCCATGGTCTCGGGCATGGCGGCGGGAGAGGTCGCTGCGGGAGCTATCAATTCCCATGACCTTTCCGAGCAGTCCATGAAGCTGTACCAGGACAGGCTCAAGGAGACCTTTGTGTTAAAAGATCTGTACAAATACCGCAACAGCGCCCATCTGTTTGAAGAAAACCCTCAGTTTTTCACCACTTATCCGGAAATCCTCAGCGGCGCGGCGCGGGAGTTTTTTACCGTTGACTCTATGCCCAAGGCCGATAAACAGAAGAAAATCTGGAAAATGGTCACGGGAAAACGGGCCAAAGGCGATCTTATCCGTGATATGTGGAAATTGTGGAGGACAATGGGATGAAACTTGACGACAAACTATACCTGATTCGGTACAACACCGATAAAGAATCCCATCTTACCATAACCGAGGACGATGTCTGCCGCAAAGAATGCAAGCACAAGCCCTGTACCTTTATCTGCCCAGCCAGGGTGTATACGTGGGACGAGGAAGAAAACAGGATTAAGGTTTACTATGAGGGTTGTGTGGAATGCGGCGCCTGCCGTATTGGCTGTCCTTACAGCAACATCAAGTGGGGCTATCCCCGCGGCGGCTACGGCGTTGCTTACAAGAACGGCTAGGGTGTCAAGGGGACAGTCCCCCCGACACCTCTTGGGGCGGAGTATAAGAAAAACGCTACATGGAAGTCAAGCTGCTTCAGGGAGGGTGAACATTTCTGGAGCAAATTTTCACCTGGTTCATGGAAGTCAGAGCCGCCGTGCTGACCGTCAGCCAAGGAATGCCAAAAGGTCAAGGTTGTTTCGTGGGGATTAAGTCAGGTTTCGCAGTTTTAAGTGAATTTTTCCCCGTTATGGAACTGGTAAAATTTGGCTATAATTAAGAGGGCGCCAAATTGTACCGGTTTGGGGGGATTCAAACTGCGGCTCTATTCCAACAAGGGGATTATCATCGCTGCGTCTGTATTTTTCGCCTTGAGCACTTTGGATGCTGTACTGACCCTCTGGGGCCTGAACCTCAACGTAATCCGGGAAGCAAATCCGGTAATGCGGGTATTGATCACCAAACACCCCCAGCTGTTTCTGATCCTGAAACTGCTTACTCCTGTAGCACTGGGGCTTTACTGCTGGTGGAACCGTTATTCTGACCGCCGCCTGGTTACTTACGCTCTGGGAATTGCCGTAGGCATCTATGTTGTGGTGAGCCTGTTTCACCTCTACTGGATTGTACTCTATAAGATCAGCCTGACGCCGTTTGTGAAAAACCTCCGGCTGGTATAGTTCCCAACCTTGACCTGAAAAGGACAGCGCCGAAAGGCTGACCCTCGATAAGGACCCTGCAGTCATCTGCAGGGTATCTTTACCCGCTTTGACACGGGAGATGAGCTGGGCTAAAATAAGGGCAGCAACTCTGTGAGGGGGATAAGGGTGGAGAACTACATCTCGCCGCAAACAGCGGCAAAGCTGGAAAGCCTGCGGCAGTACCTGGGCCGGTTGGGTTCAGGGGTTATCGCCTATTCGGGCGGAGTGGACAGTACTTTCTTGCTCAAGGTAGCTGCCGAAACTTTGGGAGACAAGTGTCTGGCTGTTACTGCCTCCTCGGAGACCTATCCCAAGGCTGAACTGGCGGCGGCATTGAGAACGGTTGAAGTGATTGGTGCCCGCCATATGCTGATAGAGACGGAAGAATTGCACAACGAGCGGTTTGCCAGCAATCCGCCCGAGAGGTGCTATTTCTGCAAGAGCGAACTGTTCGGCAAACTGCTGCAGATTGCCCGGCAAAATGGTTTAGACTATGTTTTGGATGGGGCAAATGCAGATGACGCAGCTGATTACCGGCCGGGGATGAAGGCGGGTCATGAACTTGGAGTGCGCAGTCCGCTGCAGCAGGCCGGGCTGGGGAAGGATGAAATCAGGCTGTTGTCCAAAGAAATGGACCTGCCCACTTGGGACAAGCCTTCCTTTGCCTGTTTGTCCTCGCGCTTTCCCTATGGGCAGCGTATTACCGTGGATAAATTGAATCAGGTCGACCGGGCGGAGGAGTTTCTCCGGAATTTGGGTTTGCGCCAACTGCGGGTGCGGCACCATGAAAGTATCGCCCGTCTGGAAATTCCCAGGGAGGATTTTCGGGTCATCACAGGCCCGTTGCTGGATACGATAGTGCAGAAGTTAAAAGACCTGGGCTTTACTTATGTTACCCTCGATTTGCAGGGGTTTCGCAGTGGGAGCATGAACGAAGTCCTGGCAGAGCACAGGGGGACCTGATGGATATTCACAATCTGGAGGAATTACTGCTGAGGGTAAGGGCAGGGGAGGTTTCCGTCGAACAGGCTTTGGCCAGGCTGAAAGATCTGCCGTATGAGGATTTGGGTTTCGCCAAGGTGGACCACCACCGGGGACTGCGCACCGGTCACCCTGAGGTAGTGTTCTGCCAGGGCAAAACAGTCGAACAGGTAGTAGGTATTGCAGAGAAGCTTGCTCCAGGCAATGACAATGTCTTGTTGACCCGAGTCAGCCGCGAGCAGGCAGAGGCGGTCTTAGAACGTTTCCCATTGAGTGAATACAACGAACTGGGCCGCTGCATGGTGATCAACCCGATGAAAATTTCCCATCCCCGGGGCACTGTATTGGTGGTCAGCGCCGGGACGGCGGATCTCCCGGTAGCCGAGGAAGCGGCAGTGACCGCACAGGTCATGGGCAGCAGGGTGGAAAGGCTCTACGACATAGGCGTAGCGGGGCTGCACCGGCTGTTGGAGAACAGGGAGAGGCTGCAAACAGCTCAGGTGATTATTGTGGTGGCAGGCATGGAGGGAGCGCTGGCAAGCGTGGTCGGAGGCTTGGTGGATAAGCCGGTGATTGCCGTCCCCACCAGTGTGGGTTACGGCGCCAGCTTTGGGGGTCTGGCCGCCCTTTTGGCAATGCTTAACAGCTGCGCTTCAGGCGTGGGCGTGGTAAACATAGATAACGGCTTCGGGGCGGGGGCCCTGGCCGCGGCCATAACCAGGGCAGCGCAGCAGGTCACTCATAGGTAGGAGTCAGGGGTCGGAATTCAGAATTCAGAATTCAGAATTTGGAAGGCATCATTCGGGGCGGGCGAGTTAACTGGGGATCGTTTCAGCGTAAGTTGCGGGAAAGCGTCAACATTCAGCAAGATTTGCTAGGACGGAAAGAACCGTCCCCGTTATCCTAGTCAGGATGAGAAGTGCTGGAAGTATTCTGAATTCTGACTCCTGAATTCTGAATTCCCTTAGCTTAAGTTGCACGTTTGTCCGAAGAAAAGCAGCAGTATTGAACATACTGCTGCTTTTTTTGGCATAAAGACCATATTCTTTATCGTACATGCACACTATCCCTGCATTACCATATCTTGTTATTAGATAAGGCAGGAAATTAGTTTTCGACATAGCAGAAGGAGGAATGCATAATGTTTTTCGGCAGACCTACTTTTCCGATGGGCGCCCCTGGAACCGCAATGCCCGGAGTCCCGGCGGCAGCTCCCGGGATGCCGGCCCAGCTCCCGCCCAGCGGCTTGGTGAACCTGGACATGGACGCCGGCCCTGGCCTGGTAAACATCGATATGGGCGGCCCCTATGCCCCGGGTATGGAGCAGATGGAAGCCGGCGCCCACTACGCGCCCAAGGTTCACGTTGTTGTCAGGGGTGACACGGTCTGGAAACTTTCAAGAAAGTATAACATTTCGATGCAGGCCATTATCCAGGCCAATAATCTGCGCTATCCTGATGTTCTTTATCCCGGACAACGCCTCGTGATCCCCGACGGCCTGAGCTACGGCTGCTAATTTGACCTTATTATTTTGAGAAAAAACCCCAACCTTAATCTATCCCGTTTGAGAAGCAGAAAATCCAGCCCCAAAGGACTAAGCCCCGGCGCCCCCCGGGGCTTAGTCTTAAGCTCTGCCAAGGGTTTACCAAGTCATTGGAAGGAGGTTGAAAAAATGGCAACAATGCCTGGCTTTGTTACAGGAGAACTGGGCTTTATGCCTGGGGTCATTCCCGGCTTGCGGGGTCCCGTTGTCCATTTTGTGCGACGGGGGGAAACCTTGCACAGGATCGCCTGGCAGTACCATACCACAGTCCGGGCAATCATGCGGGCCAACAGGCTGCGCAACCCCAACCTGATTTTCCCGGGACAGCGCTTGATTATTCCGGGAACATTCTAGAAGAGAATTCAGACTTGCATGCCGCTTCACGGCACCACTGATCAATGAAATGAGGGCTTGTTAGCAGCAGGGTCGTTTGATACATCCGGAGAGCGCGATTTTATTT
This sequence comes from Bacillota bacterium, assembly GCA_021811155.1. Taxonomy (GTDB): domain Bacteria; phylum Bacillota; class Desulfitobacteriia; order Desulfitobacteriales; family JAJXUE01; genus JAJZPO01. The sequence continues at coordinate 1,476 of JAJZPO010000107.1, read as the reverse complement.
GAAGCGTCGTCTCCTTTCGCAGGGCGTTTCCAATCAGAGGACGGTTCAAATTCATGAGCGCCGGAGGATGTATCAAACGGACCCCAGCGACCCGAACGACCCAAAAGAGTAGATTTTTCAGAGTAGACCCCCATGCTGGCTTCAGCACCAGCAGAGGATGAAAATGGATTCATAAGGTTATTTTCAGAGTTGAAGTTTGAGCCTGGCTTCAAAGCTTGAAGACCCAAAATTTTCACCGGCCGCCCAGGCCCTGGCTGACAGCCGGGGCCGGCGTTTTTTCCCTGCCTGCCGCAAATAAAAGGCTGAGCATTGAGCCGGCTGAGCTGATGGTCAGTAAGAGCAGGACTGTTATGCCCAGGTACGGGACCTGGGCTACGAGGCCCAGCAGGATGCACCCGGACAGGGCCTGTACCATTAGGGTCAGTTTGGGTCCCCAGGCAGGCAGCTTGAACCTTTTCGCTCCTGTTTCCCAAAGAACCCGGCCCAGGGCGGCTCCGCCAACGGCCTGGGCCAGGAGCGCCGCGCCGAGACACAAGCTAAGATAGGCGCCAAGTAAGCCCACGGCGGTATAATTGGCAGGCTTGATCATAAACAGGCCCAGAGTCAGAGGTGGCGCCATGAGCAGGAATAGCAGGCCGGAAAGGAAGTTTCGCGCGGGTCTGAAGGTCAGGCGCCGCGCCAGGGCGGAAACGTGTTGGGGCAAAAGGCTCACAGCGACAGCCGTAAAGATTAATAGCCCGGCCAGAGAGAGCAGCATCCTGCGGCCGGATGAGACCGGGGAAACGGGCGGCCTCTGGGTCAGAGGAGCGGTAAAAGCGGCCGCAGGAGAAACGGTCGGGGCTGCGGCCCCAAAATAGGTTATGGTACCGCTGAATTTGGCTTTTGGCAAGATTGTCAGGCTGTTGGCGTATACCTCCACATTTTTGCCGAATTCCCCGGCCAGAGTAACCGCATTGCCGCGGACGACAACGTTACCGCCAACTTTGCCTTTGAGCGAGATGCTGTTAGCTATGGCATCAAGGTTTCCCTTGATTTGTCCAGCCTGATCCAAAGTGAGTTGGAACCCGGCTGCAGCCAGATTTTTTTCGATTATGCCGTCCAAAAACATTTCCGTACCAATCAAACGCCCGTCCCCTTCAATCCTGCCGCTCTGCTGAATATAATTACCGAAGGCCAGCATATCGCCGCTGATATGGCCCTGGTTGCGCACAGTGGCGCCTGCAGTCAGCAGGTCGCCTTTAATCATGCTTTCGACTATGACTTTGTCGGCCGTCTTGAGCACATCCTGGTCGAAGACCTGGTCAGATGACAGGCGGGCATTACCCCAGCCAAACAGCGTCAGGGGTGAAATGTAGAGTAAAAGAACAAAAATCAGCCAAAGTTTTTGCACGTCATCCTCCAATATGACCCCGACGGGGAAATTTGAGTCCACTACCTCATTCTTCAGGCTGTTTAGATAGTCCTACCAAAAATGGA
>JAJZPO010000106.1 GCA_021811155.1 Bacillota bacterium | reverse complement strand
GCAAAGGGCTTTACAACAAAACTAATATTTTGAGACTGCCAGTTCCAAAATCCTGGTTGTACCCGGCAAAACCTTTGCCCTGTCGCTCCGCATCAGGCCGGGTATCCAGATTACTTCGTCCGCCTGAACGAGAAGCGGACTAATCTCCCGCAGCCTGACAGGTATTCTGCGCTCAATAAAAATATCTTTTACCTTGTGATAAGAACCGTTGACAAGAATCTTGTCCCCTGGAGCTCTCCCCCGCAGCCTCAGGTCCGGTCCCAGCCGGTCGTAATCCAGTACAATTGACCAGCTGCCCTCAGGCAGGGGAAAGTAACCGGGATTCTCCACCAGCCTGGCCCTTAAAACCAACCTCAGGCCCGGAATCCTTGTTTCTCCCGGAACATTTACAGGTTGCTCCTCCAAGGCTTGATAACTTAAAGCCCCCCGGCAGAACAACATGCCGTCAAGTTCCTTATACACTCTGACTTCATCAGGGAGCTCCAGGCAGCTCCCGCTTTGCCCTGTTTGGGCCAGGTCCAAAACACGGTTAACATGGCCATATTCCAGTCCTCTGGGATCACCGGCAATTTGCCCGAATACCAACCTGACAATTCTGCTGCTGATTGGCTTGGGCAGGTCGAATGCCTGCAAGGGCAGCAGAAAATTATTCCCCAGAGATTGGCAGAATTCTTTGTGGTTCCTGACAGCCTCGGCCTGCAAATAGGCCTCATCTTCCTGCAGAATCATGGCGGTCTTCCCCAGCGTTTCCACCAAACGCGGATTATATTCCATTTCAAGCCTCGGAATCAGCTCCAGTCTGATTTTATTCCTTAAATATACCGGCTTGAAATTACTGCTGTCCACTCTGAATTGCAGTTTCTCGTCCTCCAGATATTTCTCTATCTGGCTGCGTTTTACGAACAACAAAGGGCGGATAACTTGTTCCCGCACCGGGTGGATACCGCCCAGACCACCGGTCCCGCCACCACGGAATAATCGCTGCAGAACAGTTTCCGCCTGATCATTGGCATTGTGGCCCAGAGCAATCTTTGCAGCTCCGGTAATTTTACATTCTGCCAAAAACAACCTTCTCCTGGCATCCCGGGCAGTTTCCTGTAACGACCCGCTGCGGAAAAGTTTGGCGTCCAACTCCCTCACACAGGCGCTGACGCCCAAATCCCGGGCAAAGCGCACAACGAAAGCTGCTTCTTCCGCGGCCTCCGGCCGCAAGCCGTGATTTACGTGGACTACATGGAGCCTGAAGCCAAACTCACCTGACAGCCGGTACAAGGAGTGCAGCAGGGCAATGGAGTCTGGTCCGCCGGAAACTCCAACCACCACCAGTTCTCCCGGCTCAATCATATCATATAAGCGTAGAGTCCGCCTTACCGCCTCAAGCATCTTTTCATTCTTTCTCCCTTGTCATCCTTGCTGACACTCAAACATTAAGATGCAAAGGCTAACTGCGGCTTGCTTTTCAAGTTAACCCTTGCACCGTATTAACATATTAGATTTTGGCTATTCGACAAACGATGGCTAGTTCCTCTAAACTGCTTTTACTTTTTATTTATTTTAGCCTTCCCAAATCCGCGAACTCTATTCCTGGCTTTAGCCCCAGTATCCTTTGCGGATGGCCAGAGCAACCATGTCATCGGCCAAAACCCCTTGGCCCAAAGACTTGGCCCTTACTACCAGCTCCTCAGCCAATATTTGCGCATTGGCTGTCTGAGTATCCCGCAGATATTCCTCAATCCAGTCTGCCTGAGCGCCTTTAACCACATCCAAAAGGCCGTCTGTAACCATCACCAGGGTATCCCCCTCCCGCAGCTCACGGGAGATTATCTCTACCTCAATACTGTTTAGTATTCCTACCGGCAGGGAACTGGCGGAGATTACTTCTATCTGCTCTCCGCGCTTAATGTAGCTTGGAGCCGAGCCTACCTTAATAAAATCAACCCTGTTAGATTCAAGGTCAAAAAGCGCCATGTCCACTGTGGCGAAGGTTTCCTCGGGCGACCTGAGGACCAGAATAGAGTTTAGCGTCTTTATAGCTGACTCCCCGTCAAAACCCGTGCGCAAGAGCTGTTCCAGCAGGGACAAGGCAGCCGAACTTTCTTTGGCAGCCTTGTCCCCCACCCCCATCCCGTCGCTGAGAATGATGGCGTGCTTGTCCTCACCCACAGGTACGGAGGCATATCCGTCTCCACAAACAGAGTTGCCCGTTTTTGGCAGAGTAGCAACCCCAATATCGAGAAAGTCCCTTCTGCGCCTGGCCTTGGCCCGCTTCCCCCCATTCTGGACATCAGCCCTCTCGGACAGTTCCCGGGCCAGGTTATTCATCATGCCAGAGACCCCGCGCAGTTGGGAAGAAATCATGTCCCTGTTTTCATTGTAGCGCTTTGCCCAGTTCTGACTGGTACGCTGGTTGTCAAAAATAAAGTTAACTGCCAGGACCATCTCCTTAATTCGCCCGCACTGACGGCGCAGTTCCACCGGCAGATCGGAAACCTGGATCGCACCTTTAATTTCAATCAGGGTAAAAATCTCCAAAAGACTTTTGTAGGTCTTATAGAAATCCTTTTCCCAGCACACCTTCACTACCGGACAGTTGATACACACCCGGTCAGCCAGAATATTCATCAGACCGGGTACATCCGGCTTTACCAGCGAACTGTCCAGGGCAGCGGCATGTTGGTATGAGTCGGCTATTTCTTCGAATATTTCCGCCAGCCCCTTAACCCGCATGGCAGCAAATCCAAACATTTTGCGTTTTGGGCTTCCTTCCGGGTTTGCATTGCCGGTACGGATGTGATCGAGGACATTAATCGGTAGCAGCAGGAATAGAAAAACAGCTATGAGAGTTTCGGCCAGTGCAGCAACCACTTCGGTTCCGCCCGTATAATAGTAAGTCCCGATAAAGCTGGCCAGAAAGAACCCTGCTGCCACCCCTGCCTTGCCCAGGCTTTGGAATAGCCCTGCCACCAGCCCGCCAATGCCCAAAGTTCCGGTTATTCCCGCCAACCCTCCTTTTGACAGGCTGGGGATAAACCCCAAAAACACGCCGATGGCGGCCCCGGCGCCGGGACCCACAAGGTAAGCCGCAGAGAGAACCGCAAGTTTGCTGAACAAGCCTCCCAGGCTGACCTGGTAGAGCACAATGCCTTGCATGCCGTTAACAAGGCCCGTAACAAGCACAATCAGGCAGAGAGTTTCCTCTATCGAAAGATCCCTGAGCGTTCTGATTCTCTGAAAGCTCTTGTAAAACGCCACAAACACCAATGTAAGGACCGCAATCAGGATTACTTCAACTGTGGCTTTGGCTGCTTCGTATATTTCGGGCCGGCCCAGAGTGAGAATTCCGGCTTTTACTACAGCAACCCCAGTGAGCACAACCCCCGGCAATACCAGCCACGAATTGCTCCGCTTGACTGCTCTCAACAAGATACCCAACATTATCAAGCTCAGGGCCACACTCAAAAGCGGCAGGCCCCGGGTGATTGTCGCCGTTCCGGCCAGCACCGCCAAACCCACAGGCCAGGCCAGGCCCGGCCGCTGGGCTGTCAGCGCTGCAAAAAAGGCTGTTCCGAAGGGCAGCAGCTCCCCAAATACCACCGCTCTGGCCAGCAGGAACCCCGTAAGTACATTGGCCCACAAATCCACCCTGCCCAAAGGTTTGAGCAAGTACAACTTCGACTTTTTCGCCTTTGCCGGGGTGGTTGAATTTCGGCTGCCTCTTCGGTATGTGGGTATCTCAGTCATAGTTACACCGCCTCTTGCCATATTATGTAAATATTATAAACGAGGCGGCTTGGCGTACCGTGTCACCCTAGGTAGATAGAACTCAAAAAGATTTCGACAAATGATTCCAATAAACAGCAAAAGAGCGGGCCAATCCCGCTCCTTTGCTTGTAGTGTCGTTCTTAGAACAAACCGCTTACCGCGCCGGTGTTCACATCTACATCGATTCTTCTGTAGGCAGGGTCTGACGCTGTGCCGGGCATCAAGCTAATATCTCCCGCCATGGGACACAGGAACTTGGCTCCCCCATAAACCAGGACATCGCGGATAGGCAGGGTCCAACCCTTGGGCACTCCTTTTGAAGTCGGATCATGGGTAAGGCTGAGGTGGGTCTTGACCATCATGGTTTGGAAATCGGCATAAGCGGGATCCGACTCGAACTTCTTGGCCTTGGCTTCAGCCACCGGTGACCATTGAACACCATCGGCGCCATAAACTTCTTTAGCAATCATTTCAACCCGCTGGCGCAGCGGTGTATCCAATGAATAAAGGGGCTTATAATTTGACGGTTCATTACAGGCATCTATTACGGCATCTGCCAGTTCAGAGGCGCCTTCCCCACCATACATCCAGTGTTGGGATAAGGCGCATCTTACACCCATCTGCTGCATGGTGCGCTTAATCAAATCCACTTCAGCCTGGGTATCGGTGTAGAAGCTGTTGATAGCCACTACCGGGACGATGCCGGACTTTTTGACCACATTGACCATGTGGATGAGATTTGCCAAACCTTTTTCCACCAGGCCCAGGTCCTCTCTGGTATATTCCTCAGGAATGGGCCTGCCGGGAACAACGGTGGCGCCGCCGCCATGCATTTTCAAGGCCCTGACTGTGCATACGATGACAGAAGCATGGGGAACAAGGCCGCTCAGACGGCATTTTACATTCCAGAATTTCTCAAAGCCAATATCCGCGGCGAAACCGCTTTCGGTAACAGTATAATCAAACAGCTTTAATGCCAACCGGTCGGAAATAATTGAGTTTTGCCCGATGGCAATATTGGCAAAGGGACCTGCGTGAACCAGAACAGGTTGCCCTTCAACCGTGTAGCATAGGGTAGGATTGATGGTGTTGCGCATCCAGGCAGCCATAGCTCCCGCTACATCCAGGTCTGAGGTGGTAACCGGTTTGCCGGTGCGGTCATAGCCAACGATCACCTTGCCAATCCTATCCCTGAGGTCAGCCAGGTCCTTGGAAACTGCCAGGATAGCCATCAATTCGGATCCAACTGTAATACCGAACCTGGACTGCATCATCAGGCCGTCCTTTTTGCCGCCAATGCCTATAATAATGTTGCGCAGGGCTTGGGCGGCAAAGTCCATGACCCAACCCATTTCCACATTTTTCGGATCGATATCCAGGCGCCTTAAGCCCCGCTTTTCAAGTTCTTCGTTGGTGTAGTTGGCTTCGTGTTGCATCCGGGAAGTTAATGCAACCATCGCCAGGTTATGCGCATTGGCAATATCATTGATATCGCCGGTAAGGCCCAGGGAAAATTCAGTCATAGGAATGAGCAGCGCATTCCCCCCACCGGCGGCGGTACCTTTCACATTCATAGTAGGGCCACCGGAAGGTTGGCGCAGCGCTCCGCCCACACTTAAGCCCTTTTTGCCAAGTCCCTCTACCAGTCCGAGGGAAACAGTGGTTTTGCCTTCCCCCAGGGGAGTGGGGGTAATAGCAGTAACTTCAATGTATTTCCCATCTGGTTTATGCTTGAGCCGGTTCATGATTTTGATGAAATCGAGTTTGGGGGTTTTGCCGTAGGGGATCATTTCGCTTTTTTCCAGCCCCAGTTTCTCGACCCATTCCTCGGGAGTAGGCAGAAACTTCTCCGCCTCTTCGGCAATCTGCCAGTCTTTAAACTGGGTGGGGTTCATGCTTCTGGCATCATAAGGCATCTGGGTAATCATCTCCATTCCGAAAGATTTTTTTGTAGAAGACGCTTTCTGAAATTTACTCCCTCCTTGATGTTTTGGCATAATTGGCAAGACCTTTTGGGACTTGGAATCTAATCCAAGAGATATTGGGCACAATTGAATATTATTCGCCTCGCCGTTGGATTTTCCTGCCATATACTTTGTTCCTTGTTGTAATTTTCTAATAATTGCCCCCGCTTCAACGCAAAAAAAAACCCGCTTAGGGGTTTATTTTCTAATATCTGCTTGAACCGCGACCTCCGCGTTTGGATTCAGTCGCACGCTTAAACTCCTGCTGCCGTTCTTCGCTTTCTTTCAAGAACTTAGACAATTTATCTTCGAAGGAAACGCTGGAGGTTCGGCGATCGCGAGCCTGGCTTCGGTAGTTGGGATTGGCTTGCTTAATTGACAACCCGATCTTCCCTTTGTCGTCAATATTAATAACCTTGACCCTGACCCTATCCTGCTCTTTAAGGTAGTCCTTGACATCCTTTACATAGGCATCGGCGACTTCGGAGATATGAACCAAACCCGTGATTTTATCGGGCAATTCAATAAAAGCTCCAAAGTTGGTAATCCCTGTAACCACTCCCTCAACTATACTGCCAACTGCGATGGCCATTGAAAAAAAATTCCTCCTTGTCTCAAGACAAAAATCTTATTAGCAACTTTCATTATACGTCACAGAGAAAATTTATGTCAAGATATTAACGCTTTGACGGAATCCCTTGTGTAATCGGAATTTCACCGGGTTTCACCAAGCCCAAATCTTTACGCGCCAACTGTTCTATGTATTCAGGCGTATTTAATTTGCGAACTTCTTCCTGCAGCATCTGATTCTGCTGCATTATCCGGTTCTTTTCTACTGTTAGTCTATTTACATCCTGGTCAATTTGTGAATTCCAAACATACGCAGGCCAAAAAGCCGTGAAAACCCCCACGGCCAATAACACGACCAGCAAGACATGAATGCGGTACCTGCGTATTATAGAGGAACGTCTTTTCTTATTTGCCTGTGACATGATTATTCCTCCCCACCCAAGTCAAGCCCTATTCTTTCGGCGGGTACAACCATGACAATTTTATATCCTTTGGACTTGGCCCTGTTATAGAGGGTAGCCACGGAACTGGCGCTCAAGTTCAGCTGCTTGGCGATTTCATCGCCAGTAAGGCCGGTTTCCTTCAGGATCACGACCTGTCTTTCGCGAAAGCTTAATTTTTCCAAGCCCCTTATTTCCAGGTGCACTGTCCCTCACCAGATTCAGACTTATCCCCAGAATTATCAACAGAAGTGGATAACTTGTGGACAAATTGATTACATACTGATTACATCTTACCTACAAAATTATTATACCGGCCCGCAGACGGACAAGCAACCGCAAATCCGAAAATTATTCAATTCGGGGCGGATTAATCCGGCCTGCAAGCATGCGATAAAACCTGATCAGGGCAGTTACGGGAAACCCGGCCAGGTATTCCGTGATCCTTATCCCCAAATGGCCTGCCCGGGTGAGCCAGTAAAGGGGAAACAGCAGCAGTCTGAGCGCTAACTTGACGGGATAGACTACACCCCTGACGGTGGCACGGGCTAACCATACCGCAGTCCTGAACACCCGGTTCAGGACTCTTCGGACCCATCTGCTAACAACCCTTAAATAAAAAATCAAGCCGCTGACCACTGCCACCAATACGTATAACCTCATTTCGCCCCAATTTCCCAACAGCAGCAAGCGAAAGGCGACCAGGCCAATCAACACCGGAGTCAGAAGGTCTCCCACAGCAGTGCCGAATCTGCCTAAGCCCCAAAGTTTTCTTAGTTCACGGTAAACATCAAAGATTACACCTGCCGCGACCCCGGAGAAAAAGGCCACCAAAAAAGCCCATGCCTGTTGCTGCAGCACCTGCATTCCCTCCAAAAACAGACGAAATAAATGCTAACGGGTAACCGTTAGCGCAGAATCTTATTGAGCAGGTTTTTCCTTTTGATACCCTTAGCTTCGCCATCCGAGTAGATTATTGCTCTAACAGCGCCCTCAACCATCAAGGTTTCCTCATCCAGGTTTAATTGTGTTATGTGCAGGCTCTCTCCTTTTAGGGTCATTTTGCCCATCACGCTTTCCAGTACAATTTCAGCCTCGTTAAAAGTGTCCACATGGGTTATGCCGCTAAGGGCAAGCTTTTGTCTATTATCTAAATGGAGCTGATGCTCTTTTTTCTTTTTTATTTCTTCCATAACTTATCCCCCTTCGCCCATGCCCCGGCTTTATACAAACCTATGCCCTGCAAAAGTCAGTTAGAACAATCCATGCAAAAGGAGCGTAAAGCAAAAAGTAGGGGCTACCCCCTACTTTGCTCGATCCGCTCTTCCATTACTTCATAAAGCTGTTGGGCATCTTGAGCTCTGACAGTATCCGGCGTGCTGAGTATCTGCACCCGCAGGAGCTTGCTCCCCAGCCTGACATCCAGGACATCGCCCGGTTTGACTTCCGTGCCGGCCTTGGCCGGTCGACCATTGACGGAAGCAGACCCTTGCTCACACACCTCTTTGGCTATTGTCCTCCGCTTGATAATCCTCGACACTTTAAGAAACTTATCCAGTCTCATAATATTCCTCTGGTTACTGTTAGGCAGTCAGAGTTCAGAAGTTAGAATCCATCGAGATAGTAAAACGATCTATCATTCTGACTCCTGACTCCTGACTCCTGACTCCTGACTCCTGGCTCCTGACCACAAAGGAAAATCAGGTTATCTCAAACCTGATTTTTCTCCACTTTACTTAACAACAGCTTCTTTAAGAGTCTTGCCTGCTTTAAAGGCCGGTACTTTGGAAGCCGGGATGACGATTTGCTCTTTGGTCTGAGGATTGCGACCGGTACGCTCTTTCCGTTCCTTGACCTCGAAAGTGCCAAATCCGACTAACTGAACCTTATCACCTTTGGTAAGAGCCTCTTCAATACTTGCAAATACTGCATTAACAGCCTTTTCAGCGTCCTTTTTAGCCAGTTCGGTTTTCTCGGCTACTGCGGTAACCAAATCGGTTTTGTTCAAAGGTAATCCCTCCTGAATTTATGGTACTCTAGTACTTTCGCTACAGACATTAAATCTCCTTCTGCTCCTGGATAATATTCAACAACTTTTCCACTATTTTCATTGCCTTTTTGCCAATTGCCATAATTCTTCCATTTCATCTAGCTTCATTCGCCGAATGTCGACCCCTTTTTGTCTACAGCTTTCTTCAATATACTTAAAACGCGTGATGAATTTGTCAACAGAGCTCCGCAATGCCAATTCGGCCTCGACGTCCAGAAACCTGCTTAGATTCACTACAGCAAACAGCAGATCGCCCATTTCCTCGACTTGCTCCTGATGTGACTTGGCAGCAAGCAGCTCAGCAAGTTCTTCCCTGATTTTTTCCGCCGGGCCCTCGCGGTCAGGCCAGTCAAATCCAACCTTGGCTGCCCGGGATTGAACCTTCCTGGCGTACATCAGTGAAGTCAACCCTTTGGTAAGGCCGTCAAATACCGAAGACCGCCCCCCCGTTTCCTCTTCTTTTATTTTCTCCCAATTTACCGCAACCTCCCCGGCAGAGCCAACCTGAATTCCGGCAAAAACATGCGGATGCCGCCGCACCAATTTTTCAACTAGCCCTTTAACCACGTCCGCGGCAGTAAAATCATGCCGTTCCTGGGCTAATTGGGCATGAAAAACAATTTGCAGTAATAAGTCTCCCAATTCCTCACATAATTTATGCATATTCCCCATGTCAAGAGCTTCCAGAACCTCAAAAGTTTCCTCCAAAAGATAGGGCCGCAGACTGGCATGGGTTTGTTCCATGTCCCAGGGACATCCCCCAGGTTGACGCAGCCGCTCCATCACCTCCAATAACCTGTCCCAGTCAGCAGGGTACAGTTCAGGCGGCAGCGGAGGCACTGCTACACAGGTTAAAGGGTCGAAATACTCCCCCCTGTCCAGCTCGTACAAGGGAATTTTGAAAGACTGTTCCTGCACAAGTCCAGCGCTCTTAACCACGTAGACGGGAAATTCATCAGGATAAAAGTTCATTAAGTCGAGTTTTCGTTCAGAGGCAATCATTCTGCCATAAACTTGAGAAATAATCAGCCATTCTCGATAATTAACACTCTCTAATGCAACACTGCCATCTGCTACCGCCACACCGTGAATAGGATCAATTCCCAGGGAGGTAAACAAAGGGTCGAGAAAACTCATGGCATTTTTGATTTCCACCCTGACGTCCGTCTGAGCTGCCAGATTGAGCAGAATTTCCACTGAGCGTTCACCTACGCGGGGGTGTCCCGGTACGGCGTAAATCAAATCTGAAGTTTCTGCTGCTTTGGTAAGATATTCAGCAATTTCCTGGTAGACCTGCTCAAAACTTCTGGCAGAAGCGTAAATACTGTCAAAGGTCTGAAAAACCACCCCTCTCTCACGCAGCTGCTCTACGCAGGGATGCTCAGCTGTGCGCATGTACACCGGGTTTCCGGACAAGAGCAAATCATAAGTTTCCAAGCTTATTTGCCCCAAAGAGCCTGGACCTAGTCCGACAACCGTAACTTTTGCCACTTCATTCCCTCACTATTCCAATGTCCAACAAGAATCCGGCCAAGGCCTTGCCGAGGTACGGCAGCATGGAAATCTCCCTGGCCCGTATTAAAATTGTTGCCATAATTGTACCAGCCAATGACCATGTTGGCAAAGGGAATCCGGTCCTCCCATTCTGAATTCTGACTTCTGAATTCTGAGTTCCTCTGTTAAGAATTACCCGCAAGAAATGCGCGCTTCGTTTTTCCTCAGCGCGCGCATTTCAGTACCCGTGTTCGATATGCTCGGCAAAAGTTGCCGAGTATATACTTTCCTCTCTCAATAAATTAACCATATCTCATCTATGCTTCGTTTTTCGCCGTTTTTCAACTTCTGTAAATACAGGTCATATGGTTAGTTATTGAAATAAT
>JAJZPO010000010.1:3053-50746 GCA_021811155.1 Bacillota bacterium | reverse complement strand
TTCTGTATTCCGACCTAAAAGAAAGGCTTCTTGGCCTGAATTCTGAATACATTTCCGTCTTTGGCAGGTAGAATCTTGGATAATGTAGAATAAGATATTTTTGTGTCGTAAGTAACTGGAAAACATCGCCCGGACGGGCAAATGCGGCGGTGAGACAATGAGACAAATGAGAGAATATGCTCAAGCGCTTGAAAATGCCCTGGCAGAATTCCTGCCTCTGGCCAACCTGAAGCCGGGCCAGATTCTTGTAGTCGGCTGCAGCACCAGCGAGGTCATGGGACACACCATCGGCAAAGGCTTCAGCCAGGAACTGGGCGAAGAGTTTTACCGGGTCATCTCCAACCAGTGCCTTCCGCTGGGTATCTTCCCTGCCTTTCAGTGCTGCGAGCACCTGAACAGGGCTCTGGTAATGGAAAGGGCCTGTGCCGAGAAATACAGGCTGACTGAAGTTTCGGTTGTCCCGGTCCCTGGCGCCGGCGGGTCCATGGCTGCCTCAGCTTACCGGGGGATCTCGGATCCTGTTGTGGTGGAGAGTGTCCAGGCCCATGCCGGTCTGGACATCGGCGACACATTTATCGGCATGCATTTGCGGCCTGTGGCGGTGCCGGTCCGCATCAGCCTGTCCCAAATCGGCTCAGCGCACCTGACCCTGGCCCGGACACGGCCCAAGCTCATCGGCGGCGCCCGAGCAGTATATGGTACAAACTCCCAGGCTGCCGGCGCCTGTAGCTAAGCCAGAATTCAGGACCTGGGGTATTCCTACTGGGTCGGAATTCAGAATTCAGACATGCATGCCGCTTGACGGCACCACTGATGAATGAAACAGGCCGGTAAGCTAAGGGTGAATTTTCTTTCTGCGCAGAGAAGCATTACGGAGGAGCCGTTAGCATGCTCGGCGAGCGACCGAACGGGAGCACGAATGCTCGCGCCCCATTTATGGCTACGTTTGCGGCAAGTGAGGAAGCGAGCCGAAAAGCATGCTAGGCGACGTAGTCTGCTGAACGGAGCAGAAAGAAAATTCGACCCGGGCAGACCCAAAAAGGCTTGTTTCAGGGCAGAAGCCAGAAGACAGGAGCCAGGAGTCAGGAGTCAGGAGTCAGCAGAAGCAAAGGGACGGTTCTTACGCTTCCGTGAGTTAGCGGGGACGGTTCATGCTTGACTCACCCTAGGCGATTACGAATGAATCCAATGCAAGGCTTAAGATTCGGCAAGATTCGCTAGGACGGATAGAACCGTCCCCTTTATCCTAGCATGGGAGTCTGAATTCTGACCTAAATAATTGACTGTGAGGGCTAGAAGTGAACAAAGTTGTGCTGAAAAAGGATCGTAAGAAGAGATTGGAACAGGGGCATCCCTGGGTATTTCGCAGCGAGATTGATGCTACTGAAGGTTCGCCGGAGATTGGCGAGGTGGTGGACGTCTTGAACCACGATGGCCGCTTCCTGGCCCGCGGGCTTTACAACCCCAAGTCCCAGATCACGGTCAGGATTCTGACTTACCGCCAGGAAGACATCAACCCCCAACTTTTCCTGGCCAGGGTGCGTGACGCGTGGCAGTACCGCCAGCGGTTCGCGACCAATCTGCAGGCGTGCCGGGTGATTTACGGGGAGGCCGATTTCCTGCCGGGAGTAGTGGTAGACAAATTTGGCGATGTCCTGGCGCTCCAGACTCTATCTTATGGGATGGAACTGCGCAAGGCCTGGCTGGTGGAGGCTTTGCAGCAGGTCTTCAACCCGCTCGGGATTTACGAGCGTAATGATGTCCCTGTGCGTGAACTGGAAGGACTGGACCAGGTTACCGGTTTTCTGAGCGAGCCTTTTGACACCTTGGTGGAAATTGAAGAAAACGGCTTGCGTCTGGCGGTTGATATTGCCGAAGGCCAAAAAACCGGCTACTTTTTCGACCAGCGGGAAAACCGTGCCTCTATCGCTCCGCTCATGACAGGCTGGGGCAAGGCCCATGGGATCGAGATGAAGCCCGTTAGCCGGGACCTGCAGTCCTTGCAGGCCGGCGGAGAACCCCTGTTGGATGAACAGGGGGAACTTGTTCTGTACCCGGTGGACCGGCGGGGAAAGGTCGTCAAGAATCCGTTTTGGGACGGAGCCGAGGTGTTGGACTGTTTTGCCCACACGGGCGCCTTTACCCTGAACAGCTGCAAATACGGCGCCAAGAAAGTGACCTGCCTGGATATTTCCGACCATGCCATAGAAAGCGCGCGCCGCAATGTCCAGCTGAACGGTTTTCTGCACCGGGTTGAATTTGTCACCGCTAACGCCTTTGATTATTTGCGGGCCAGCGCCCATGAGGGACGCAGCTGGGATGTGGTCATCCTCGATCCCCCGGCTTTTGCCAAGTCCCGCACCGCCCTAGCGGGCGCCGGCAGGGGGTACAAAGACATCAACCTGCACGGCCTCAAGCTGGTGCGCAGCGGCGGCTTCCTGGTCTCCGCCTCCTGCTCCTTTCACCTGAGCAAGGAGATGTTTCTTTCCCTGATTACGGATGCTGCCAGGGACGCCGGCAAAACCCTGCGCCTCGTGGAGTTCCGCTCCGCAGGCAAGGACCACCCCATCCTCCTGGCCTCCGAGGAAAGCAACTACCTCAAGTTCGCCATCTTCGAAGTCCGTGACCGCTAGGACGTCAGGGACGTCAGGGACGGTTCTTGGCGTCCTAGCGAAAAATGAGTCAGTCGGGTGATCAGCCGAGAATCGGCACATCAGGTTCCTGGTACCAGATTGAAATTACTGTCTTGGAGCTGGAACTTTGGGTTATGGTGTTGATCTTGACCCAGGAGTTGTCCTGGAGCCACTGGTTGACCTCGCTTTCCAAGGCGCCGGAGTTCCCGGCCTCAAAGATTTTAACTTTCATGCGTGCAAAACCTCCCGGGAATATTTTCTCTTATATCTTAGCCGGGAAAGCAAGGCTTGACAAGCTGAAGGCACCCTCCAGGGGTGCCTTCACTCATAAGCTGTCCGTGATAACTTTGGGTCCGCCGTTGTCGGCGTAATTCCGGGGCTCGTCACTGGGAGAATGGGAGTCGGTACGGTCGCCTCTCAGGTTCAAGGTCAGAAGGTTGAAAGTACCCAGGTGGGTTTGAGTGGTTCCGGTTTTAAAACCTGTGCTCCTGAGCATGTTATTCTCTCTCCTTTAGACTGTTTTCGGTGTCAGGTTTATTTTTGCTGCTAAAGGAGATTATTATGCTTTTTTTGAGTCACCAGGCGAATGGTTTTCACCTGACTGCAAAATGTGGCAGGGGGAAAGGTCCCTTGGCTATCGATTCAACCGGGGACGGTTGCTGCTTAGAATTCCACCAGACGGATTAAGTCAGGATCAAGCTCATCCAAAGCTTCTGTTTCCTCTTTCGTCGGTGGATGGGTGAAGGGCGTAGAAGAGTCCACTTGCACCTCAAAACCGGTATTGGCTTTTACGTCGTTAGGACCTGAATAATAATGGATGCTCTCCACCTTCAGTTCTCCGTCGCGCAGGGCAAAGACGCAAAGGGGTGTGATCACTCTGTCCAGCCTGGCCCCGGCGGCGGTGATGAAATTCACCCGGTCCACGAAGGTCTTGCTGTCATGGCGGGTACGCCAGGCCAGGATTCTTCCGGCTGTTTCAGTCAGGAAGGCGGACCCGGCCCCGCCGGGCAGTCGGACTTTGGGTTTGGCGTAGTCGCCGATGGCGCTCATATTGATGTTGCCGTGCCTGTCGATCTGCACCCCGCTGAGAAAAGCCGTGTCCAGCTTGCCCCGGGCGGCCAGATCAAAGGCATCGGCCAGGGTGAAGATAGACGCTGTACCCCGCAACAGTACCGGGTCTGCTGTGGAAGAGGTGAAGGAGGCAGGAGACGGGTTGACACTGCCGGTGATATTGATATAGGTCAGATTGGGGGCTTGGAGCTTTTGAGCCAAAAGGATAGCCAGCATGGGTATGGGGGATGCCACCCCGTGAAATGCGGTTTCGCCGTCCCGCAGTAAGCGGGCCAGGGCTACCACCATCATATTGCTTTGTTCCAGACTCACAACACGGGCCCCCTTTCGCCGGCAAGAATCCGGGCCATGAATTTGGTGTAATTCTCGTCGCTTGCCGCAGCTTGCAAATAGGCCTGGAAGAATTCAGCGTCAAAGGGATAGGTCTGCCCGCAGCTGCAGGGCCAGGCGCCCCGGGGCGCTTCCACCACAGCCTGCACCATGAAACCCGGAATATCTGTCCCCTCCGGCCTGGCTTGCAGATCTTCAGTCGGGACCACCTGTTCGCAGGTGATGATGACCTGTTTGCTCGCTTTCGCCAGGAGAAGATCATCATATTTGGAACCCCACATTACGGCGTTGCCTTCCTTGTCCGCCTTTTCCACGTGAATCAGGGCCCAATCGGGTTCAATAGCTCTGACCGCCACGTATTCTTTAAGGCTGTATGGATCCTGGACGAGTTTGAACCCCTGCGCCTGGACAAGGTCCGAACCCTTGACCCCTACTACCGGCAGGAAGGATACTCCCTGGACTGCGGCCCGCAGTCCTGCAATCAGGGTTGGTCAGGTATGCTCAAGCAGGTTCACCTGGCCCTGTTCCACACTGCGGCGGAAGCGGGGGGCGAGACCGAAAGATTC
Organism: Bacillota bacterium; assembly: GCA_021811155.1. Taxonomy (GTDB): domain Bacteria; phylum Bacillota; class Desulfitobacteriia; order Desulfitobacteriales; family JAJXUE01; genus JAJZPO01. Next base: position 46,146 of record JAJZPO010000010.1, on the reverse strand, counting down.
GAACCCCACGTACGCTGCAATTACCTGGGAGGCGGCGCCGCTGCCGCAGAGGACATCCACCGTATAAGCTCCGGCGGTGGTGACTAGGCTGAGGTTGCGTTTGTTTTGACGGATTAACTCATGCACAGCTGCCGAAGGAGAGCGGTGCAGGGTATTGCCGCCCAGGGCCACAGTGGAGCCGTCCGGAATCGCCGCTACCGCCTGAGCCAGGGTTATAAGTTTATCAGGCAAAAACTATCACCCCTTTTAGCTAGAATACCTTACTCTTTCGGCAGCGAGCCGGTAAAACCTGCCGCTGGAACACCTGCGCTGCGGATTTTTCCGTGCGGTAATAACCGGGTTTCAATGCCAGGCCTTTAGCCGCTTCGAGGGCTGGTTAAGGGATAGCGGAAGGCGGGCTCAGCACCCGGCAGGTATGCTCCGGCAGGGAATGCGCCTCAGGCAGCAGACAGCATACATGAAAGGCCGGCGATATTGCCAGCCTTTCATGTATGCTGTCTGCTAAACCTACTTGACAGCCCTGCCGGCGGCGGTTTTTTCTGCTCCTTTTTTACCGCCAAACCCGCTGAGAACTAGGTTTAACACAATGCCCACGCCGGAAGCCCAGGCAACCGAGTGGTCTTTCAGGCCGATGCCCAGGGCGAAGATAACCGAGGCCACGATGAGGTTTTTGGCGTCTGAGAAGTCAACTTTCGCTTCCACCAGGGTCCTTAAGCCAGCCGCGCCGATCATGCCGAACAGGAGGATTGTTACCCCGCCCATAACCGACAGAGGAATGGAATGCACCGCAGCCTGCAACGGGTTGACGAAGCTGAGAATAATAGCAATAATTGCCGCCATCAAGATGTTAAATGTGCTGTACACCCGGGTAACGGCGAGGACGCCGATATTTTCGCCGTAGGTGGTCACCGGAGGGCCGCCCAGGAAACCGGCGAACAGGGTGGCCAGGCCGTTGCCCAGAACAACGCGGTCGAAGCCGGGATTGGTGATCATGTCCTTATTTGTGATATTGCCCAGGACAAAGATGTGCCCAAGGTCTTCGATGATCGTAACCAGGGCCAGAGGCGCCATGGCTGCGATGGCCGCCATGTCAAGTTGGGGAAACTGCCAGGACCCCGCTTGGATGGGTGAGACAAAGGGTGTGGCGAAGGAAGCCTTGAGCGCGGTCAAATCAACTTTGCCCAATAGCGCCGCAAAGATGTAGCCGGCAATAATCCCGAGCAGGATAGGAATGACTTTATAAAAGCCTTTGGCGTACACCGAGAGCAGGACGGTCACCGCCAGGGTAAAGGCGGCGATGCGCCAGTCGTCTGCCGCCATGCCTGCGGCGACCGGGGTGAGGCTGAGGCCGATAATGGCCACCACGGGTCCGGCCACAACCGGGGGAACAAGCTTATGTATGAACCCGGTGCCGAATACTTTCATCAGCAGAAAGAAGACTACATAGACCAGGCCTACAGATACCACGCCGCCCATGGCAGACCCCAGGGTGTGGTTCTGTTTGACGAAGATGGTGAGCGCTCCGATGTAAGCAAAGGAAGAGCCCAGGTAGGCAGGAACCTTGCGGCCGGTCAGGAGCAGGAAGATGATTGTTCCCACGCCTGAGGAGAGAAGAGCTACGGCCGGGCTGAGACCGGTCAGAAAGGGTACCAGGACTGTGGCGCCGAACATGGCGAAAACGTGTTGAATTCCTAAGGGTATCGCCCTGACCAGGGGCAGTCTTTCGTTGATTCCGACAGTGGTTTGCATGAGCCAAACACCTCCACAGATTTTTGCGGGAATAAAAACGGCCTCTTCCTACCTTTTGGCCAGAAAGAGGTCGCATCGTGCAGCGCCGGATCTTTCCCTTTCTTAGCCTCACTGGACTAAATTAAAAGGCAGGTCCTGGGACCATTCTTTTATTCTCGTCCTGAAGCATAACATATTTCATTTGCGACTTCAATAAAGAATTTTCGACTGATATATACGGTATTCGACATTAAGGTCGTAATAGCATCGTGTTGCTGGTTCTATTACCTTGTCAGTTTGAATAACTTTTCGTGACACGAAGTATCCAAGTGTGCTATGTTAATAGCAGGTGAATACCAACAGGGAGCAACACTTTGAAGCTTACTGAGAAAACCTTTCCGGCTTTGCGGCATCGCAATTTCCGCCTGTTTTGGAGCGGGCAGTGCATATCGCTTATCGGCACCTGGATGCAGAACGTGGGCCAGGCCTGGCTGGTGCTGCAGTTGACAAGGTCTGCCTGGCTCTTGGGGGTGGTCAGCGCTCTGCAGTTTGCCCCCATGTTCTTTTTTGCCCTTTTTGCCGGGGTAATTATTGACCGCTATCCCAAACGAAAGATCCTGATCATAACGCAGAGTATCTTGATGCTGCAGGCATTTGTTCTGGCTGCGCTGGTCTGGGCAGGGGCAATCCGCTACTGGCAGATTGTGGTGCTGGCTGTTATCCTGGGTTTGGTGACCACAATCGACCACCCAACCCGGCAGGCATATGTGGTTGAGATGGTGGGCAAGACAGATCTGATGAACGCCATTGCGCTCAATTCTTCGATTTTTAACGCTGCCCGGGTGGTAGGCCCAGCTTTGGCGGGAATCCTGATGACCTTTTTAAGCTTGTGGGTGAGTTTCCTGGTCAACGGCCTGAGTTTTATTGCCGTGCTGGTAGGCTTGACCCTGATATCAGATCCGCCCCGGATCCCCCGTGCGGGGAGGCGCGCCCCTGTCCTGGCCGAGGTGAAGGAGGGTCTGCGTTTTGCCCGGGGGAGCCAAAGTATCGCCTCCACCCTGCTGCTGATGGCGGTGGTCAGCATCTTTGGCGTCAATTTTAATGTGCTGGTGCCTGTGTTTGCCCAGGGCGCACTGGGGCAATCAGCAGGCGGATACGGCTTTCTGGTTTCGTCTCTGGGGCTTGGGGCTCTGGCTGGGGCGGTTACCCTGGCTGCAGCCAGCAGGTCCGGGCCAAAAACCGGTTTCTTGCGCACTGCGGCTCTGGCCCTGGGAATCATGCTCATACTTTTGGGGCTGCAGAAAAGTTACTGGGTATCCTTGGTACTCCTAGCCTTGGCGGGATGGGCAATGATTGTGTTTAACGCCTCCGCCAATACCAGCCTGCAGATTTCAACTCCAGACCACCTGCGGGGCAGGGTGATGAGCCTGTTCAGTCTGGTGTTTGTGGGATTCAGTCCCTTTGGCAGCCTTTATGCAGGCGGGCTGGCCCGCCTATTGGGCGCCGGCCCTACCTTCGTGCTGAGCGGGGCAATCGTCGTGGTTTTATTGGCAGCGGTAAGCCGCGGCAGGAGTGCGGGCAAGCGTTCAGCATCTCAATCCTAAAATGGGCTGCCGGAACTTGACCAATCTTACAGATGTTTGTAGCAACAGAAAAAGGGGTGTCCCAAAGGTAAACCGTGAGATCCGGTTTTGCTTCTGAGACGGTCGAAACATTATTTGAGACACTTTTGCAGGCCTGGGTCGGACATCGTTTTCACCACCTTATACTGCTTGTACTACAGGATATGCGGTGAAAACCATTTAGGTTAGCTTGTTTGCCGTATAAGACAAAAAATGTGGCAAGTTGTGAGGTGATGTGCGGTTTTCCTGCGGAATATACTTTAGCAAAGGAATAGGCCGGGTTTCCGCAGGGAGGTTGAGAAAATGACTAATGGGCAATCAGCCGGCGGTGCGACCTATGCCGGCAAGCCGTGGCTGAAGCACTATCCTCCGCAGGTTTCATGCAATTTGGAGTACCCCCATGTTCCAGTGACCAGGTTTTTGGAAAAGGCGGCCAGGGAATTTCCGGACAGCCCCGGGACAGAGTTTTTCGGGGCCAGGCTCACCTATCTTGACCTCCTGACCAAAGCCCGCAAGTTTGCCCGGGCTTTGGCAGGACTGGGGGTAGAAAAAGGGGACAGGGTGGCCCTGATGCTGCCCAACTGCCCCCAGGCGGTTATCTCATATTACGGTGCGCTGCTGCTCGGCGCTGTTGTTGTCCAGGTTAACCCGCTGTATGTGGAAAGAGAGCTGGAATTTCAGCTCCGTGACAGCGGGGCGCGGACCCTGGTGGTCTTGGACCTGCTCTACCCGCGGGTTGAAGCTGTTGGCGGGCGGACAGGACTGAAGGATGTTATTGTGACGTGCCTGCACGACTATATGCCCTTGCCTCTTAGGCTGTTGTTTCCTCTCAAGCTGAGGTGGGACAAGAAAACAGTGGCAATCCGGCCTAAGGCAGGGGTATATTTTTTTCAGGCCCTGCTGCGAGAAGCGGAGCCCTTGCCGCCCCAGGTTGAGGTCAAGGCAACTGACCTTGCCCTCTTGCAGTATACGGGTGGAACTACAGGGGTAGCCAAAGGCGCCATGCTGACCCACCGCAATCTGGTGGCAAACGTGTATCAGATTCGGGATTGGATGCTTGATGTCAGGGCCGGCGGGGAAAAAATGCTTTGTGCCATACCCTTCTTTCATGTCTACGGCATGACGGTGGGAATGAACCTGGCGGTGTCCATCGCCGCCGAGATGATAATCCTGCCCAAGTTTGAAGTCGAGCGGGTATTAAAAGCAATCAACAAGCACAAACCCACCTTTTTTCCGGGAGCGCCCACTATGTACGTGGCCCTCAATACCTTCCCGGGCTTAGGCAAGTACGACTTGTCGTCCATCCGCTCCTGCATCAGCGGATCTGCTCCCCTGCCGGTGGAAGTCCAGGAAACTTTTGAAAGGATAACCGGGGGCAAGCTGGTCGAGGGGTATGGGCTTACCGAGGCTTCACCGGTCACTCACTGCAATCCCCTCACCGGTTTGCGCAAAAACGGTTCAATCGGTGTTCCCCTGGCAGACACCGAGTGCAAAATCCTTGACCCGGCAAGCGGAGAGGAACTGCCGCTGGGCGAGGCAGGTGAACTGGTTGTCAAAGGTCCCCAGGTGATGCTCGGGTACTGGGGGCGTCCGGGGGAGAGTTCTGCTTGCCTGCGCGACGGCTGGCTGTTTACAGGGGACATTGCCCGTATGGATGAGGACGGTTACTTTCAGATCGTGGACCGCAAGAAAGACGTGATTATTGCCGGAGGGTTTAACATTTACCCCAGGGAAATTGAGGAGGTGCTTTATCAGCATCCTAAGATCAAGGAAGCTGCGGTGATTGGGGTTCCCGACCCTTACCGGGGAGAAACCGTCAAGGCTTTTCTGGTACTAAAGCCAGACGAACAATGCGGCGCAGAGGAAATAATCCGGTTCTGCCGGGCCAGGCTCGCCACATTTAAAGTACCCCGCCTGGTGGAATTCCGTCAGGAACTGCCCAAGTCCATCATTGGCAAAGTACTGAAGAGGCAGCTGTTGGAGCTGGAGCAGTCAGGCAAGAACTAAGGAGCAGGATTTCTGCTCCCTATTTTTGTTCCGTTACCATGTTTAAGTCGCGCAGCAAACTGGGGAAATCGATGCCGTGGGCCCTCGCCCCCTGTTCCACGTTTTCATAACGTGCGGCTATGCAGCCGAAACAGTGCATGCCGTAGCGCAGGAACACATCTGCCGTTTTTGGATATTTTTCAACTATTTCCGTAATACTCATATCACCGGTGATAGGCATTTTCGCTCACCTCCTGAGAATATTATGCCTTTTTTAATAGGGTTTCAGACTATTAAAAATTCATATCAGTTTTTTCGGCATTCCGGCGCAGGTCTTTCAGACTCCGGTTCGACAGATTTAGCTAGGACGCCCAGAACCGTCCCCTTTGTCCTAGTATGCAGCCGTGTTGAGGTCGCGTAAAAGATTTTCCAGGTTGATGCCTTGGGCCCGGGCAGCCTGCTCGAGCGCTGTATTGCGCGGGCTGCCTCAGCTGTAGCACGCGAGTCCGTAGTAGGTGAATACCTGGATTGTTTTGGGGTATCTGGCGATTATTTCCGCTATAGTCATGTGAGCTTTGATTGGCACTTGAGTTTCGCACCTCCCGCTATCGTCTGAAGATTACTTGGGCTTTTACTGTAATGTAAGCAGGAATCGGACAACTTGTGCCAAAATAGGTCAAAGAATATTACCGCTTGGAGGACTCAATGGAAAAACTGCTTTATGACACGCCTGTAGCTGTGGTCGATCTGGACAAACTTGAGAACAACATCGAGCAGATGGCAGCTATGTGCCGGGACCGGGGTATTGCCCTGCGCCCGCATATCAAGTCCCACAAGATGCCGGAGATTGCCCTGGCCCAGCTTAAGGCCGGCGCCATAGGGATTACGGCTGCCAAACTGGGTGAAGCGGAAGAAATGGCCATAGCGGGGATAAAGGATATATTTATAGCCAACCAGATTACCGGTCCGGCCAAACTCAAAAGGTTCGCTGCTTTGGCGTCCGGGAGCAAACTCAGTGTGGGAGTGGACAGTTGGACAAACGCCCTGGAACTGGACCAACTGGCGCGTGAAACGGGGCTGGTCCTGGATGTCCTGCTTGAAATCGACACCGGCCTGCACCGCTGCGGCCTGGAACCTGGCCCCCAGGCAATCAGGCTGGCACAAAAGCTGAGGGAGTGCAATAACCTGTACCTGAAGGGCATTTTTACCCATGCGGGCCATGCCTACGCAGCCGCGGACGCGGCGCAGGTTGCAGCGATTGGCCGTCAGGAAGGGGAGGCGATGGTCCAACTGGCCCGGGAATTGGCCCGGGCAGGCACACCGGTGGAAGTTGTGAGCGTCGGTTCCACCCCAACCGCCAGGCATGCGGTCCAGGTTCCCGGTGTGACAGAACTGAGACCGGGCAACTATGTCTTTTACGACGCGATCCAACTGGCCCTCGGGGTTACTTCCCTGGATAACTGTGCCCTGACAGTGCGGGCAACGGTCATCAGCCGGCCGGCGCCGGACCGGGCGGTAATCGATGCGGGCAGCAAGGCCCTGAACCTGGACAAGGGAGCCCACGGCGCCAGCCTGGTCCGCGGCTTCGGCCTGGTGCGGGACAGGCCGGGCATAACCGTTGATCGCTTATCGGAAGAACACGGGATTCTGGCCCTGCACCCGGAAGAGACCCTCGGGGTAGGGGACGTGATTGAGATAATTCCGAACCATGCCTGTACCGTGGTCAATCTGTTTGACACTGTGCTGGGAACCAGGCAGGGCAAGGTGACAGAGGTTTTAAGGGTTGCTGCAAGAGGAAGGTCGCAGTAGGGGGCTTTAGTAATCAGTCCCCATGCCGGCTTCAGCACGGGCAGCTAGTGAACCTCCTCCGCCTACACTACCGCTAAGAGGCGGGGGCTTCGGACCATGTATTTTACCATATTTTGGCAGCATATGGAACTGGCGTTTGTTTTTGGGGGCGCGATTCATCTCCCGCCTATAGAGGACGGGAGTCTTCTCGCCAATCATGATGAACCAGTGAAAATAAATATGCAAGAACAAAGGAAATTTCTTAATTATGCCGAAATATTCAGAATTATCTATTATTTATGATTATTCATGTAAAAGTTATGGGTAGCAACGAAAGGAGTTTGCCGAGCTAGTTTGACAGTATACCGAATGAAGAAACTGCTTGTTCAGAGATACAACAATTACTTCTTCATTAATCCTTCGGACATTATTTTTATAACGAGACACAAACGTAAGACTGTCATTCACACTACACTCGGTGTGTACGAGACAAATGAATCACTGGAAAAATTGGAACAACGCTTAAACAGCGAATCCTTCTTCCGCTGCCATAAGGGCTATATCGTTAATGTTGAAATGGTTAAAGGATTTGAGCCCTTGGGGAGTAAGACCTATGTTATAAAACTGGCAAAGACAATCGAGACAGCTTTGGTGACATTAGAAAGAGCTAAGGAATTTTTTTCAAAATATTGTTGTTTATTTTCACTTGCATTGTTAGCGGTCTTTCCATGGCTTCTGCTACTAGTATTGACTAATCTCCTTTACGTGCAGGACCAGGGGCTTTGTGGGCAAAAGAACTGCCCTTTGGAGCAAATCACATGGCCCTTGCATGCAGCGAGGAATATGTTGTGGTAACGAACTTAGAAGGAGGTTTAGCTGTGGCAGACGACAGGTGTATTGAAATTGAAGAAGTTAGTAAGCAAATTGTTACTGAGTCTACGAAAATTGGTCCGAGTGACGGTATCTTGGGCGGCACCGCGATAACAGGTTTTATTGACATTGAAAAGCTGATCAAACGCAACTGCGAAACCCCGAAGGTAATATTCTTGGAGAAAAAACTTCCGTTCTCATTTCTCTTTTTGAGTCTGGATACAGCCAGTGAAAGGAGTGCGAAGAACAAACAGCCGTAAAAGCATACCTAACTGATTGAGAATTTAGACAAGAGACCTCTCGGGCAACCGCCTGTGAGGTCTCTTTTGTTTACAGCCAAGCATTTTTCCGGGTCTGGCGGGGAAAAAATAAACCGGAGGTGTTTTGTACTTGGATGACAGCAAGCTGACCCGGGAACAGCGTTTTTTATATGTCCGGGGCGTCCCCCTGGACAGGGTCTTGCGCTTAAGCGATGAACAATTAAAGAAAGCGGTGGACAAACTAAAAAAGGCCAGCCGTTTGTATTAGCCCATTCAAGTTTTCCATAACACCCTCTGGAGAGTGTACCGGGGGTGTTTTCATCTCTGCGGGGGCTGTGGTAAGATATGGCTGGGAAGACGGAGGAGCGAAAGATGCCGCAGGCTCAGAACATTGATGTCTACCCATGGCCTGTTTGACAGTAAAAAATATTTCTTTTTTGCGGGAACCTTTTCGCGTTTGATGCAATCCTTATTAGTGTGCAGAGGAGATGAATAGCCGGTGACGGATGGGGAAATCACCAACACGAGCGCGCCCAGTGGCAACCTGAACTGGGAAGAACTGCTGCAGCAGTTGTACCCCAGGGCATTGGCCATAGCCGGCAGGATTATGCGGGACAGGGAACTGGCCCATGATGTGGCTCAAAATGCTCTGCTTAAAGTGTACCGGCACCTGGGTGAAGTCCGCGACAGTCAGGCCCTGCCTGCCTGGCTCAACCGTGTGGTCAGCAATGAAGCCTATCTGGCCCTGCGGGTTTACCAGCGGGAGGCGGTCAGCGAAACTGTTGCAAGCTTGGCCGGTACAGCCGGGGATCCGGCAGAACGGGCAACTTTCCGGACAGAATTCCTGCGGGCCATGCGCACCCTGCCGCCCGAATTTCAAGAAGCTGTGGTTCTCTGCGATGTCATGGGCTGGAAAGTGCAGGATGCAGCGGCGCACTGCGGCGTACCATTGGGTACGCTAAAGTCCAGGCTCTCCAGGGGCAGGGAGAATCTGCGGGGCCTATTATCAGATTTCCGGCAGAGAAGGGAGGAGAGAGCGGTGGACAGACCGATGGAAGATTTGCTTTTCGATTATTTGGAGGGCAGGCTTGATGCTGTGGCAGAGGCACAACTGGAATCCCGGCTGGCGCAAGACCAGGATCTCAGAGGGCGCTTGGCGGAACAACGGGAATTTTTGCGGCTGCTGCACAGCCTGACCGGTAAAATTTCCCTGAGCTCGGCCGAAATCGCCGCCAAGATGGGAGAAGTCTACGCCGAGATCCGGGATTACAGTCATATAACAGAGCAGACACTGATTAGCGGCGGCTCGCCTCAGACCTTAGTACACCAAACATGGTTCAAAAAGCCTGATTTACTGCGCAGCGAGGCCCAACATCCCCTGCTCGGCTCGTTTATTGCAATTGTACGGGGCCAGGACGCCGTACTCATGGCAGGAAATAATGCCAAACCTCAGCGCACACGGGTCGAGGCAGAAATGCTGAAGTCTATGGGCGTTGATTTCGGCGCAACTCTGCGAGCCCTTAGTACCGGGCATTCTACCCGGCTGCTCGGAACTGAGTATGTGGAGGGAAGAAACAGCTACCACCTCCTGCTGCTGCAAGCAGCTCCCGGCGCCGCTGAGGGGCAGGTTTCCACCCACATCTGGCTGGATAAGCTGACCTGGATGCCGCTGCTGACGGAGGAGTATAATTCGGAGGGGGTACTGGTAAGCCGAAAAGTGGTAAGGAACCTAACTCTAAACACCGGACTCCCTGACAGCCTGTTTGAGTTTCCGCCAGAGGTCTCCTCTGAAGCTGCGCCTGCGCCCGAAGCTAAGGCGCCACGTGCTTGCAGCCTGGCGGAAGTGAAGGCGGCCCTGCCCTTTGAACCTTTCCTTTTGACGGATAGCCCTCTCGTGCTGCACTCATGCCATTTGGTGGATATCGCCGGATCACCCATAGCCTTGCTGAACTATCATTTGCCCGGGGACCCCTTGCCCGAGGTTACCCTGACCCAGGCGGCGGTGTACCATACCAACCTGCCCCCCGGGATTCCACGCGAGGAAATTGAGATTGGCGGGGAAAAAGGGATCTACATCCCCATGGAAACTTTTAAGGTTAAGGGGTTTGTTTCATTGCAAAGGGACGGTGTGTATCTTAACCTGGGTGGAAACGGCAGCAAGGAGCAGATTCTCGCCTGGGCGGGGTCCCTGGCGCAAGACCGTGGCGGGCAAAACGCGGAAACCTGATCAAAGGCGTCAAAAGGAGAGTGTCAAGGGGACTGTCCCCCTGACACCTGGGGCGCAGTGAACTGTCCCCCTGACATAGTTCTTCGGCAATCACCACTCCAGTCATTCTGAGGCGGAGCCAAAGAATCTTAGGCCCGCAATTTGGGGTGAAGATCCTTCGCTTTGCTAAGGATGACACTTGGCAGACGACTTATTTTTCAGAGCAGCTAAAACAAAGGAGGGGAAAATGAAATGGATGTTTTATCCAGGACAAATTTGATGATTATTGCACCGCTGTTTGCAGTCCAGCTGATAGTTCAAGTGGTGGCGCTGGTGGACCTGTACAGGCGGGAGCAGGTGACAGGCGGAAAGAAGTGGATCTGGGTACTGGTTATTGTCTTCGGTGAGATTCTTGGCGCCATCATCTACTTTATATTTGGCCGGAAAGAGGATTGAAATGACACTGATTTCATGCCAAGGCGTACGCAAGAACTACGGCCGGGTTGAGGCTCTGCGCGGTGTAAGCTTTGCAGTGCGCGAGAATTCCTGCCTGGGTTTTCTCGGCCCGAATGGGGCCGGGAAAACGACCACGATCAAGATCCTGGCGGGACTGGCCCGGCCTGACGCTGGGCAGGTGGAGGTAGCCGGGGTCGATGTGGTGCAAGACCCCGCGGGGGTGCGCAGGCATATCGGCTATCTGGCCCAGTCTCCCGCCTTCTATAACTGGATGAGCGGGGAGGAATACCTGCTCTTTTGCGCCGGGCTGTTTAAACTGCCCCGGCGGGAAGCGCTGCAAAGGACGCGGGAACTGCTGGCCCTGACGGGCCTGGAAAAAGCGGCGCGGCGCAAAACGGGGGGGTATTCCGGCGGCATGAAACAAAGGCTTGGGATAGCCCAAGCCCTGATCAACCGCCCGAAAGTCCTCTTTCTGGATGAACCTGTTTCGGCCCTGGACCCGGTGGGGAGGCATGAACTGCTGGAACTGATCCGTGAACTGAAACAGGACTCTACAGTATTCTTTTCCACTCATGTCCTTAACGACGCCGACCAAATCTGCGATGACGTGGTTATCCTGAAGGAGGGAGAGGTCGCCCTGCAGGCGAGTGTGGAGGAACTGAGGCAGGGGTACACTGACCCGGTGTTTGAACTGGAACTGGAAAGCGCGCCTGACGGGCTGCTGGATAAGCTGCAGGTCCTGCCCTATTACCAGTCGCATCAAAGTTCCGGGCAGCTGCTCACTGTTGTGGTGAGTGACCTGGCCCAGGCAAAACTGCAGCTGCCCGGATTTCTGTGGACAGAAGGCGCAGTGTTAAGACGTTACCAGCTGAAAACCCCAAGTCTGGAAGAGGTGTTCCTCAGGGTGGTGAGCAAATGAAAGCTATGCTGCAAAAGGAATTGAAGGAGATCCTCCGGACTTACCGCTGGCTGCTCCTGCCGTGCGTTTTCCTGGTGTTGGGCTTGGGACAGCCCATTGCCTTCAAGCTGATGCCGGAGATCCTAAAAAACTCCTTGCCGCCCGGCACAACCCTGGTAATGCCGCCCACTGCACCGATGGATGTCCTGAAGGCTACCCTGGGCCAGTTCAACCAGATGGGTGTGCTGATGGTGATCCTGGTGGTGATGGGGACTGTGGCTCAGGAAAAGGCCAGCGGGGTTGCGGCTGCGGTCTTGGTCAAACCCGTAGCCCGGGGCGCTTACCTGGCGGCCAAATTCTTTGCCTGCAGCCTGTTGGCTGCTGTGGCTTTCTGGCTCGGTCTGGGGGCAAGCGCATATTACACCCAGGCGCTGATCGGTCCGGTGGACTGGCAGGCCGCCTGGTCTGGGGGGCTTGTGTACCTGCTCTATTTGCTCATCACGGTGGCATTGGCCATTTTGGCGAGTACCCTGTTTTCAGGTCAGGCCTCAGCGGGGGGCGCAGCCTTGCTGGGAATCCTGGCCCTGACCTTGCTGCCCAAGCTGGCCTCCTGGTCAGAGAGGTTGTTTCCTGGGGCCCTTATAGGGCAGGCGGAAAAGATTTTTGCGGGAAAAGAGCCGGAACTGTTATGGCAGCCTTTGGCTTTTAATGCAGGCCTGATCGTCGTCCTGCTCACAGCGGCCGTGTTGATCCTGAAACGGCAGGAATTGTGAACATACCCGGTCACTTTTTGGTATTAAGACCGCTGCCTTTGAGGATTACTGCTCCTCCGGCAAGGATGAGGGCCAGCCCAACCAAAACGCTCCCGCCGGTGTGCAGCAGGTTGATAAACAGAAAGGCGAAGCCCACCAGGGAAAGGATGCCCACCGGGATGAGCAGCCCGGTCTCCCGGGGCCCAAAAACGTAAAGCTCAAACAGGCCCAAGGCAACCCCCAGGATGAACACCGGCCAGAATACCTCCATCAGCTGCCAGCCGAAGATTGTCATTGCACTGAAGAGCAGCCCGTAAACAGTCAGTATCCCGCCAGGTACCAGCAGGCCCGCGTTCTGATTCCTGCCGGCAAAAAATGCTGCATGAAAGGCGATTCCCGGCAGAAGCAAAAACAGAGGCCAAAGATAACCCCAGGATAAATGGATCCACCCCAGGGAATCCAGCGTAAACAAACTGCCCGCAATCACCAAAACCAACCCAAGGACTTTAGTGCCGGTCATGAAATTCTCCCCTTTCCCGACCGAGTTTGAGAATGGTCATTAGTCAGAAATCAGACTCCAGACTCCCATGCCGCTCAGCGGCACCACTGATGAATGATACAATGGCTAAAGATAGGACGTACTGATTCTGACTTCTGAGTGAGTCAATCAAGAACCGTCCCCAACTGACTCACTACTTTTTTACGACATACTAATACTTGTGCAATTTCTTTTTTGGACGAACAACGGAGATTTTTGGGTCAAGCGCTTGTAGAAGTTTACTGGTCTCGAAAGATTCGCTGGTTTTACCATTCGCATGGGGAATAATGAAGAAAACAGCATAAATTTGATGGAAGGTATTTCCAATTGGAGGTTGAACCTCATACTGGAATACTTTCCGGAGGGTTTTATGCTGATTGCATCGATACGCTACGATGAAAGGAATGCATTCTTGCGGATAACAGAAATTATCCGTGAATTTCTCCCCGAAGAATCCCGTCCGGTTGTGCCCCTGTGCATCGGGACGGACCGGGTCACCGGGGACTGTTTCGGACCGCTGGTGGGGACTTTCCTCAAAGGGTTCGGGCTGAACCCTTTGGGAACTTTGGACCACCCGGTGCATGCCGGAAACCTGAAGGACTCAATGCGAAACCTCGACCCAGGCTCTTTTGTCCTGGCCATAGATGCCTGCCTGGGAAACTTGAATTCAGTAGGTCAGTTAAATTTTTACCTGGGGCCCATTACACCTGGCGCAGGGGTGGGTAAAAAGCTGGAGAAGGTCGGTGACCTGGGCATCACCATGACCGTAAATGTGGGCGGCTTTATGGAAAATATGGTCCTGGCCAATACCCGTCTGTCCCTTGTCTATGCCGGAGCCCAGGCAACCGCCCTGGGGATTTACCGGGCTATGTCCCTAAGGGGGCAAGTCCGGCGCCCAATGGTTAGTGGTTACAGGTAATCCGTTATGCCCGCTATTCTGTGACCACAGCGGTGCCGCTGGCGCTCACCATCAGCATACTGCCGCCCTGTCCTACCACTTCGTAGTCCAGGTCAATGCCCACCACGGCGTTGGCGCCGAGGCGTGAGGCTCTGTACTCCAGTTCCTGCAGGCAGACCCGCCTCGCTTCCTGGAGCTTTTCTTCATAGGCTCCGGAACGGCCCCCGATTATGTCCGTAATGCCTGCCAGAAAATCCCGCACGATGTTTGCCCCCATAATTGCTTCGCTGGTAATTACGCCTTTGTAGGATAAGATTTTTTTGCCTTCGAGCGACGGGGTTGTGGTTAAGATCATCTCGAAATATTCCTCCTTCTTTTTGGAGCGGCATGTATTGCCGCTGTGTTATTTTTTATTACGTTTCAGGTAAAAAAATGTTCCAGCAATTACAGCAATTAGCAGACAATCTGGCTGGCCCTGCCCCCTGGACCCTATCACCCCCAAAAAGTAACAGCATGCCGACTTACACCAGGCATGCTGTTTACTGTTTGCGCAAGGATGTCACGGGGATGTCACGGGGACAGTCCCCTTGACACTCTATGACATTGTCTTAACCGAGTTGGGAGACGGATGGCGGTAAAATGTTAATGAAAGAGTGTCAATGTACCCGTCCCCGTGACACTCCCCGTGACACCCGTTTAGGGGCGGTGGCTGCTGGCTCCTGCTGTGATGTTGATATAAGCTGCTAGAGGCAAGGGGCCTGCTCCCAGGAAAACTTGCCGGGAAGGCTCCGCCAAACTGACTTCTCTCAGGGTGTTGGTAATGGTCAGGGACCCGAAGATTGCGGTGGAGAGCACCACGAACGTAATGTTTTTTTGCGCGGTACCCCGGGCAGGGACTTTTACCGAGCTGCAGGCAAGATTGATGGTCATGGGGCCTGTGACATTGGTATTGAGGGGCACGGGGCTGAGGTTTTTGGCGAAGGTCGCTGTACAGCCGTCAAAATCAGTGAACTGGACAGTCACACCAAAGGGCAGGTTAATCTGGTCAAAGAAAGCTGCCACACTGGCCGGGGAATCTCCGGCGCTGGAAATTTTGAGAGAAAACACTCCCAGGTTGAGGCTGTCGATGCGGCTGCAGTTATCCGCGCTCAGACTTACTGCTCCTATGGATGGATTAGATACAACTGTGGCAGCGGAGGTGTCGTTCCGGACCTCGCCGGTGCAGTTTAGCACATATTCCCCGGGGGCAGATATGCCCTCAATGGGAAGGCTGAAAGTTATGGGCGCCAGCTGGCCCGGATTTAGCTGCCCTAGCTCGCCCTCCACACTAATTTGCCCCTCTGCGCCGGAAACTGCGAACAAGCAGGGTGGAGTTGGAGAAATTACTGCCCCGGCTGTCAGACCCGGGGGGAGTCCTATGGTTTCGCGGAAGCGCACACTGCTGAGCGCCGCTGAGCCTGTGTTTTGGATCAAAAGCTCATGCAGGATTATTGCCCTGTTTTTGCTGATGACCGTGAAACAATCCTGGGTGAGGTGAAGTTTGCCGTCCTTGGCGCAGCCGGGGACTGGGAAACAATCCGGGCAGTCGAAAACCAATCCGGAGACATTGCCGGTCTTTACCATTACCGGCTGGAGGGTTAACGGAATCTCCCCGGCAATTTCCAGGCGGTAAAAGACTGAAACACCCTTGCCGTAACGTCCGTCAATTTCTACTTTGAGATACTGATATCCCGTTGGGGCATCGCCGAAGACCGGATCCACTGGAGAGAGTGAGAAGGGAACAGGGGTGAAATCCCCCCAGCCGTCAATGCTCTCCCTGACAATGATATCGGAAGTGGTCAGGCTGGCGCAAACCGGAATGGCAATACAGGTAACAGGTTTGGTCAGTTCGGAGACATCGCTGAAGAATTTATAAGTGAAAAAGGTTTTGGCTGTGGGTGGTTCCAGGTAAACGGGGTTTTGGGCCACAGCGCCTCCCGGCAGAACCTGGCACGAAGGCTGCATCACGGAGATGCCGTTTTTCGCCAAACAGCACAGGCTGGTATAGAGTGATCCGCAGGCCCGGTCCGCCATGAGGATTCCCCCTTTCTTGCTTTGTTACAGGTTATTCAAGGCTTGGCTACCGTGTTACACCTTGCCTGCAGCGATTTAGCCGGCAGGAGCAGGGCAAGGAAAAAACTCACCCCCGATGTGAAGGTGAGTTAATCAATCCTGGAGTTAGACTGCCGGGCTTAGGCGAGGCCGATTGAGGCAAGGACAGGGACCTGGCGCCATACAGGCCAGGCGCCCAACATCAGCACGGGTTGGAGCAGGTTGCGCTGGCAAAAAGCGTTATCTTGGCTTCCGCCGGGACAGGGTGCGCGCCGAGGAATATTTGTTTGCCCGGATCCGAGGGAGTGACCTGCTGAATAATATTGACCAGTTCGAGAGTTCTCAGGTCGGAAATGCAGACCACAGTGAAGGTGATGTGCCTTTGGGTCATGCCTGCGGCGGGGACAGAGACCTCGGAACATCTGATATTAATGGCCGCAGGGCCAGGAATGTCGGTGTCCAGGGGCACTGGGTCACCGCTGTCCTCAAAAGTCGCCAGGCACCCGTCAAAGCTGTGGAATTGCAGGGTGATGCCCGCCGGGATTTCCATGCTGTCCCGGATATCAAGCAGAGTTGCGGGTGACAGTTCAATCGCGCTCAGCTTTAAGGCGAATTCACCGCTGGTATTGTTGAGGCTGCAGCATTTATTTACACTAAGCTCGACGGCATCTACTTTGAGATGGCAGCTGGCGGAGGCCTGAACCCCGCCAGACGTGGCAGAGGCTGTGTTGGCAACAACATATTCGCCTGGGCCGGATATAGAGACGACCTGGATTTGGTATTCAATGTGCTGTTTCTCGCCCGGATCCATTGTTCCGAGGCTCCCGCTGATTTTGATCAAACCAGGTGTTTCGGTGTCCACAGCCAAAGAAGGCGGATCGACCGTTATCACTCCCAGGGTGAATTGGAGGGGAATTTCGATTTCGTCCAGGAAGTCCACATCGGACAGGGAGGCGTTGCCGATGTTGGACACAACAACGCTGTAATTTAACAGGAGCCGGTTATCAATTATCGCCCTCTCACAGTCCTTGCTTACGGCCAGCTGGCCCTGGTCCTGGCACTTAGGGATAATAAAGCAGCCGCAGTCATAGATGAGGACGCAAAAACCGGCCCTAACCTTGATGGGCTCGACCGCTGTGGCAAAATCCCCACTGATTTCGAGGCGGTAGGCTACGCTTACTCCGGTATCATAACGGTCGTTGTTGTGCACGACCAGGAGTTGGAAGCCGTGGGGCGCAGTACCGAAGTTGGGATCGCTGTGGGTCAGGGTAAAGGGCACGGGGATAAAACGGCCGCACTCATCTACCTTTTCACTGACCACCAGGTCCGTTATTTTGATGGTTTCGCAGATGACGATGGCGATTTTGCCAATGGGTTCTGTTTCCTCACCGGCATCAATGAGGAATTTATAGGTCCAGTAAGATTTGTTGACCGGAGGTCCGACAAAGGCCGGGTTATTGACTACGCTGCCGTCGGGCAGACTCTGGCAGGCCGGCTGGGTGACGGAAATGCCGTTTTTGGGCCCGCGGCTGCAGATATTGCGGTAGGGCAGGCAATCACAGGGGTGAGCAGGCTCAACCACAACCTACACTCCTTTCAAAAGTCCTATGGCAGGATATTCCTTGGTGCAGGATTGTGTGAAATAAATTGGAAAATTTTTAGGGGTTCAGCCAAGCTTTTGTCAATGTTATACTGTTTGTGAGAAAAACTCAAAGGCCGAATCCAGTTTGCTGGAGCGGGGGAATAATATTTCCGGGGTGAATCGGGGCAACCCGTAGGTTCTTTTCTTTTCTACCGAACCCGTCAACTAACCTCGCAGGCTGAGAAAGGACTTGACGTGCATATTAGGCAGGCTGCAACCGGAATTCTAACTCAAACGCGGCTCAAAACCATAATTGTACTATTTTTCACATTAGCTTTTTCAGCCCTGTTGACCGGTGCTGCAGCGCCCGGGACCGGGGCAAAAAACGGCGCTGTGACCTTGATCAGGGGCCAGGTGGACCGGCCAGCTGTCCGGCCGGCGCAGAGCCGGATCCTGGGACCAACATATCGTCCAGCACCTACAAACCAAGCGGAGTCCGGGCCTGTTCCAGAGCCAAGCTTGTTTGACCGCCTGACAACGAGCGCCAAAACCTATTTGGGGGTGCCGTACCGTTTCGGGGGAAGTGACCCCAAACGCTCCCTGGATTGTTCAGCTTATGTACAGCTCATTTTCCGCTCAACCGGCATAGAGCTGCCGCGCAGTACTTATGGGCAGATCAAGGCCGGAAATCCAGTAGAATTCAAGGATTTGCAGCCAGGGGACCTGATGTTTT
The DNA here is from genome assembly GCA_021811155.1 of Bacillota bacterium. Lineage (GTDB taxonomy): Bacteria > Bacillota > Desulfitobacteriia > Desulfitobacteriales > JAJXUE01 > JAJZPO01. The sequence continues at coordinate 27,738 of JAJZPO010000010.1, read as the reverse complement.
TTTCCACCGACGGTCCCGGTCCGTCCCATGTAGCCGTATATCTCGGGAATGGACAAATGATCCACGAGTCCCCTCCCAGGGTGCAGATTTCTAAGGTAGCCGGTATTTACCGGGAGAAGTTCTACGCAGCGAGGCGAGTGCTGCCCCAGTGAGGAGAATTCAGGAGTCAGGAGTCAGAATGGTTTGGGCTAGGACTGGGACGGTTGGGACGGTCCTTAGCGTCCTAGCATATCTTGCCGAATTTTGACGCTTGTCTGTGATTTCATAAAATGCATAAAGAGCCGGTTTGGCCGTTAGGCCAAAACCGGCTCTTTTTTTGCATAAGCGCCTGGAGATTTCTCCCCAGGCGCCAGGGAGGTTGGCGGCTCGCAGGACAACCTGTGAGCCTGCTGTATAGTATGCTTGTACACGTCAACTTGTCCATGCACGGATCTATCCTGGCAGGGCCAGGCTGCTGATTTCTTTGAGATTGGACAGTTCATTGGCTTTGACCTCGGCTTGCGACAAGGTGTAAAGGGTATCGCCTATATACACTATACGCTCTACATTCCTGCCGCTCCCGTACCAATCGCGCCCAGCGGACCGGTAGGCTGCGTCACTCACGTGGGTGATTCTGCCCGCCAGGCTGAAACCGCTGCTTAAGTCCAGATGGTAGACGTAAGCCCCCTGGAACACAAACTCGCCGTAGGGAGGGAACCCCTTGAAACTGGGCTGTTTGCCTTTGATTTCAGCCACAGTGACCGGGAAGGCAAGCAGGTTTTTTTCCTTGTCAAACAACAGGGCTTTAGGGTTGTGCAGGATTTCCGACTCTGTGCCCCTGTCACCAATCACTGTCTTGAATTGTTCCACCGGCTCGGCCACATTGCTGACATCGAAGAGGGCAATTTTCAGGCCCTGGTAGAAGGCCGTGTTTTGAGGCTTGTTTCCGGGACCGTAATTCGGTGTGGCTTCCACAGTGTCCTTGCCGAAACCGATGATGTGGTTAGCGTCATAAGGCAGCAGGTAGTCGCTGTACCCCGGTATCTTCAGGGCCCCGGTGATTTTGGGGGCTTCGGGGTCCTTCATGTCGATGACGAAAAAGGGGTCAACCTTCTTGAAAGTGACCATGTACGCCCGGTCCCCCATAAAGCGGGTGGAATAAATCCTTTCGCCCGGAGCTATGTTTTCCAGCCTGCCGCTAAGCTTGAGGGAAGAGTCCAGTACATAAATATTGTTTTTGGCAGTGTATTCATCTGTGCGCATGACATCGCCCGTGGTCGTGGCCAGCCTGAAATGCCCCTTGAACTCGTCCATTGAGTACTGGTTTAAAACCGTGCCCGGCACCTCGCCTTTGGCCTTGAAAGCGGTGCCCCCAGGCTCCAGGGCGAACTTGTATAGCTGGGTTGTGGTTTTGGCAGGGACAGCGGGTATGATGGCTGGGGATGGAGCTTTGCTGTTGGGCTGTTCATAATGCGTCAGGGCCACATAAAGGTTGTCCGTAGAGGCGTAAACGTTTTGACCGGCGCCGAGGTAAGCCGCGACCTGCATCCCTTTAGCGGAACGGTCCAGGTCCACTCCGGCCACAAGCAGGTAGTTGGGCTGGGTGAAATCCGGAAAGTAACGGATGTCTTTGTAGTCGATGCCAACCGCGCTGCCGCCGAGCGCCGAGTCCCGGAAAGAAGGGTTCTGGGGTTCTGCGCCCTGCTGCATTATCCGGTATACATCCAGGTACTGGTTGGCAACCAAATAAAGGGATGAACCTATTTTGCGGGAGGTTACATATCTCCCTTGCAGTTCCACTTCCCGCAGCTTTTTGATGCCGGCTTTGTCCGCAATGTCATAGATTATGGCTTTGACAGAACCGGTGTATACCGGGTACAAAGACTCCACGGCGCCGCCCCTTGGGCTGACTTGAGTCATGTCGCCGTAGTAAGGTCCCGGCGACGAGGCGTTCCCGATTACCACCAGGTACCTGGAGTCAACATACAGGTCCCGCGGTTGGAAATCTGCCTGGTTGAAGTCTAGCGTATCAACGACCTTCATCGCCTGGGCCGGGTAGGCCTGGACGATGATCACCCGCTGCTTGTTGACCTGGTAAAGGTATTTTCCGTCCGTTTTCACCACGTCAGCCTCGTCTACCCCCGCAACCTGGACGTTGGTCTGGGAATAGTCCGCTCCCTGCGCAGCGCCCTGATGAGCCTGGCCGGTTTGGGGGGCAGCCTGGCTCGCCAGGCCCTTGCCCATTCCTCCCCGCATTTGTGTGCCATAGGCGAGAGGGGAATCTTGTACCTGGGCCAGAAGAGCCTTGAGCTTTTCTGCCGAACCCACCGACGGCAGGCCAGGGTCTGGCTGGGCAGTGGATGTGGGGGTGGGCACGGACGGACCCCTGGCCGCAAGAAACAGTCCGGCGCCTGCCAGGAGCAGCACCGCCACGGGGATAATCACGCGCTTCATAAATAAAACCTCCTTGCTTCACTGATATAGACGTTAAAAGCAAGGTTTTTCTCGCTCAACCCCCGCCCACAAAATGAATGATTTCCAACGAGTCACCGGTTTTCAGGCGAACAGAGTCGTAGGAGTTCCGGGGCACGATTTCCCGGTTTAGCTCCAATGCAACCCGGCGGCCGGCTAACCCCAATGTTTCCAGGAATTGAGCCACTGTAAGCGGAGCCTCAATCGTCTGGGTTTTGCCGTTAACCGATATTTCCATTCAGCTCACTCCTTTCATACTCACTCTACCGAGGATATCTTTTCCTTCAGGGCCAGGGCAGCCTGCCGGATGTCTTCAGCCCCCACCACTTCCGTGATTACGGCGATGTTTTTTGCCCCAGCCGCCAGGACCTGGTCGACATTGTGCAGTTTGATGCCGCCTATGGCCACAAAAGGAATAGCAATAACTTCCGCAACCTTGGCTACCAGATCCAGGCCCACCGGTGTGCATACGTCGGCCTTGGACTGGGTCGCGAAGACAGGTCCCACTCCGATGTAATCAGCTCCCGCTGCCTGGGCGGCCAAGGCCTGTTCCAGGCTGTGGGTTGAGATGCCGATGATTTTATCAGGGCCGAGGATTTCCCGCGCATAGGAGATGGGGATGTCGTCCTGGCCCAGGTGCACTCCGTCCGCATCCACGGCCAAGGCTATGTCTACCCGGTCATTGACGATAAACCTGGCGCCATAGGAGGCGCAGAGTTGCCTGAGTTTCAAACCCTGGCTCACCAGTTCTTTCCCGTTAAGCTCCTTTTCTCGCAGCTGGAAGATACCGGCCCCTCCTGCCAGGGCCTGGGCAGAGACTTCGAGCAAAGACCTGCCACGGGAAAAGATGCTGCCGCTAACGACATAAAGGCCAAAATTCTGCAAACAAATTGCTCCTTTCCGCAAAATTAAGCCGCCACCCGGTAGGAGTGACGGTAAAAACCTTAGTCTTCACTTCCCTCCGCCGGCATTATCCGGATCAGGTGATAAGGGTCAAGGGATTGAGACTCCCTTTCTCAGCTTGCCGTGCAAAGCGCCCCTAGTGTGGAAATATCTACTTTTAATGGCATTAGCTTAACACGAAACCGGGGCGCTAACAAGGGGGGATGCACTGGCAGTTTTCAATTCTCTGCTTTGACATGTTTCTATAAATAAGCCTGTATTGTGCTGTAAAACGGCATGATCTTTTGATGACCAAGGTCATTGAAGCAATATATCAGAATTTTAAGATAACACTTTGGGTTTAGCTACACCAAACGACATGGTTTGCCGGGTGTGGCTTGTATACTTTAGACAATCAAAGCTATTTCCTCTTCTATTATCTTCCGGGAGGTGGGAACGAAAAAAGAAGGTTTGAGAGCCAATATTTTTATGTTTCAGGGAGGTAAAAAAAGGTATGTTCAAAAAAATGGCCGGCGTTATCAGCGTTGTCAGCATGGTTACACTCCTGTTCAGCGTTCCTGCCATGGCGGCTCCGGCGCAGGGAAACGGACCCAGTCCCATGCCGCCCAGCGAAGAAAAGATTCAGGCGGCCCTGCAAGCCCGCGGACAGATTCCTGCTGGGAGCACCCAGGCGCAAGCAGACTCAATTGTCAAGGCTTATCTTGAAAAGAAAATCAATCCTGGTCAAAAAACCCCTTATGCCAGTCCGAAAGATGAGAAGAACCCCCTAATGGACGGAAAAATCAAGGAGGCTGAAGACAAGTTCAGGGGTCAAGCCAAATCCGGCGGTCCCCGCATCAGAATGGTTCCCAATTCAATCCCGCTCCCCCTGCATCCTACAAGGCGGACAGGCAAGATCCTGGCGCTGTTAGTGGAATTCGGCGCCGACCCCGGCCCTTTGGCAGGAAATCTGCCAGAACCGGCCGACCCGAACAAGGATTACTGGGTACCGAACTTTGACAAGCAACACTATGCTCAAATGCTGTTTGACCGAAGCCCCGGCGCAAATTCGCTGGCTAATTTCTATCTGGCCCAGTCGGACGGTGTGTTCACAGTGGACGGAAGTGTATTCGGCTGGATCCGCCTGCCTTATCCAGAGTCCCATTACGGTGCGGACAGTGGGGAAGGTGGCCATGACAATGCCAACGGACCTGCCTGGCGCATTGTGCAGGATGCGATTCGGGCAGCCATAGATCAGGGCATCCAAGTTCCCTACCGGGACTTTGATGGCGATGGAGACGGCTATGTTGATTCCCTGATGGTTATCCATGCCGGAGCCGGCCAGGAGGGCGGCGGGGGAGCTCAGGGTGATGACTCAATATGGTCTCACAGCTGGTTTGTGGACTATGCCAATGGCGGCGTGAGGACCTGGGACGGCACAATGGTCGGCCCCTACACCATAGAACCGGAAGACGGTGCGGTGGGAGTGTTTGCGCATGAGTACGGGCATCAACTGGGTCTGCCCGACTTGTACGACACCACCTATATCGGCGAGTCTTCAACCGGGTTCTACACCCTTATGTCCAGCGGCAGCTGGTTGGGCAAACCCCTGGGAACCCAACCGGCAAACCTGGATATCTGGTCCAAAATGGTGCTGGGTTGGACGCCTGATATGGTAGAGGTGAACCAGGGTCCCGGCGGCCAGAAGGATTTTCTCGTGCGCAGTACAGAGAGTTTTGGCACGTTCAACAAGGGCTTCAGGATTAACCTGCCTCCGCATCCTGTTACCACATCTATCAATACGCCCATTGAGGGCCAGTACGAGTGGTGGAGCACCATGGGTGATGACCTCAGCACTACCATGACCCGTACTGTGGACCTGACAGGAGCAGCATCTGCCACTCTTAGGTTCAAGACATGGTACAATATAGAATACGACTATGACTACGGTTTTGTGGAAGTGTCTACCGATAACGGCGCCAGCTTCAGTAAAATTGCCGGAAATATCACCCGTGACATAGGCGGCGGTGTACAAGGGATTGACGGTTCCAGCAACGGCTGGGTGGACGCTGTGTATGACCTGTCGGCCTATGCCGGGAAAACGGTTCAACTCCGCTTCCACTACCTGACAGATGGCGGCGTTGCCCTTAAGGGCTGGGCCATTGACAGCATCAGTATCCCGGAAATTGGCTTTGGCGACAATGCCGAGGTTTCACCCAACGGTTGGAGCCTGAACGGCTTCCGGCAATTTGCAGGCAGTGAAACGGTTAGCAAGACCCACTACTACATTGGTGAACTGGTGCGGCCCTTTGGCACAAACCTGGGCCTCAACTGGGCTTACAATTTCTATGCAGCCAACTTTGAGCGGTTTGCCTGTGAACCTGGCGTTCTGCTGTGGTACCGCGATACGGCCTTTGTTGATAATAATGTGGGTCTGCATCCCGGTCAAGGCAGATTGCTGCTGGTTGACTCCCACAGCGCACCTATGATGCAGGCGAATGGCCGGCCGTTCCGCACCCGGATCCAGATTTATGATGCTCCCTTCGGACCGAAAGCCACGTCGCCTTTGGCTGTTCACGGTAAAGACGGGGCGCTGGTAAGCTTCCCATCCCTGCCCGGTGTCAAAGAATTCGATGATTCCAGGTCTTACTACAACTCCATGGCTCCTTACAATAGCGTTAAGACTCCCACCTACGGGGTTGATATGGAAGTACTAGGGGTATCTCAAGACGGGTCGGCAGCTTTCGTACACATAGACTATTAGTTTGGCCGCAAATGCCGAGGGCAGCGCTCGCTAGGGCGCTGCCCTTTGTGTGAATTGTTGCCGGGCCAGGGGGGGAGGGAAGTCACGGTTTGGCGGGAGTTGTGCTCTGGAGCGCCTTCAGCTGCTCGCCCATGGCATCGAGGAGCTGCCGCATTTGGTCTATTTGATCTGTCAGCTTCTGGATTTGGTCCGCCTGGCCTTGCTGCGGCGAAGTTGGCGCTGTTGTGCCGGGGGAGGGCGGGGGAAGCGCTGCACCTTTGCCAAAGATGCCATCCAGGGCAGCTTTAAGGGTTTCAGACATGACGATCTTGTCGTTATAAACCGCCACCACGCGTTTCATCTCCGGAATGGCTCCGTTGTCAGACTGGAGATAGATAGGTTCCACGTAGAGGAAGTTGCCCCCAATGGGCAGGGTCAGGGTATTGCCGCGGATTACGGAAGAGCCCCTCTGGTCCCACAGGGTCAACTGCTTGGATATCTCCGTATCCTGGTCAATGCGTGACTCTACCTGGAAGGGGCCGTCCACCTCGATGTTTTTCGGCAGTTTATACAGGACAAGCTGGCTGTAGTTGGAGCCGTCCATGCGGGCCGCCATCCAGGCCACCATGTTGTTGCGCTTGTTGGTCGCGCTGCTGGCCGGGGTGAAGGGAATCATCAACACGTACTCCGCTTTGCTTTCCCCCGGCAGGCGCATCACAGTATAATAGGGTTCCATGGCCTGAACGTCTTTGGAGTTGTGGAGTTCGGTGGCAACGTCCCAGGCGTCTTCCTTGTTGTAGAAAACGGTCGGGTTGGTCATGTGGAAGGTTTTAAACACATTGATCTGGATTTTGAACAGGTCTTCAGGGTAGCGCAGGTGAGCCCTTAGATCCGCGGGCATCTGGTTCAAAGGCTTGAACAGGCCGGGGAATATCTTGCCGTAAGTTTGTGCCACAGGGTCGGTTGTGTCAGCCTGGTAGAAGTCTACGGTGCCGTTGTAGGCGTCAACCGTTACTTTGACCGAGTTGCGGATATAATTGATGCCCGAGTCTTTGGCTGGATTGGAATAGGGCATGTAGCTCGAGGTGGTATAGGCGTCAATAAGCCAGTACAGTTTGCCGTCGCTGATAACCAGGTATGGATCGGAATCGTAATAGAGGAAAGGGGCCAGCTTTTTGACCCTGTCCATGATGTTGCGGGTGAGCAGGATTTTGCTGTCGGGGGTAATTTCACTCGAAAGATAAAAGCGCAAGGTGGCGTGGTTCAGGCTGAGCATCAGTTTGTTCAAACCCGTCAGCTTGATGCCTGTGCTGCCCTGATAGGTATTTTCTGCGTTATTGGAACCCTGCGGGTAGTCAAATTCCTTGGTGGAAGTGTTGGTTACCACCCAATCATTGGTGAGTTCGCCAAAATAGATGCGGGGTTCCGAGATGTTTAGCTGAGGGTAGCTTGATACGGGGGGTATATCTTTGATGACGTAACTGGGCAGGCCCTCTGGGGTTACGGCATTGGCGAGGGACGCCGCCACCCCGTAGCCGTGGGTATATTTGAAGCGCAAATTAACAAAAGTTTTTGCCTTGGGGTCAATGTCATTTGAGGACATCTCCCGGGCTGCGAGCATTACCTGGCGCAGCTGGCCATCGAGCATGTAGCGGTCAACGTCGATGTCGTTGAATTTATAGTAGAGCCTGATACCCTGTTTTTGGGCGTAAGTGAGGCTCATGGGCCTTGGGTCATTGAGCCTGATGTTGTTGATGGTACCCTGGTCTTTGGCCAAGTCCTCTGCCGAGAGTGGGGTGGTCCCCGGATACTCCACCTCTTTGATTTTGTCCAGGCCAAAGCCGAATTTGGTCAGGTTGATTTCGTTATTGATATAGGGCAGTTCTTTGTTCAGTTCGTTTGGAACCACCACCAGGGACTGAACCGCAGCGGGGATCAGGCCGTATCCGATTACCGAAAGCAGAATTGTGGCTGCTATGGGCAGGGTCAGCAGCCGGGTGTCCCTGAAAAAGAGAGCCAGGACCGCAGCCAGTGCGCCGACGATGGATAACACAACCAAAACTTTCAGGGCAGGAGCGGTGGCAAAAAGATCGGTAAAGCCGGCGCCGAAAACGTGACCGTGGCTTGAATACACCAGTTCAAATATGTTGAGACTATAGTCAAAGGCTTTGAGCAGGAAAAGCAGGATGCCAAAAGCCGCCAGGTGATGGCGTGCCTGCCGCTGGATTGTTACTGCACCCTGCCGCCACAGGGCCAGGCTTTTGATGGAGAGCATGCCGGTGAGCAAATAGAACAAACCGCTGACAATACCCAGAAAAAGCAGGGGTAAATAGAAGGATTGGTACAAGATCTGGAAAAAGGGCAGGCGGAAAAAATAAAAGGACAAGTCTAATCCGAAGATGGGGTCGCTGACATTGAAGTTTGTGGCGTGCTGCAATGTCAGATAATCCATCCAGCCAGCGCTCCCCGAGACGAAGCTGATAGCATAGCTGATCAGCAGGGATATTAGAAACAGGGCTACTGTAACTATCCGGCTCTGGAGGGTCTCGGCCACTGGAGCCATATCATGTTCCCGGATCACCCGGATTTGCTTTTGAAAACGGTCATTGATCAAGGTGATCAGAGAGGTCCGCAGCAACAGCAAAGTAATAAAAATAGCGATTAGAAGAAATATGCCGTTAAAGGCCTGGACCACAAGTTTTGTCAGCAGAGGGGTCCAAAACAACTGGGAGTAGCCCAGGTCTCTAAACCACAACCAGTCTTCATAGAGCTTGGTTGTGGAGAGCAGTCCAATTAAGAGTAAAACAAGAATCAGGCTGAACACAAAGCGTCGCAAACGGTTTGCCCCCCTAAGTAAAAATGCCTAGGTACATTTTCTGCCCCGAGAGGGAAATTCCTGCTCCGCCAGCGCTCAATCTCGATAATTATGCAGCAATCAGCAGGTGAGTCACGGGGGCGCTCTATAACTTATAGCAAACAAGGTTGAGCGCTGGGCCAGTAATGTTATATTATTGCCAATTGAGCTGGAATAAAACTGAAAATCTCTTGGCAAGCCAAATTTTTCTGATATACTCTATAGTAAGACTTGAGGGTATACCCCCGGGTGGTAGGAGGAAATAAACAATGTATGATTTAGTGATTGTCGGTGGGGGCCCGGCCGGCTTGACCGCCGGAATTTACGGCGCCAGAGCCCGGTTGAAAACCTGCATGCTGGAGCTGGGCATACCCGGCGGCTTGGCGGCTACCACGGAGATTATTGAAAACTATCCTGGCTTTCCCGAGGGGATTGCCGGGCCGGAACTGATGATGCGTTTCCAGGAACAGGCGGAGCGGCTCGGACTGAAAATTCGCAGCGAAGAGGTAACCGGTGTGGAGCTGGCCGGCGAGGTGAAAAAGATTCAGACTTCAAGCGGAGTTTATGAAACCAAGGCGGTAATCATCGCTACCGGTTCCCGCCCCAAGAACTTGGGAGTTCCCGGTGAGGCTGACTTTTACGGCCAGGGGGTGTCCTACTGCGCCACCTGCGACGGGGCGTTTTTCAGAAACCGCGAAGTCGTGGTGGTGGGCGGCGGGGACGCGGCTGTGGATGAAGCCCAGTTTTTAACCCGGTTTGCCAGCAAAGTGACGATTGTGCACAGGCGGGAAGGTTTCAGAGCTGCACAGATTTCTCTGGACCGTGCCAGAGCTAATGAGAAAATAGAGTTTCACTTGAATGCGGTAATTGAAGCCATCGAAGGCAGCCGCGGGGTGGAAGCGGTGGTGGTCAAGGATGTCCGCACGGGTGAAGTGAGCAAAATTCCGGCCAAGGGTGTATTTGTTTACGTGGGACAAGATCCTAACACCAAGTTTTTGATAGGCAAGGCGGACTTGACTCCCCAGGGCTATGTCAAGACCGGTCTCAATCTGCAAACCAGCATACCCGGGGTTTTCGCGGCGGGGGATGTAAGGGATACCCTGTTAAGGCAGGTTTCCACCGCTGTGGGGGATGGGGCTCTGGCCGCCATGGAAGCCGAAAAATACCTGGCCAACCTATAACCGGATTTTCACGCTTCCTGATTTCTATGGTATAGAATTAATTAGGCAGTCTTCAGCTATGGAGACTGCCTAAATTATTTCTCAAAAGAAATGCTGCATTCGAACAGCGAATATCGATTTCAGGTCGGATTGGTCCGGGCCCGCTTTCCTCCTCCGGTCGAGAAACCTCCTGCGGTGGGCAGAAGTGTCGCTGGTCACTTTGGTCAGGTAGATGCGGCGCAGGCAGCGGCGGCAATAAGTCTTGACATCAAACAAAAAGGCCGGTACTTTTGTACCGGCCTCCTGACTCCTGGTCACGGGCTCGCTGCTTCCTTTGAGAAGTCAGAATACAGTAGTCAGAATTCAGAATACTTTGAGATACAATCCGTTCTCCAATTCTGACTTCTGACTTCTGACCACAGATAAAGCTCCATAGTTATTATTTGCCGGGGCCGGAATCTGCGTCAATCTTCCGGACCGGCCCCATTAGCGGGTGTGCTGCAGCTCAGGTCTAAAAACCGCGGCAAATAAGGTTTTCGGCCTGTTCCCGGATATGTTTGGAAGCCTCGCCGGTTAATTGGTCCACCCGGCGGGTAACCGAGAGATACTCGCTGATGAGAACCCTGCAAGGTTTTGTGTCGTCTTCCAACTCAATTTTGCCTCCTATCTGTCGGGCTTATTGTTTCCAAGGCCCGGCGGAAAAACACTTCCAACTTATGCCATGACGAACTGATACCATGCCGAAAGGAAAAAAATTAAAAATTAGAAAATAGAGAGGAATTTATTGGAGTTTCGCGAATATTAAGGAAATTAATCTAAATATTTAGAATCTGGGGGATTGGTTATGGCCACAAGTATCAAACACGACATGCCTTTTAAGCTCCTGAAAGAACGGGACTTTAGTCTGCTGCTTACCGGCCAGTTTGTGTCTAACCTTGGGGACAAAATTCACTATGTAGCTCTGGGGATCTGGGTGTTCCGGCTGACGGGAAACCCCCTGGCGGTGGGCGCTATGGCCATTTCGACCTTGCTCCCATACCTCTTGTTTGGCCTCCTGGCCGGTGTATATGTGGACCGGTGGGATAAAAAACGCACCATGATAATTTGTGATCTCACCAGGGCCGGGCTGGTGGTCTTACTGCCGTTTGCGATACATATATCCCTGAATTTGGTTTATGTCATAACCTTTCTGCTGACAACTGTCAGTCTGCTGTTCAGTCCGGCGAAGATGGCTGTAATACCGGCTTTGTTCCAACGGGAAAAGATACTCCCGGCCACATCTCTGGCCGAGTCCGTGGAAAATGTTACCGAGATTATGGGCTACGCTATTGCCGGGGTGGTGACTGTCCTGCTCAGTCTGGACAAGGTGTTTTATCTTGATTCTCTCACTTTTCTGGTATCGGCTTTAAGCATATCTGCTATGAGTTTCCGGTTCGAAGCGCCGCCCAAGCCTGAAAAGACCAAAGTATTTGCAGATATAGCCCAGGGTATGTCCTTCGTTGCCCATAACAAGACTCTTCTGCATGTTTTGGCGGTATATTGCCTGGCGCTCTTAGTCTTTAGCGGTTTTAATCCTCTGATTTTCGTCTATGCCCTGGAGTCTCTGGGCACTTCCAATTTCGGTTTGGGCATGCTGGAGAGTATGCATGCGGTGGGCATTACCGTGGGCGGTCTGGCTTTGAGCTTTATCGGCTCCAAGCTGTCTAAGGGGCGCCTGATGGTTGGAGGGTATTTGCTGTCAGGAGTTACAATTGCTCTCTTAGGGGCTTTCCCCCGGTATCCCCTGGCGGTGGTTGGCTTCTTTTTTACCGGGCTGTCAAACGCCATGTTTTTGATACCGGTCCAGGCTATCTTCCAGGAACTGACCCCGGCTGACTTGCGGGGCAGAGTGTTCGCCGCCCGCTTCACCTTAACCAGGATTGCCTTCATGCTCTCCGTAGGTTTACTGACCTATGGGGCCAGCCGCACGCATGTGCAAACGGTCTACCTGGCTTCCGGCGTGGTATTAACCGTCATGTCCTTGCTCACTTTCCGCCTCAAGTCCTTCAAGACCATTTGACAGGCTTTTGATAAGGGCGGCAGAATTTCTCGGGTTTTAGCGCCTGTGGAGTTCTGCCGCCTTTGTTTGTGCTCCTTTACCCCTTCTAAAGTTTGCGGCTGCGCATAAATTTTAAGGGAAAACTGCACAATGCCTGCGGCCCTTTTAGCGTGGACAAGTATGAAGCGTATTGCGCCAGGGGGTAGGACTGGATGAAGTGTTTAATCATCGGCGCGGGACCTGCCGGCCTCAGCGCCGCTGAAACCCTGCGCAAGCTTTCTGACAGGTTGGAGATTACCGTGGTGGATGGGGAGAGATTGTTGTATGCTCGCTGCCAACTGCCGGGTGTGGTTGCGGGGCGTTTAATAGATGATTTCCGTCCGCCGGATTTTTTTACCCGCAATGACATAGAACTGATTGCCGGCAAGAGGGCGCTATTTCTTTGGCCCGACAAGCCTCAGGTCTTGCTGGAGGACGGCGGCAGGCTCCGGTTTCAAGTCCTTTTGCTGGCTACAGGCGCCCGGCCGAGGAAACTGGAAATCGCGGGCGAGGATTTGCGCGGCGTCTTCCGGCTGAACCAGTACAGGGACGCGCTGCACATAGCCAGGTGGGAAGCGGGGAAGGCAGTGGTATTCGGAGGGGGCCCCGTCGGTGTGGCCCTGGCTGAAGCTTTAAGGGACAGGGGAATTCCGCAAGTTACACTGGTCGTCAAAGCTTCCAGGCTCCTTGCCGGCCAATTGGATGAGCAGGGAGCGGAGCGGGTTGCCAAGGCGCTGTCAAACCGCAAGATAGCAATGGTTTTCGGTCAGAACCCTGCTCAAATACTGGGGAACAAAAAGGTGCAGAGTGTCGGGCTGGAAGATGGGCGCGAATTTCCTGCCGATATAGTGACAGCCGCCAAGGGAGTACGGGCCAATGTTTCTCTGGCCCTGCGGGCCGGCACAGGTATTAAGGTCAACCCCTGCTTTGAAACTGACCGCAAGGGGGTTTTTGCTGCCGGGGACTGTACCTGGGTCAGGGATGCCCTTAGCGGGGAAACCGTGCTCCCGGGAGCGTGGTCCCTGGCCGTCGAACAGGGCAAGCGGGCGGCCCAAGGCATGTTTTGGCGCCTAAGGCATCCGGAAGGTTCATGGCAGGAATCAGACTTAGTCCCTTACGGAGAGCCTTTTACAAAGCAATATGCGGCAACAATAGCCGGCGTTCCCCTCGTGGCCGCGGGTTTGAACACCTACCCGGGCGAGGTGCAGGTTTGGGATGCGGGCAGGGCATACCGCCGCCTGGTTTTCCGGGGCGACAGGCTGCTGGGGGCTGTTCTGATGGGGGATATTGCCGGGGCGGGAGTTTATAACTGGCTGATCAGAAAGGGCCGGGAGCTAAGCCGCAGGGAAAAAAACGCCCTGCTTAGGGGAGAGGTTTTCAGCCTGATGCTCTCTGGCGAACCGGAACAGTTTTGTGCTAAATAGCCGAAAGGGGGGTAAAGATGAAAATTCCCAGCGATCCCGGCATTCAGGCTTTGTGGGAAAGGGCCTGCAATTTGGGGATAGAAACGGTTTGGGACCGCTGCCAGGCCCAGCTGCCTCAATGCGGTTTTGGTGAACTCGGCATCTGCTGCCATAACTGCAGCCAGGGTCCTTGCCGCATTGACCCTTTCGGCAACGGGCCCCGGTCTGGGGTGTGCGGAGCAGGACGGGATACCATAGCGGCGGTGAACTTTGTCCGGGCTGTGGCTGCCGGCACAGCGGCGCTTTCGGCTCACGCCAAAGGACTGTTGCGCCTGCTGTGTGCAACGGGTGAGGGAATAAAGGACATCGGAGGGCTCAAGCCCATTATCGAACGGTTGGGTTTGGCGCCCGCCGCAGGACCTGCGGCCAGGCTGCAGCAGTTGGCTGATGCGGCCCGGGCCGAGTTTGGTTACCGGGATGAACCGCTGGCATGGATAGAAACTGCCCTGACCCAGGGACGAATCGAGGTCCTGGGCAAAGCCGGCGTCCTGCCGCGCGGGATTGACAGCGCTATAGCGGACAGCTTGCAGCGCAGCGCCATGGGCGCTGACTCAGACCCATTAGACCTGTTGCTGAGCGGGGTCAAGTGTGCTGTTGCCGGTTTTGCGGCCAGCCGCCTGGCATCAGACCTAAACGATGTGGTTTTCGGCACACCCCAGCCGGCTGCCGCACGCATTGCCCCCATTGCCGGCAATGAGGTCAATATTGGCGTGCAGGGTTTTGACCCGGCTCTGAAGCAATCCCTGGCTATTGCTGCCGGGGAGTTGGCTGAGGAAGCCAAGGTTTTCGGCGCAACAGGGTTTAACGTGATGGAGTTTGCCTGGGGACAGGCAATACTGCAAGAATTAGCCCTTTTCACCGGAGTCTGGGATGCCCTGGTGGTTACCGGTCAGTGCAGCTATCCTTCCTTGCCAGGTGCGGCAGCGCGGACAGGAACCAAGATTTTTACAGTTGGCAGGGCCGGCGTACCAGGTGTTTATCAGCTCGATCCGAAGGAAAGCGAGGCAGGGGAAAACGGCAGAAAAATAGTGCGGGAAGCTTTGGAGGCATTCAAGGCCCGTCAGGACAATCCTGCTCCAACCTCTGCTGAAGCGCCAAGAGCGGTGACCGGTTTTTCTAACTCAAGCATCCTGACGGCTTTGGCTGAGTTAAACCCTGCTGATCCCTTGCAGTTTTTGTTGGAGAATATAGTTAAGGGGCGCATTCGGGGCATAGCCCTTTTGAGCGGCTGCAATAACATTAAGCTGCCCCTGGATTTCCTGCTCATGGCCAAAGAACTGGCCCAGCGCGACATCCTTCTCCTAACCGCCGGGTGCGGAGCGGGAACCTTTGCCAGGCATGGGATGCTTACACCTGAGGCAACCCGCGAATTTGCCGGTCCTGGGCTGAAAGCTTTCCTTGCCGCCGCGGGGGAAGCCAGCGCTACAGGCGGGCCCTGGCCATTACTGCTGCATCTCGGGGCGTGTCTGGATACTTGCCGGGCTATTGCTCTCGCGGTGGACCTGGCAAACAAGCTGGGAGTAGACCTTAACCGTCTGCCCATGGTTGTTTCACTGCCTGAGTACAGCAGTGAAAGGGCGATAACCTTTGCTGTTTCAGCCCTTGCCTTGGGGCTGCCTGTACACTTGGGAGCCGCTCCCCCGGTGATGGGCAGCAACCTGCTAGCCGGCATTTTAACAGGCGGGTTCAAAGATCTGTTCGGTGGGTATTTCCTGCCGGAGTCTGACCCGCATCAGGCGGTGGAGAAACTGTCTGATGCTATCGGCCAGCGCCGCAAAGGGCTTGGCCTGAACGCAAGCTGACTGGAGGGGGGACGCCATGGATTACGACATTGCCATCCAGTATGAATTATGCCTCGGGTGCCATAGCTGTGAGTTGGCCTGTGCTGTTGCTCATTCCGGCAGCAGGACCCTGAGGGGGGCGATCGAGGAAACTCCCTTCGCCTCTGCCAGGATTTTTGTGGAACCTGCACCTCCATACAAACTCCCTCTGACCTGCCGCCACTGCCAAGACGCTCCCTGCGTGGATGCTTGCAGCACAGGCGCCATGCGCTCTGAGGGGCCGGGACTGGTATCAAACGCGGCGGGAACGTGTGTGGGCTGCTGGATGTGTGTCATGGTCTGCCCTTATGGGGTAGTGCGGCCGGACTACCGGTCAAGACAAGCGGTTAAGTGCAACAGGGAGTGTGTGGGTTCTGCCACCGTCCCGGCCTGTGTCCAGGCGTGTCCTACGGGCGCCCTGACCTTCGTAGCCGGGGACAATTGGGCCAAAGAGCGTAGAGCGAGCTACGTTAGGGGATTCAGAAAATTCCAAGTCTAAAAAATGGAATGTTGTGAAAATAAATGAGAGAAGGAGCCGCTTGGGCTCCTTTTTTTTGGCATTTGAAAAACAGATGGTTAAAAAGAGCAATCTCCGGTGAAACTTAAGCATGAGCGTAAAGCTAGGCCGTTTTACTTGTCACCCTGGAAAAAGTTCTTTTGCAGAATATTTTAATAGTTAGATGGATTTTTAGAACTAGAAGCGAATTGGATTACACGTTTCGACAAAATACTACAACGATAGTATAGGAAAGGAGAAGTTTTGTGAATCTATTCAGAAAAAAATCGATTCAAGACCTGGTACTAGAGTCCCAGCAGAAGAGCGGCCTGAAAAAGGCTCTCGGCGCCCTGGACCTGACAATGCTGGGCATCGGGGCCATCATCGGCACCGGTATTTTTGTCTTGACCGGTGTGGCGGCAGCGAACTATGCCGGCCCGGCCCTGGTGGTATCGTTTATAGTTTCAGGTCTGGCCTGCGCCTTCGCTGCTCTGGTGTACGCCGAGTTTGCCTCCATGGTTCCGGTGGCGGGCAGCGCCTACACTTACAGCTATGCCGCTTTAGGAGAACTGTTTGCCTGGATTATCGGCTGGGACCTGATGCTCGAATACGCACTGGCCTCCAGTACGGTGGCTATTGGCTGGTCGGGCTATTTCGTTAAGCTCTTGCAAGGCTTCGGAATCAATTTTCCGGTCTGGGCCATTAAGTCATCCAGCGAGGGCGGACTCCTGAACATTCCGGCCCTCGTCATCACCTTATTGATTATCTGGCTGCTCTCCATGGGAGTGAAGGAAAGCGCCCGGGTGAATAACATCATCGTCTTTGTCAAGCTCATTGCGGTTGTAGTGTTTATCGTTGTGGCTGTGTGGTATGTCAAGCCGGCAAACTGGCAGCCCTTTATGCCCTTCGGCTGGAAGGGTGTGTTCGGGGGCGCGGCCATAGTGTTCTTTGCCTATATCGGCTTTGATTCGGTCTCAACAGCTGCGGAAGAGGTGAAAAACCCGCAGCGCGACCTGCCTATAGGCATCATCGCTTCGTTAATAGTCTGTACTGTCCTCTATATTGTTGTCGCAGCGATTTTAACCGGGGCGGTCCCCTATACCCAGCTGAATGTCTCTGCTCCGGTTGCTTTGGCTCTGCAGCTGATCGGTCAGAACTGGGCTGCGGGACTAATTTCCCTGGGCGCCATCGGCGGGATTACCACAGTGCTCCTGGTAATGCTCTACGGCCAGACCCGTGTATTCTACGCCATGTCCCGGGACGGCCTGCTGCCCAAAGTATTTAGCGACATCCACCCCAAGCACAAGACCCCGTTCAAGAGCACCTGGCTTACCGGCATTGTGGTGGCCGTTGTGGCCGCTGCAACCCCTATCGGAATTGTGGCAGAGATGGTCAATATCGGCACCTTGGCCGCTTTTACCATGGTCTCAATTGCAGTTATAGTCCTGCGCCGCTCCCAACCCGATGTGCCCCGGGCTTTCCGCTGCCCTGCCGTTCCGGTGGTACCCCTGCTCGCGGCCGGATTCTGCGTTTTCCTGATGTTCCAGCTGCCGCTGGCTACCTGGATCCGCTTTATTGTCTGGCTCGTACTGGGGTTCATAATCTACTTCCTCTACGGGTACAAGCACAGCAAGCTCAACGCGGCCAACAAGCCCGGGGCTCTCAAAGCTGCGAAGTGAAAACCGGTATTTTGGGACGGTGGTCAAGTCGGCCACCGTCTTTCGGTTGCCCCAGAATTCAGAACTCAGAACTCCTGGCTCCTGACTCCTGACTTCTCAAGTAAGTCTGTTAGGTTTCTGCCTACTTTTTTCCCAACGGTGGATAAAAAGTAGGCATTTTTTTAGCGGATATGCATTGAACAAAACTTTATTATAAGCTTGAGAAAAAAATCACTTATGTAAATATTGCGACAAATCACTCTCTTTTTACCGAGAAATATAAATTTTTTGTTGTTTTGTTGAAGGTTGGCATGCAACTTGCATATTTCGTTAATTGAATTTTTTCTTTTTTTAAATTTTGGAAAGGAGGAAAGCTGGACTTTTCAATCTTTAACCGATTAGGACTTATAATGGATCTTTATGGAGGTTAGTGACATGAAGAAAACAAATTACAGGCATTTTATCATGAGCATGATTGTCTTTATGACAGTGGTCAACTACATCGACCGCGGCGCCATTTCCTATGCGCAAAAAGACATCATCAAAACTTTTGCCCTGAATGCCAAGTCCTGGGGCGAGGTCCTGGGCTACTTTGGCTATGGCTACATGTTCGGCGCCCTGTTCGGCGGCGCCCTGTCCGACAAAAAGGGGCCCAAGTTTGTCTGGCTCCTGGCCGGGACAGCCTGGTCCATCTTTGAAATCGGCACTGCTTTTGCCGGGCAGGTCGGCCTGGCTGTGCTGGGCGGTTCTGCCCTTGCCGGCTTTGGCACCTTCCGCGTCCTGTTTGGCCTCTCAGAAGGTCCCTTGTTTTCAACCATGAACAAAACCATGGCGAACTGGGCAGCTCCCCAGGAAAAAGGTTTTGCCGCATCGCTTGGTCTGTTAGGTGTGCCTGTGGGCGCTGCCGTTACCGCGCCGGTTGCTGTTGCCCTCCTGTCCGTGTTCAGCTGGCAGGTGACATTCGTGATTCTCGGCGCCCTGGGTCTGGCCTGGGTCGTCATCTGGTCCAAGGTGTTCACCAACCTGCCTGAAAATCACCCCAATGTCTCCAAGGAAGAATTGGCGATCATCCGTTCCAAATCCGGTTTGGTGGCCAATGAAAGCAGCTTCATGGCTGACACTGATGTCAAATGGTATCATTTCTTTGCCAATCCGACCTTGATTTTCAACGCAATCGGCTATTTCGCTTTCCAATACGTCAACTTCCTGATCCTGATGTGGACACCCAAGTATTTGATGGATGTGTTCCACTACAACCTTGGCTCCCTCTGGTACCTGGGCATGATTCCCTGGCTCGGGGCTATCCCCACTGTCGTCCTGGGCGGTAAGATCTCCGATGCCCTGCGGCGCAAGACCGGAAACCTGCGGATAGCCCGTGCCGGCCTGGCGGTGGTCTCCCTGCTCCTGACGGCTGTTTGCTTCCTGCTCATTCCTACAGTGCATACAGCTGCAGCTGTGCTGACCCTGATGGCTGTTGGCAACGCATTTAACTTCCTGCCCAACTCGGTTTACTGGACTGTAATCCTCGATACCGAGCCCAGCCGGGCCGGAGTCTTCGGCGGCGTGACCCACTTCATCACCAACATTGCCACTATTGTCGCCCCAACCCTGACCGGTTTCCTGGTGGCCGCCTACGGTTATTCTTCCATGTTTACCGCAGCCATGGTGGCAGCTCTGATTGGCATGGTAGCCATGCTGTTTGTCAAACCTGGCAAGAAGGGTGCGGCTCCTATTAAAGCCCCGGCGCAAAAACTGGCCTAACGGAACGAACAATCTTTCAAAATGGGGTCCCCACAAAATCCTGACTTATGAGCCCGCCCCATGATTTTGTGGGGAAGGGTGGGAGCTCTCGCCGAAATGGCGGGGGCTCCTCGTAATATTGAGAGCGTCCGGCGTCAGGGGCAGTGTCAGGGGGACTGTCCCTTTGACACTGCCCCTGACACTCGGAAACTGCTGCAAATTTTTAACGTTAGGGTCGTATTTGTTGTTTGGTTCGAACAATGTGCCGGTTTTGAGTAATTTTTGCAGGAAAATAATAAAATAACCACGAAGTGAACCTCACCTGTCCAGGCTATCGCTAAGAGGCAGGGGCTTCCGACCAGCTAAATCTTTTGTCCCATCGCAATCTTCTTTAGAAGATAGCCCACCTAATGGTGTGAGTACAAAATTATACCATATTATGGTAATGCGTGGAACTGATGTTTGTATTTGGGGCCTGCAATTCATCTCCTGCCGATAGAGGATAGGTGTCTTATTGCCGGTTCTGATAAATAACAGTAAACGACTTCTGGATTATTTGCCGGTGGGGTGGACCCGATGAAATTTCGCCTCAGTTTAATAATTTCAGTTTTTCTGCTTGTGGTCACACCCATTGTCATCACCGGGCTGGTTACCATGGAGGCTGCTGAAAACGCGCTGCTTTACCGCGCGGCCCCGGGCCAGGCGTTGCAGGCCCCGACCTATCAAATTGACAGGCTGCGCGAAAACATCGTCTATATGCTTATTATCGGAACGGTGATCAGTCTCACCGGCGCGGGGATTTTTGCCACGGGTCTGGCCGGTTCCGTCAACATAATTAAAAACGGTTTGGATGGCTTGAGCAGGGATGTCAATGTGAGCATTCCGCCCCTGCGGGGGGTTTTGGGCGAAATAGCCGCCTCTATCAACCACATGGCCCAGGTCCTCAGGGAAACCCGCAGCCACAGGGATGCCCTCTTAACGAGCAGTCCGAACGGAATAATAACCATCGATCGCAAAGGCCGCATAGTCCTGTTCAATCCGGCGATTTCCGGTTTTACAGGTATCGGGCAGGAGCAGGCTTTGGGCTCTGACTACCGCAATGTCGGCTTGGACCCAGGGCTGGTCCGGCTGTTGGCAGCCGTGTTAAGCGAAGGAACCATGGTGATCGCCAGGGAAGAGACACTGCTCCGCCCCGATGGCAAATCCCTCGCTGTTGCTGTTTCAACTTCCCGCCTGCAGAGTGATGAGCACGAAGCCATTGGGGCCCTGGCAATATTGATTGATTTGCGCGAAAAACGGCTCTTGGAGGCACAGGTGCTGCATGCCAGCCGGCTGGCAGGCCTGGGCGAACTGGCGGCAGGCGTGGCGCACGAAATCCGCAATCCGCTCACAGCGGTTAAGGGGTTTACCCAGGTGCTGGAAGAGGAACTGGCCCCTGGTGACGAAAGACGGGAATATACGGCCGTCATCACCAAAGAGGTGGAACGCCTGGAACGGATCGTGCGCAGTCTCCTGGCTTTTGCCAGGCCGGCCAGAAGCAAGTTTCAAAAGGAAAATTTGCCTGAAATCATGGAGGAAACCCTGGTCCTGGTGGACAACGGAGAGTTCAGGCGCAGGATTGAACTGCAAAAGTCTTATGAGGGAGAGGTCTGGGCTGAAGTAGACAAGGAGCAGTTGAAGCAGGTCCTCTTAAACCTGCTGATCAACGCCAGTCAGGCCATCGAAGCAAAGGGCGTGATCAAGGTAAGTATCAGGCGGCAAGGCGAATGGGCTACCATTGCCGTAGCCGACAGCGGCTGCGGTATTGCGCCGGAAAACTTCGACAAGCTGTTTGACCCCTTCTTCACTACCAAGGAGAAAGGCACCGGGCTTGGCTTGGCCATGGTGCACCAACTGGTGGAACTCCACCAGGGTAAGGTCCAGGTAAAAAGCGTGGTCGGCCAAGGCACCGAATTCACGGTGATCCTGCCGCTGCGTCAAGGGGGTGTTGGGCTTGGATGAGCATAAAGGCACAGTCCTGATTGCTGATGATGAGGAAAGTCTGCGCAGTTTGCTGGTAAAAGTCTTAAGCAAAATGGGCTATGCGACCTTTACGGCCGGTAATGGTGAAGAAGTCCTGAACGAGGTTGGGCAGAGGGAGCTGGACCTCTTGATTATGGATATCCGCATGCCCAAATTGGACGGCATGGAGGCCTTCAAAGTGCTGCGGCGCGAATACCCGGAACTGCCGATTATTATGATGACAGCCTTTGGCAGTATGGAGACCACTCTGGAAGTGATGCGCCTGGGCGCTTTCGATTATTTGACCAAACCTTTTGATGTCCCGGTAGTCAAGGCGGTGGTGGAAAAGGCGATGTCCTCCCGCCGCGGCGCTGCCGGTGGGGAACCGGCCCTCGCCCAACCCTGGGTGAATGCGTTTGTTGGGTCCAGTCCCCTGATGCAGGACGTGTTCAAGACCATAGGCCGTGTGAGCGCCAGCGACTCATCGGTTTTGATTCAGGGGGAGAGCGGCACGGGCAAGGAACTGATTGCCCGTACCATTCACCAGTACAGCAACCGCAAGAACATGCCTTTTGTCAGCGTAAACTGCGGGGCTGTGCCGGAAAACCTGTTGGAAAGCGAGTTTTTCGGTTATGAAAAAGGCGCCTTCACAGGCGCTAATCAGCGGAAAATCGGCAAGTTTGAATATGCCGACGGGGGGACTATTTTCCTGGATGAGGTGGGAGAGATGAGTCCCCAGCTTCAGGTGAAACTCCTCAGGGTATTGCAGGAACGGGAATTCCAAAGGGTTGGGGGAAACGAAAACATTCCTGTTGATGTTCGCATCATCGCTGCCACCAACAAGGACCTGCGCCAGAGTATCGCTGCTAAGACCTTCCGGGCAGACCTGTTTTACCGTCTCAACGTGGTCTCGATCCAGGTGCCGAGACTGGAGCAGAGGAAGGAAGACATCCAGCTTCTGGCCTCCTATTTCCGGGACAAGTACTGCAGCAAGCTGGGCAAGGAGCCAAAACGGATATCCCCCGAGGCCATGGAGATCATCGAAGGGTATGACTGGCCCGGGAATGTGCGGGAACTGGAAAATGCGATTGAACACGCGGTGGTCATGGGCAGCGGGCGGGTTATCCTGCCCGAAGACCTGCCGGAAGATATCCTGATGTACCAGGGCAAGGATATGCCTGATGCCGGTGAACGGCAGGAAACGCTGCGGGACAGGGTAAAAGCGGTGGAAAAAGAGGCTATTGCCCAAGCCTTGAAGAAGACCGGCGGTAACAAGCTGCAGGCAGCAAAGCTGCTGGATATCAGCCGGCGGGCCCTGCAGTACAAAATTGAGGAATACGGTTTGGAGAACTAGGTTATGAAGGAAAAAACATGGGTTCAGGAGATTACGCGCCAACAGTGGTTGGTCCTTTTCGCTGCCTGGCTCGGCTGGGTTTTCGACTCCATGGATTCCACTCTCTACTCCATGGTCATGCCCGCATCCCTGGCTGATGTCATGGGTCCTGCAGCCCACAAGGCTGACATTGCCGCCCATGGGGGAATCATTTTTGCAATTTTCCTTATCGGTTGGGCCCTGGGCGGCACGATCTTTGGCGTGCTCGCTGATTATTTTGGTCGCAGCAGAACCTTGGCTGTGTCTATACTGTTTTACGCGGTGTTTACCGGGGTGGCTGCCCTGGCGCAAAGCTGGGAGCAGCTGGCTATGTTTCGCTTTCTTACAGCCTTGGGCATCGGCGGTGAATGGGCTGCCGGTTCGGCCCTGGTAGCGGAATCCTTCCAGGACCGGCACAGGACCAGGGTACTTAGCATTATGCAAAGCGCCTGGGGGGTAGGTTTTTTCCTTGCTGCCCTGGTCAACCTGCTGGTGGTGCCCCTGGCGACGGTCCACCGTTTCACACCCTGGCGGGCTGTGCTGGTGATCGGCATTATCCCGGCCTTGTTTGCAGCCTTTGTGCGGGAGAAAGTGGGAGAGCCGGAACCATGGCTGAAGGTGCAACTCCAGCGCCAGAAAATCAGGACAGCCAAGCGGCAGGATAAAGAGAGCAAGGCGCTAACCGAACTCACCCTGAAGCAGATTTTCTGGCCCGGCCTGCGCCGCCATACTGTCATTGGCTCCCTGCTGGCCTTCACCGCGGTCTTTGGCCTGTGGGCAGTCACCAACTGGACTCCTACTTTTGTGGAAGAACTGCTGCGCGGCAAACAGCTGTCAGATGCAGTAATCTCCGACTATAAAAGCTATGCCACCATGGCGCTCAATTTCGGCGCGGTCCTGGGTTATGTTGTGTTTGGTCCTGTTGCTGACCGTATCGGGCGCAAAAACACCTTCTTTATTTTCTTTGCCGGCAGTCTCCTGTTGGCTCCGTTTACCTTCTATAAAATCACGGACTATACCACGCTGCTTCTGCTGCTCCCGGTGCTGGGTTTTTTCAACAACGGCATTTTTTCCGGTTTCCCGATTTACCTGGCTGAACTCTATCCTACCCGGCTGCGGGCCACGGGTCAGGGGTTTTGCTTTAATTTCGGCCGGATTCTGGCTGCCAGCGGCCCGCTGCTCACCGGATTTTTGGTCAGCAGCGTGGGCTCGTACGCCAGGGCGGTAACCCTGGTATCCATGATTTATCTCGTGGGTATCCTGACTCTGTTCTGGGCCAAGGAAACCAGGGGCCAGTCACTGCCCGACTGATTCCCAGGTAAGAGGTTGAGCGAGAGAATGAACATGAACGGAGCAGAAAGTAAACTCGACCCCAGCAGACCCAAGTTATTGAACAGCCTGACCTGGTCAGGCTGATTTTTCGCTTTTTCTGCAGGAAGTTCACGGAAATGGAAGAATACTTTGTGGGTGTCAAGGGGACTGTCCCCGTGACACTTTCCCCCTGACACCCCACCAAAAAATGTAATTGCTTCTGTCCCTAGGCTGGCAGGAATCTCCAGGCAAATGTCAAAATATTATGAATATCATTGGCCGGAGGTGTTGTTATGGACCAGGAGGAAAAGGAAACATGGCTCAACAGCCTTGACCTGACCCTGCGCTGGCTGGCTCTCAGCTTTTTCCTTTATGCCTTTTCCGTTTTTTCCATGGGGATAGTCTCCACGCTCCTGTCCAATGTGCCTAAAGATGTGCAGGTGGAAACCCCGGAATCTGACCTGGAACTTAATTCTAACTATTATTACTTTGAGTAAAAGTTAGTGTTGCCAAGCGGATTGGTCTGGATTATAATACATTTACCAGCAAAAACTAACAGCCAAATTCCCTTGTGGAAGCGGAGGAACCATCAATTGGGGTGAATCCTGCCTGCAGGATGGGCGTCTCCAAAGCCCTAACCCGTCAGCTAACTTCGCA
>JAJZPO010000010.1:0-3043 GCA_021811155.1 Bacillota bacterium | reverse complement strand
AGCTTGGGGGTCAGCAGATCTTCCGGTCTGTTTTTTGTTGTTTGAGGTGTTTTTAGCAGACTGGCAGCAGGGTCATGAGGACTGGGTTGCCTGTGGGCTAATTTGCTTGGAAGAGATGCAGAAGTTTTGTCTGCCTGGTACTGGCATCCGGCATCCGGGGGTGGGGGATTGGGAAAAGGAAACAGCGGCAGGCTGGAAGCAGATATAAGTGAGGCATTTATCCAGTTTCAGCGGCAAGTACTGGGCAGGGGCCCGGAAGCTACCAGGACCTTTATAACCCGTGATATGGTGATAGTCCGCCAGAAAAAATCCATGACCTGTGAAGAACAGCATTTGGTCAGGACGGAAAAGGGCAGGCGCCTGGTCAAGGAAATGCGCGTGACCCTACGGGAAATCTTCAAGGAGCAGATGGAAGAAATCATTACGCGGCTGACAGGCTGTCAGGTCCTTTCCAGCCACGGCGATATCAGCACCAGGACGGGAGAGCGGATTGACATTTTCATCCTGGACAAGAATCTGGAGGAAGAACTTAGAGCAGAATGACAACGGTTGACGCTAAACAGGGCTTATCCAGCCGGGTTTACAGTGAACCAGTTCGTTACAACGCCAAGATGCGTAGCGGGCTGGTTTTTTAATGTAAAAAGATAAACTATTTGGGGGTAATCGGGGGAAAGATAATACTGGGACAGGAGTCGGAATTCAGAATTCAGACTTGCATGCCGCTTCACGGCACCACTGATGAATGAAACAGACCTGTAAGCTCAAGGGTGAATTTTCTTTCTGCGTAGAGAAGCATTACGGAGGAGCCGTTAGCATACTCGGTGAGCGCCCGAACGGGAGCACGAATTCTGACCACTGAGTGCTGAATTCCTTAATCATGAGAAAGAGGGAGTGTTTTTCGTGGCTGCGGCCGGTAGCAAATTAGTTTGGTTAAGGTTAAGAACGTTGATCTTTGGGCATCCAATTGCAACCCAAAGCGCTGAACACCAGAAGGTTGGTGTTTTCGGGGGCATCCCCGTGTTTGGTTCCGATGTCATTTCTTCTCAAGGTTATGCCCCTGATGCAATCTTGTATGTTTTAGTGTTGGCGGGCACCGCCGGCTATGCGGCGTCGATGAAGGTTACGGCTGCCATAGTGCTGTTGTTGGTAAGCGTGTTAATGCTCTATCGCCGGACCATCCAAAAATATGCCCAAGGTGGAGGGTCCTACACCGTTGCCCATGCTTACCTGGGTGAAACAATGGGGTTATTGGCCGGCGCCAGTCTGACAGTAGATTACATTTTGACCGTTGCAGTAAGCATAAGTTCCTCCGTAGAGAATCTCACAGGGATATTTCCCTGGTTGGAACCGACTTCTCACAAGGTCCTAGCAGATTGCCTGATAATTGTTTTTATGACCCTGGTGAACTTGCGTGGACTTAAAGAATCAGCGCGGCTCTTTGCTCTGCCGGTATATACCTATATAATCAGCATTTTCGCGCTGGTTGGCTTTGGCATGTTCAAGTATTTTGCCTATGGAATAACTCCCCTGCCACATTCACAAGCGATAATTGCAGCCAACACCGAGACTCTGACGTTGTTTGTCTTTCTCCGGGCCATGGCAGCAGGCACAACGGCTTTGACAGGAACCGAAGCTGTAAGCAATGGTGTAACGGCCTTCAAGGCCCCGGCCCAAAAAAGAGCAATAAATACTCTGTTTGTGCTTGGATTTATCGTGGCCTTTGGCCTGGCCGGTATGGTGTTTCTGGCAAGCAAATATCAGCTTATCCCCACTGATGACAATACCATCATCAACCAGCTGGGGTTGTTGGTTTTTGGCAGAAGCATTATGTATTATGTTTTGATGGCAGGAATCGCGATTATCCTGGTCATTGCAGCCAACACACCTTTCGTGGGCTTGCCCATTTTGTTGAGCTTGATGGCACGGGACGGGTATGCTCCCCGTTATTTCAAAAATCTCGGTGACCGGTTGGTGTACAGCTCGGGCATTTGGTTTTTGAGCCTTATTAGCCTGCTGTTGATTCTTATTTTTGAAGGCGATACACATTCCATGCTGCCTCTGTACGCTATCGGCGTGTTCATCAGTTTTTCTCTGACGGGGTTTGGATTGGCAAGGCATTGCCTGCAGAGTAAACCTAAGGGTTATTTGAGGGATTTGCCAATCTTTTTATTTGGCGGCTTGATTTCATTTGCGGTATTCCTGATATTTTTGATCACCAAGTTCACCGAAGGAGCCTGGTTAGTGGCTATTATCATTCCTGCATTTATCTTTATCTTTAACACAGTTGCCAAGGTTTACCGGAGAGAAATAGAGCTTATTAAAACAACAAAAGAAGATATTGATGAGTTCAACAGAGAGATTAGCAGAATTACGAATCGCCGCTGCCAGGTTGACCTTTCAGAATATAAGAGCAAAATCGTTGTTCCAGTGTTTGACATCAATAAAATAGTTCTCCACGCCCTCCAGTACGGCTATGAGCTAACTCCGCTGATTACAGCGGTTCACGTTGCTTCGGACAAAGAAAGGGCGGAAAAGCTGCAGCGTAAATGGAAGGAAAACAACATCCAAATAAAATTGGAGATCATCGATTCCCCCTATAGAGCCACAGTCCATGATTTGCTGCAGTATCTGGACTCCCTGGAAAAAGAGCGGCGCTACGGAACAGTTACACTGGTAATTCCCGAGTTTGTGCCCCAAAGGTTATGGCAGAACTTCCTGCACAACCAGACGGGACAATTGATGAAACTGTTGGTTCTACTGCGCAAGGACATTCTAGTGACCAGCGTGCCTTACCATCCGCCGCTTGAATAGCTGCAAACGTTCAACGGCGCGCGTGAGGGCTAAAGCTCCTGGTCACTGGAGCGCCGAATCAGTCGAAACAAGAAGGGCGCCTTCCCTCGGATGGCGCCCTTCTTATACCTCAGGAAAGGATATACTCGGCAACTTTTGCCGAGTATATCGAACACGGGGTGCTGCGACGGACCGCGCAAGCCCAATAGAGGGTCGAGTCTAGCGCGGTCCTAGTCCTAGAGAGGCTGAGACT
>JAJZPO010000105.1 GCA_021811155.1 Bacillota bacterium | reverse complement strand
CTGATCCAAGTCTATTTTGACACGGCAACCCAGCGTTTTGCAAGGCTCATTGATAGACTTTGGCCAAAATCTTTGGACCTGAAATTATGGAGTTGGGTTTTTTATCCTGGAACTGCATAACTCCTGTCACTGAGAGCACCTATTCTTGAGAGTGGGGGTATACCTAATGCCGTTTCTAAGCGTATTGGTGCGGTCGAGATATTGTCCATTGCGGTTAAAAAGCCGTCCACCAGAAGGAAACATAGGCAGTCACTCTGCCTGCGATGGAGATTCTAGCGTAACTTTTCATCATCTTTACTTATCAAACAAACCGCCCTTTTTGTGCTTCTTTTGGCCTTTACGCTGGCTTCCCAATTGGTCAGGGGGGCGTATAGGAGCACCTTGGCTCGCACTCTTTTCCTTTTTAGCCGCAATAACCTTGAGCATGGCCTCCCGAGTTTTATCGTCCACTTTAGTCCTCCTTGTTATTAATTCCTGATGACACGTTTATTCTTGAGTATCATAACATGATATCTTGTTGTATATGTATAGTGGCATTAAAGCTTCTGCAATATCCAGGGGCATTTACATTCAGATAACGGGTCTGAGGGGCCAATTTTTCGCTATGAAAAAGTTCACGAACAAGGTTTGACCCGCCCAAAAGAGTCTATTGAGTATGGAGCGGGTCTTGCGAGCACTGGAACCTGAATCTAGTGTTGTCTTTTGCGAATAACAAACGCAAAGGAGCTGTCATCAAGGAAGTTTTGGGTAAAGGCTGCATTATGGGAGTCAGCCAATTTTCCTGGAAAGCACTATGGGTTGACCGTCTTCCAAGAGTGTCCACCATCATTCGTAACTAAAAATCGTGGACTTTGGTCGTTTTCAGAGGACAGCATTAGCCAACCAAATTGGTCTGTTACAAATTTCATTTCTACTATATCTTTACCTTTTTCAAGCGAAGCCTGTAATGTTGAGTCGGGTACGACAGAAGACCAACTCTTCCCACCGTCATTGGTTAGGTAAATCTTTCCCTTAACTGGTGTAGTGGAACCGGTATCCCGTGGTTCCCTGACCCACATCCAACCGACTTTTGGGCTAACGAAGCTGGTGAGGCTGCCTAGACGGAAGTAATTATTATAGGACCAGGTTACACCCCCATCAGAGGTTGAAAAAATTACTGTCCCGTAATCCTTGGCTAAATGGCTATTGGGCACAAACGTAGCCGAAAGCACACCTTGTTCAAAGCTAAAGAAAGTAGGCGGTTGATTAAAGTCGATTGTCCCTGTTTCCAACAAATTAGCCGGTGCGGCTGGGACCTGGTTCTGCCAGGTAAGACCGCCGTCATTAGTAAAGAAAAGCAAACGGTTTACGGTAGATATTCGGTTACCCACAATCCAGCCGGTGCTATTGTTTAGAAACTTAATTGGACCGGCAAAGGGCAGGCCTGAGGGCTGTCCGTTTGTAGTTGCTATTTTTGACCATGTTTTTCCGCCATTTTTTGTGCGTAAAAGTAGGGCAGCAGAAGAGTTCATTGAATGTTCCAGTTCTTCCATAAGCCAGCCATTTTGGGAGTCAACAAAGTCAATCGACAGAGAATACACAATGGGGCTGTTGGACATATTAGGGATATTTGTGCTTCCCCAACTCAATCCCCCGTTCGTGGTATGCAAAAGATTTATTGACCCGTCTTTCTTTGCCTCGGCAACCCAGGCAGTGGTCGAGTCAAGAAATTGCGCTGTCATTCCCTGAGGTTTTACGGGCTGACTATCGGGGTTGACAACTGCCCAGTTTTCGCCATCAGGAGAATTAAGAATAGTTCTATTGCCAAAGATCCAAAAAAGTTTCGGTCCTAGATAGTTAGCAATGGCTGAAGTGTTTGTTAGAAATATTCCGCTAATAACCAAAATAACTAGACAGGCTGCTGCAAATTTCCGTGAAAAAATGGCCCAGCCAATTGAACGTTTACCTGCAGTTTGTTTTCGAATATGCATCCAGAGTTCTGAACTGGGGTTAATATTCTCAACTTCCTGCTGCAGCAAGGCAGAGATTTTTTCTTCATCTACCATAATCCATTCCCCCCCCTTTTTATCATTCGCCCCGACAGAAAGGCTCTTAGTGATTGTCTGGCAGTGTAAAGACGCGATTTTACAGTGCCTATTGGGATAGAAAGTGCTTCAGCTATTTCCGCTTCCGTCAGCCCAGTATAATAACGCAATTTTACAGGTAGTGAATAAATTTCCTGCAGCGAATTAAGTGCTGACCTAAGTTCGAGCATTTCTTCTAATTGTTCCAATTGTCCTTCCGGCTGGGTGGTAACCGTGCTGTTCTTCACCCTTTGATTTTGGTCTAAAGGTAAAATAGGCTTTTTATGAATCTTGGTTACTGACTTGCGGCTGCAGTTTACCAAAATACGATAAAACCAGGAACGAAAGGAGCCAATCTCCCTCAGACTGCCGATTCGTCTCCACACTTGAACAAACGTTTCCTGAACTGCATCTTCAGCCTCTTGTTTATTGTGCGTAATGAGGTATGCTGTGCGCAGAGCTTGGTTCACCAGTAGTTGATACAATGCTTCAAAGGCATCGTGATCCTTATTTATACACCTTTTAATCAATTCAATCTCCTCCACATGTTCACCCCGCCTTCTGATAAAGACCTTTATTAATTAAAGAGTCTTGTATAACCCAAAAGGTTCGTTAGACAAAAAACAGTTATTTCTTTTTGGAACAATGAGTTGAATGTATTAGCAATAGTCGTAATTTTTCATTGGTTTTACCTCCTAAAACCGAACGATTTAACGTACATGCAAAAAAGGTTAGTTCAGCGTGTACTTACGCAAAACTAACCTCAAACAGCGTATTGGTGCGGTCGAGAGGACTTGAACCTCCATGCCCTTGCGAGCACTAGAACCTGAATCTAGCGCGTCTGCCAGTTCCGCCACGACCGCGTGACAAAGATTATTATATGCATTTAATATGTTGCTGTCAAGCTGAATAATTAGCCAACCTTGTGGCGCTGTTCCTTGTAAACAGCAGTTTTTTTCTTGATCCTTTGAATGGCATTATCCAGGGCCTTGGGCTTTAGGCCCAGGGTTTGAACCAGTTCCTGCTGCCTGTACCCGGCTACAAAGTGGTAGGCAAACACCTTGCGCTCCATTTCGGAAAGGCTATTAGTCAGGTCGCGGATGATGGAGCGGGCTTCCTGGACGTCGATAACGGTCTGCTCCGGGTCGCAGCCAGAGGACATCCGCTCCAGGTAGGTGTGCTCGTTGTCATCGGCCAGGCTGTTGTGCAGGGAGTAAGCAGTGTTAAAAGTAACGTGCTTGCGCCGGTTGTGGGCCCTCAAGGTATCAATCAGCCGGCGTTTGATGCACATGCGGATGAAATGGGTGAAGGGATGACCGCATTCCGGGTCGAATGATTGAACCGCCCGGTAAATGGCTATCCGGCCCTCCTGGAGAAGGTCCTCATATTCAGCCCGCTGCAGGAAGTATTTGCAGGCAATCTTGCGGATTTCAGGCTCGTAGCGTTTGATCAAGACTGTATAGGCATCCTGCTGCCCGTCTTTCGCCCGGGTGATCAAGTCTTCGTCTTCAAGCAGCTCAAAATTCCCGGTCATGGATTCAATCACCTCCAGGTCAAATAATCAGAAGTCTCACTCATTATAGCAAAGATTTTTTGATTAATGTCATAACAATTTTTGTAAAATTGCAAAGTAAGCAGGTTTTTTTTCATATATTGACGAATATTACATTTTTTAAATTACATAAAAAAAGAAAGCCGCACCGTGCGGCTTTCCTAATTTTAAGCTATTGCCATTCTTGCTCTACCTCTTGCGCCAGTTGGCTGAAGGCCTGGCCGGCAGGGGAGTCGGCGCTGTGCAGGGCTATAGGTTCGCCGCTGTCGCCGCGCTCCCGGACTTCCGCCCCGAGCGGAATTTGGGCCAGAAGCCTTACGTTTAGGCTGTGGGCAGTCTCTTCGCCGCCGCCCTGGCCGAAAATATAATGGAGCTTGTTGCAGTTGTCACAGATGAAATAGGCCATGTTTTCCACCACGCCCAAGACAGCCATGTTCATTTTGTTGGCCATGAGGCCGACCCTGGCCGCTACTTTGTAAGCCGAGGCCTGGGGCGTGGTTACGATCAGCACCTTGGCTTTGGGCAGCATCTGCATGGCGCTGATTGCAATATCGCCGGTGCCGGGAGGGGAGTCCAGCAGGAGGTAGTCCAGCTCGCCCCAGACAACATCGGTCAGAAACTGTTCCAAGGCCTTCATAAGCATGGGGCCGCGCCAGATTACCGGAGTATCTTCCCCGGCAAAGCTGCCCATGGAAATGATTTTTACCCCGTGCGCCTCCAGGGGCAGGATGGCGTTGTCACCCAAGGCTGTGGGCTGGCCCATGGCTCCGATCATGCGGGGGATGCTGAAGCCGTAAATGTCGGCGTCAAGAATTCCAACCTTTTTGCCTAGGCGGGCCAGAGCTACTGCCAGGTTGACTGTGACTGTTGACTTGCCAACCCCGCCTTTTCCGCTCGATACCATGATAACCTTGGTCTTGGAGTCCTCAGCCATAAGCGGTGATTTAGCTTCTTTGGCAGGATTGAGCTTCTCGACCAAAGCCTTTTTCTCCTCATCGTTCATCACACCGAGCTTCACGCTGACCGCTTCCACCTCGGGAAGGGAGCGAAGCTTTTCTTCCACTGAAGTCTTAATTTCGCTGTGCATCGGGCAGCCGGCCACAGTCAAGGCCACTTCCACTGCCACATGGGATCCTTCAACTTGAATGCTGCGCACCATGTTCAAATCCACAATATTCTGGTGGATTTCCGGATCCATTACCTCTCTCAAGGCTTCTCTAACCCCGGTTTCCGTTACCATTTTTCTGTTCCTCCCATATAAAATCTGCTAGAAAAAATCCTTTCTGCCAAATTTCTTGTCCGAATAGATTTAATTTAACACTATTTGCGCCGGAAAACAAACCGATTGAGGAGAAACCAGACGCAATTTTGCAGCGTGCCCGGGAATTTTCCCGGGCATGATTTTGTTTCGGGCTATTACCGCTAAATGATGTATTCAGCGCTGCCTATTGAAGAAAAATAGTATATTATGGTATCTTTGAAGCAACGGCATTTTTGTTAAAGTTTTCTAATAAAGGGGGATTTTTTGGATGAGAGTTCTGGTTATGGACGGAGTATCGGAAGAAGGGTTGGTGCCGCTGCGGCAGAACCCGGAGATTGAAGTCGTCATTGGCAGCAAAATGAGCGAGGATGAGCTAGCAGAGAGTATCCCCCAGTTTGACGCTTTGATTGTGCGCAGCGCCACCAAAGTAACCGCCAAGGTCATGGAAAATGCCGACCGGCTGAAGGTAGTGGGCCGGGCGGGTGTCGGTGTGGACAACATCGATTTGGAAGCTGCTACCCGCAAAGGGGTCTTGGTGGTCAATGCCCCGGAAGGCAACACCATAGCTGCCACAGAACACACCATGGCCATGATGCTGGCCCTGGCCCGCAATGTTCCTCAGGCCGCAGGTAAGTTGAAGGAAGGCGTATGGGAAAAGAAAGCCTTTATGGGGGTGGAACTGCGGGGGAAAACCCTGGGCGTGGTCGGTCTTGGCAGGATCGGCTCTGCGGTCTCCAAACGGGCCCAGGCCATGGAGATGGAAGTCATAGCCTATGACCCTTTTATCACGGAAGAACAGGCAGCAAGCCTGGGAGTGGAACTGGTCGGTTTTGAGGATTTGTGCCGGCGTGCTGACTTTATCACCGTGCACATGCCTAAGACCAAGGAAACCTTCCATATGATTGATGACAAGTCTATTGCCTTAATGAAGCAGGGCGTACGCATCATAAACTGCGCCCGTGGCGGGATAATTGCTGAGGATGCCCTGTACAGGGCCCTCACCGAAGGCAAGGTGGCAGGAGCGGCCCTGGACGTGTTTGAAAGAGAACCTGAGACGGAAAGCCCCCTG
The DNA here is from genome assembly GCA_021811155.1 of Bacillota bacterium. Classification (GTDB taxonomy): domain Bacteria; phylum Bacillota; class Desulfitobacteriia; order Desulfitobacteriales; family JAJXUE01; genus JAJZPO01. The sequence continues at coordinate 4,747 of JAJZPO010000105.1, read as the reverse complement.
CTCAAGCTGCCCAATTTCATTGCCACACCCCATCTGGGCGCATCGACAGAGGAGGCCCAACTTAATGTGGCAGTGGATGTCTCAGAAGAAATCGTCTCTGCCCTCAAAGGCAGGATTGTCAAAAACACCGTAAACATCCCTTCTATCACGCCCAAGACTCTCGCCGCGGTAAGGCCCTACCTCACCTTGGCGGAAAAACTGGGCCGGTTTCACGCTTACCTGCTCTCGGGCAGGGTGAAAAAGGTCGAAGTACTCTGTAATGGAAATCTATCGAATGAGGAAGTTCCCCACATCGTCACTGCAGCCTTGAAAGGACTGTTGGAACCGATTCTGCAGGATACGGTAAACTTCGTAAATGCCTCACTCCTGGCCAAGAACCGCGGTATCCAGGTGGTCCAGGCGATTAACGGGCAGACCCAGGGGTACGCTAACCTCATCACCATGCGGGTGCACACGGATCAAGGTGAGAAGTCTCTCTCAGGCACCTTGTTCGGAGATGGCGATCCTCGCATCGTGTTGGTGGACGGCCACCGGGTAGATGTCGTCCCCAGCGGTTATATGTTCTACGTCGAGCATGTGGACAAGCCCAGGGTAATAGGAGCGGTATCCAGCCTGGTAGGCACTTACGACATCAATATCGGTACCATGCAGGTGGGCCGCAAGGAAGTAGGAGGCAAGGCAGTGATGATGCTGTCTGTAGACGGCGAGGTGCCGCAGGAGACCACTCAGGGCATTGCCGGGATTAGTGGAGTGCAGGAAGTTAAACTGATCAAATTGTAACAAGGAGTCCCCCGGGGATGCGTTCTGCGGAGGGTTCAAATTGAACGGAAAACCGCAAAAACTTGGAGCCGGGGACACCACCCCGGCTCCTCTGTTATATCCTAAAGTTTTTTGCCAAAATCACAGAAAAGTAAGAAAATTATGAATTGACAAGGGCGGGATGTGGGAATATAATACTTAATTGGTTGTTTAGGGAGGTGGACTATGTGGATGACGGAAAAAGCACGCTCTTTTTCGAGGTGACAATAAGCGATCTCCGCAACTTTAACCGCCGCGTGATGGTCGAAGCCAGGTCACCACGGGAGGCAAAGCAAATCGCCGCTGAACAGTGGCCTCAACATACCATACTGGGTGTTTCCAGCGAAGTGTGGCTGAGCAATCTGGTCGAGACCGGCGAAATTTGAGCGATTCCCCCAACCAACGGGGGAATCGCTTCTTTAATATTGGGCGCAAAAAAATTTGTTGTATATCCTTTCCAAAGAAAGGATTTTGTTACATTAAGGGAGAATAATGTGGATACCAAAATTGGTTTTTCTTGGTTGCAGGCAGTCGTAGGAAATCAGATGCGTGATTCGGACGCATCCGATTTTGTCTTGTGGAGGCGCAGACATGAGCAAGAAATCTCTGCTCTATTTAACGAAGGTGGGAATCATCGCCCTTGGTTACTATGCGCTGGGTAAACTGGGAATATCCCTGGCAATCATTCACGGGCTAGTGTCCTCGGTCTGGCCGGCTTCAGGTATGGCGCTGGGCGTTCTCCTCATATTTGGCAAACGTGTCTGGCCCGGTGTGTGGCTGGGGGCAACTTTGATTAACATTGTGCCCGGAGTCCCCTTGTGGGCGAGCATTACCCAAGGGACCGGCAACACGTTGGAGGCTCTGCTGGCAGTCTATCTCCTCCGTCGCTTTATTGGCTTGTCCAGCTACTTTAATCGACCCTGTGATGTGGTTAAGTTTTCGGTTCTGGCGGGGCTGGTGAGCCCGGTTGTGTCAGCTTCTGCCGGTGTTGGCAGTTTGCTCTTAAGCGGTGTGATCCGGCCGGCTGATTTTTTCTTCTGTTGGTTCGCCTGGTGGTTGAGCGAGGCTACCGGTGTTTTGGTGATAACGCCGGTGATGCTCACCTGGCAGAAGCAACCCGAAACCAGGTGGCGGGCCCGTAAATTAGCGGAGTATTCACTCCTGCTCCTGATGCTGGTGATAACAAGCCATTTAATCTTCAGCGGCTTTCTGGCCGGTACAGTCCTTGACTCCCTGACCTATAAATACTTGCTTCTCCCTTATTTTGTCTGGCTCATTTTCCGTTTCGGGCAACGTGAAACCGCTACTGCCACCCTCATCCTGGCCATAGTGGCAGTTTGGAATACCGTTGCCAAGTTTGGTACCTTAACCGGTATCTCAAATAACGAATTGATCTTGTCCATTCAGGCTTTCGTCAGCTTCATCCTGATGGGCTCGCTTGTCCTAAGCGCAGTGGTCAGCGAGCGCGGGCGGATGGTAGAGGATATGGCCCGTCTGGAGAAGCTGAACCTCATAGGAGAAATGGCGGCAGGCATTGCCCATGAAATAAGGAACCCTATGACGACGGTGCGCGGTTTTCTTCAAATGCTGGCTAGAAAAGAAGATGCCTCGCAGCAAAAGGACTTTTACGATTTAATGATCAGTGAACTCGACAGGGCCAATTCAATCATTACCGAATACCTTCTGCTAGCCAGAAACAAACCGATAGAATTGAAGCAAGTCAGTCTCAACAGGATAGTTACAGCTTTATCTCCGCTATTAACGGCCGATGCGATAAACATGGATAAAAGCGTTGAGTTTTGCTTGGGCGATGTTCAGGATTTGTACCTGGATGAGAAAGAAATCCGCCAACTGATTCTCAACCTCAGCCGGAACGGCCTGGAGGCGATGTCCCCTGGGGGCAAACTAACTGTCAGGACCTGGACTGACAAGAACCAGATCGTTCTTGCCGTTGAGGATGAGGGAAAAGGCATTGCACCGGACATGCTCAAGAAACTGGGTACCCCGTTTCTAACCACGAAAGAAAATGGCACCGGGCTGGGTCTTGCGGTCAGTTACAGCATCGCGGCGCGGCACAATGCCGTGATTAAGGTTGAGAGCACTCCCAAAGGAACCAAGTTTTTTGTCAGGTTTAAGCTGGAAGAAGCTGCGGGAACCGGACTGCAAGCCCAAAAATTCATACAGGCCGCTCTATAGGTTCAAGGTCAAAAGGCGGTCAAAACCACAAAAATAAGGGTTCTCCCATTCCGGAGAACCCTTTAGTATCAATGGTCGGGGCGACAGGATTCGAACCTGCGGCCTCTTGGTCCCGAACCAAGCGCGCTACCAAACTGCGCTACGCCCCGACAAGCGTTTTTGGACAAAAAATATCATACCACGTTTAAAATGTCAAGTCAAGCACACAAATTGGCTTAAATGGAAGCGCTCCAAAAGCAAAAAAACTTTGTTGCTGGAAAATTCATTGACATTTGTTGTCCAAAAGGTATAATCGGGTCAGGAAAAGAGTAGGGGGAGACCTGTTTGGGCAAAATACGCGTTCTCACTGACAGCACCGCTTATCTGCCGGAGAAACTGGCAAGAGACCTGGGGATAACCGTGGTTCCCCTGGCCATAAATTTTAGGGGTGAAACCTATCCGGAAGGGTCACTCTACAGTAATCAGGAATTCTTCCGGATGGTATCTGAGTCCCCTGTCCTGCCCACGACTTCTCAGCCGCCCGCCGGCAGTTTTGTGGAAGCATTTAAGCAGCTCTTTGCGGAAGGGGCAGAGGATATAGTTTGCATCTTTATTTCCACCCACTTGAGCGGAACCTATTATTCCGCCCAGACTGCAGCTGAGATTCTGTCCACTGACCGGGTCCACTTGTTTGACTCCGGGTTTACCGTCAACTCCCAGCGTTACATGGTTTTGACGGCTGTGGAGATGGCTGAACAGGGTAAAACGGTGTCGGAAATCCTCGCTGCACTGGAGCAAATGAAAGAAGAGATGAACCTCTTCTTTGTGGTGGAAACCCTGGAAAACCTGCGCAAAGGGGGCAGGATTGGCGGGGCGGCCACCCTGATTGGCACCCTGCTGCAGGTTAAGCCGATTTTGTACCTGCGTGACGGCAAAATAGAAGTTTTTGATAAAGTGAGGACCAAGGGCAAGGCCTGGGCCAGAGTGTGCCAGGAGCTCGACAATTCCCTGGCCGGCGGCAAGCCTCATCGGATCGGTCTCCTGCATGTGCATTCACCCGCTGATGCCGAACGTCTGGCAGAAGAACTGAGAATGAGGTATCCCGGGCAGCAGATTGACGTGGATGCGGCGGGTCAGGTAATAGGTACCCACGTGGGGCAGGGAACCGTTGGGCTCTGCTTTTACCCCGTTCAAGACTAAATCTGCCCTTTTCAGGGATTGAGGGGCTGGCAAAACCTGCATAAAGGGGATAAGCGCATCATAACTGACCGGCGCCGGTCTGACAAGGATTTACTGGTGTATAAACGGAGTCAGCAAAAAGTTTCCCAAATCTTTCAGAAAATTAAGTATAATACTTTCGCTTGAATTGTACTAACGGTAAAGAAAATAGATTCGGCGCCAACGATTAAGCTTAACCATTAGACCTTCCTAACCTGCAATTTTTCCGCTTTAATCATAGATATGAATGCGAAATATCAATCTGCACAGGATATTTGAAAGAATTAGCTGGCCTTTTCCGCACGGAAAGGCTTTTTATTTTAGCAACAAATAGTTATATTTTTTGAGTGTATTTTCTCCTACAAAAAGTGTATATTCTTCCAAATAAATTTAATATAAATTTAATATAATCTAACAGTTTTGACTTCAGGAACAATTTGAAAAAAACAAAAAACTAAGCTCTTTTTTTCACTAAGCAGGAAGTGAAAAAAATAAGTAGAAAACCGTTTATCAGAATAATATTACCGCTCACCAGCAAAAAACTACCACCGGAGAA
>JAJZPO010000009.1 GCA_021811155.1 Bacillota bacterium | reverse complement strand
ATTTAATAAATAACAAGAAATGCGCGCTTCGTTTTTCCTCAGCGCGCGCATTTCAGTGCCCGTGTTCGATATACTCGGCAAAAGTTGCCGAGTATATACTTTCCTGAGGTATAAAGAAAGACAACGGTTCTTCTGAAATTTGGAAGAACCGTTTTTGTGTTTATATACTAGTAACCGAGAGAGCGGGAAAACCTCTCCAGGCTCGGTTTGTTTGCCAGATAGCTTTTGACGTCCTGGATAGTATCTTCAACCAATACCGGGTTAGAAGCATATTTTTTCATGCGGCTGGCAAACTGCCGCAGCGAGCGGGGAAAGTAGAGATAAGCTAACAAAAGCCCCAGGTCGCCGTTTGTTAGCAAATTATCCTTTGCATAAAAAGCCAGTAATCGAAGCCCCAGGTCAGTGTCCCAGGCATTCTGCTTCCAGGCCTTTCTAAGAAACTGAGCCAAATCTCTAACCGGTCTATCAGCTTTGGCATAGTCGAAATCAATCAGATAGCCCTGGTTGTTTGCATCAATCAAAAGGTTTCTGTATGTCAGGTCCTTGTGACAGACTACCAAGGACCGGCAAGCGCTTTTGAGCACCTCTGGCTTTTGTAAAAAGCTCAATGCTATTTGCCCGAACTCAATAGCACGGGAAAGCAGGTTGTGCAATTCACCGGAAAACCTGCGCTCTCCTCCAGCTTTTAGCTCTTGCAAGCTGCCGGACCACTTTTCACTCAGGTTTTGCGGCTCACCGCCAAAACCGCGGGTAAGTTTATGTAAATTTGCAACGACAGATATGTAAGTGAAAAGATCATTGTGGTCTTTAAAAGCGCTCTCTCTCCCCGGTATCCATTCCATCAAGCAGTAGTTTTCCTGCCCTATCTTGACAAAGTATTCCCCTGCTAAATTCGGAACCATGCGGGCAAAATTTGCGAAACCCCTGACCTCCATGAACTGCTGCACCCCGGCTAAAAACATTAACTTTTCAGGCGCATAGTTCACACATTTAAGGGCATAAGCTTTTGTTCCGTTGCCAAGGTGCAATACCGACCGGTGTTCGCCTTTGAGATATAGATCCCTGATGCCGTATTGGCGCAAAAAATCCAATTCCTTGACAGGCCAACTAATCTTTTTTGCACCGCCCACGGCTCTTCACTTCCAAAGTGTTTGTTTCAAAGGGCAACAATAACCCAGGCGCTCTTCAGTACTTGGGTTTCTGTGATAAGGAGGGACACAGCGCCAAACCACTTCACACCCTCGTATATAATACGCAGTGTGTTTCCTCCTGTTTACGCCGTCACTCAATATAGCACGGCTAATTGTTTACGCACATGCACCAGGGAAGCAAGGGTAGAAGCAATGGCAAGCAATGCTCGAGTTCTCCTGCTTCCACCTTGCGGAAGCGGAGCAAAAGAACCGTCCCCTTGCTTCCCTTGCTTCTTCTGTGTTCACAGACTTTCCTCAAGAATTTCAGTAATATCCGCGGTCCTGATACCTTTGTCCATACACCCGATTTCTTTGTCCAAGACTATACGGCAGTAGGGGCACGTGGTGCAGACTACTTCAGCCCCGGTTGCCTGGGCTTCCTGGGCCCGGTTTTGCGTAATCGCGTTTTCAGCCTTCTGCCAGAAACGTCCGCCGCCGGCGCCGCAGCAAAAAGAGTTTTCCCTGCTGCGCGGCATCTCTATTAGGCTGACACCGGGGATGGCCTTTAGGATTTCCCTCGGCTCATCATAAAAAGCATTGTAGCGCCCCAGATAGCAGGAATCGTGGAAAGTGGCGGTGATATTCCGCGCTTTTTGCGGTTTTAGCCTTCCCTTTTGCAGCAAGTCTGCCAACAGCTTCACATGTGGTATCACTTCAAAGTTCCCGTCAAACTGGGGATACTCGTTGTGCAGGGTGTTGAAACAGTGGGCACAGGCGGTGATGATCTTCCTGATGCTGCGGCTGTTCCAGGCGGCGATATTTCTTTTGACTGCAGTTTGAAAGAGCGCTTCGTTTCCCAGCCGCCGCGCCGTCTCGCCGCAGCAGGATTCCTCGGCGCCTAGAATCGCAAAATCCACTCCGGCTTGCTTTAAAATCTTCGCGAAGGCAACTGCGGCTCTACGGGCTGACTCATCATGAGCAGGCGTGCAGCCAACGAAATACAGGTACTGCGCAGCAGGCTTGGCCGCCAAAGTTGGAATCCCCAGTTCCTCCGCCCAGGCGAATGCCGTACTCCATTCACGCTTCTTGCCCCAGGGATTGCCGTAATTCTCAATCCCATAAAAAACCTGCTCAATTTCCGGGGCAAGTCTTTGTTTGCTTGACACGAGATGGCGCCGCATATCTATGAGCTTGGAAATATGCTCGCAGGAGACCGGACAGGCCTCTTCGCAGGCCCCACAGGTGGTGCAGCTCCAGATGTCCTCCTCTTTGACAACCCCGGCAATTAGTTTCCCCTGGTCCGTAAATTTCTTCTTTCCAGCCTTTTTACGCTCTTTTGCACCGGAAATTCCAGCGCTGCCTCTCCCTCTTCCTAAGGCTTTTCGTTCCATCTGGGTGCGCAGGCGCCCGTTGATTTTTTTTAGCTTTAACTCTTCACCGCTTTGAAAAGCGGGACAGCTGCCATGACAGCGCCCGCACTTAACACAGCTGAAGGCATCAAGCAGTTGTTTCCAACTGAAGTCCTCCAGCTTACCCGCCCCGTAAGTTTCTTCCGGCTCCCCCGCCAATTGGACCGGCCTGTGTGAGCCTTTGGGTGCGAGGGAATGCCAGTAAGTATTGAAAGGAGCAAAGACCAGGTGCAGGTGCTTGGAGCGCGGGATAATAAAAAGGAAGGCAAAGATGGCAAGGAAATGCAGCCACCAGAAACTTTCAAGCAAAACAGAAGCCGCAGCTTTGCTCATGCCAGCGAACAAATAGGAAACCGGAGCAACCAGCCAGGCGCCCCCCTGCGGAGACTGGGCCAGAGAAACTTGAACCGCGTAAAACAGCAGCTCACTGCCGGCAACGACCAGGATCAACAGCAAAATCCCAAAGGCCTTCCAGGAATTATGCAGCCAGTCCGGTTTCTTTACCGTCCGGCGCAGGATAAAGCCGCAAACCCCCAGGATTACCAGGGCCATAAACAAATCCCTTATTGCCAGGAATATCGCATTATCTCCGATGAGAGGAAGCGCGGCATGATAAAGACCCGCCACAGCCATGTTGATACTGCTTAACCCTAAAACCGGAAATCCCGCTGCCATAAACACATGCATCAGGCCAAACCACGGGTATTTCCTGATTTTTTGCTGCAGCACAACCTGGGTGAAAAAATACTTCCACCGCTCACGCCGGCGGTCGCTGCGGTCCTCCGGCCTGCCCAGCCTTGTGGCCCGCCAACGCCGGTACACCTCAGAGCTGAAAAAACCGACTGATAGAATTAAAAGAAGAAAGAAAATGAGTTTGCTCACAAAAACCTCTGCACAGGTAGTCTAATATGCGTATGCGTAAACCCGGAGCTTCGCTCCGGGTTTTGAGTCACTTTCCATATCCTCTAGGCCAGCAGGTTGGGGAAAAGGGAAATTGTCACCAACAGGAGGGTCAATACAATCATGGTTCCTGTAGTCAGCCAGGCTATCAGGTTAAATCCGCGCGAATTCACGTATTTGCCCATAAGATCCCGGTTGTTGATCAGCTGCAGCATGAAAATGAGGATAAAGGGAAGCATGATGCCGTTAAGCACCTGAGACAAGAGCATTACCTGGATCAAGGAGATGTTGGGAATCAGGATAATGGCAGCCCCGACCACAATCAGAAAGGTGTACAGCCAGTAAAACACCGGCGCTTCCTCCCAGGACTTATCGATCCCTGCCTCAAAGCCGAAGGCCTCGCACACGAAATAGGCTGTGGAAAGAGGCAGGATAGAGGCCGAAAACAATGACGCATTGAGCAAGCCAAAGCTGAATAAGATTGATGCCCACTTCCCCGCCAGGGGAGCCAGGGCCAGTGCGGCATCTTCCGCCGTCTCAATGTGCACTCCCGCCGCGTAAATGGTGGCGGCACAGGCTACCACGATAAAAATGGCCACAAAGTCAACCATGAAGCAGCCCACAATAACGTCCAGGCGGGAATACTTGTACTGGTCCACCCCTATCCCCTTTTCCACCACCGCAGACTGGATATAAAACTGCATCCAGGGGGCAATGGTGGTCCCGATGAGTCCTATCAGCATGGTGAGGTAATCGCCCTTCAAGCTGAAGCTGGGAGTGACCATCTGCTGCAGTACCGATCCCCAGGGCGGATGGGCCATGAGACCGGAAACCACATAAGTGAAATAAAGGCCGGAAGCAACCAGGAACAGCCGCTCCACTATTTTGTAAGAGCCCTTGACCACCATCCACCAGACCAGGAGGGCGCCGAGGGGAACCGCAATATACTTGTTGATGCCCAGGATCTCGGTGCTGGCGGCTACCCCGGCAAATTCCGAAACAGTATTCCCCAAATTGCCTAAAAGCAGCGCCACCATCACACCAAGGGTAATCTTTACCCCGTACTTCTCCCGGATCAGGTCCGCCAGGCCTTTGCCGGTAACCGCGCCCATGCGGGCGCTCATTTCCTGCACCACGATCAGGGCCAGGGTCATGGGGATAAAGACCCATAGCAGCTTATAGCCAAACGAAGCGCCGGCTACCGAATAAGTCGTGATGCCGCCGGCGTCGTTGTCAACATTAGCAGTGATAATACCCGGACCAACAACTGCGAGAAAGAGGAGCAGGCTGCGGATTGTTTTGTTTTTGCGCCATACGTTGGTCATTCGCCCCACCTCCATCCCCGCAGTCTGGGCATAACAAAGTTAGAAAAAGTATCCAGGCTGCTGCGGTCGGGCAGTACCGTCTCCAAAACATCGTCTACAGTAATGATGCCCAGCATTATACCCGCATCATCCACCACGGGCACGGCCAAGAGGTTGTACTTGCTGACAACCTCCAGCACTTTGTCGTGGTCATCGTCATGACTTACCTTAACCAACCTGACCGACATGATTTCGCCCAGGGCAGCCTGGGGTTTAGACACGATTAAATCGCGCAGGGAGACCACGCCCTGCAGCGCTTTATTCTCGTCCAGGACATAAAGGTAATAGATTGTCTCAGCGGACGGGGCCAGTTCCCGCAGCTGGTTAATGGTTTCTTCCGCCGTCATGCCCGCTGCAAAAGCAATGAACTCGGTGGTCATCAGGGCCCCAGCGGTATCTTCCGGGTACTGCATGAGTCCCATGACTTCGCGGGCTTCCTCTGGCTCCATCAGGTTCAACAGCTCGCTGGACTTCTCTTCCGTCAGCTCACCCAGAATGTCTGCCGCCTCATCGGGCGCCATCTCTTCCAGGATGTCGGAAGCCCGTTCACTGTCCATCTGCTCAATGATCGCCACCTGGGTATCCAGGTCCAATTCCTCCAGGGCCTCAGCGGCAGTCTGGTTGTCCAGGTCATCGATAAACTCGCTGCGCTCCTGGTGGTCCAGGTTTTCAATAATATCCGCAATATCCACCGGGTGGAGCTGGCTCAGTCTGGACTGCTCCTGGCTCAGCTGGAGATTGGCCGTCCTGTTCTCCAGAGGTTTAATATACTGCCAGCCCACAAACTGGTTGTTTTCCGTGCTCCGGCTCAAAAAACCCATGCCCAAACGCCGCAGGATGCCGCTCAAGCCGATGTCAACCGCAACCAGAATGATGTCGCTGGTCTCGCCCAGGTTCACCCAGGACAGCTTGATATCGTTTACCCGTACCAGCTTGGACCCTTTCAAGTCGATAATCTGCTTGTCCAGGAGCCACTTGCCGACGTAAATTTCATCTGCCTGCAAGGGCTTGACATTTTCCGGGGTGAGCGAGATATTGAGCTTTAAACCCGTCTCATCCCAGTGCTCGATTTGGTTGATGTCGATATGGTCCTGCAGGCCTCTGGCAAATTTGATGCCCGAAACCCGCGGCGCAGCCCCGTCCCAGCGCACCGCCATATCCCGCAGCCTGCCCACCAGACGGCCGTCTGCATCATAGATAGGTTTGTGCAAAACCTGACTGAAGAAAAATTCCCCCAGAACTTTTACGTGCACCACCGGCAATCCCTCCCTTTGTTCCCCGGTTGCCGGCTACCTTGGTTAACGGTGGTTCGACAACCGGACTGTTCTTATTGAGCTGCCTGAATTACCACTAGGTCCGGCGTCCATAAAACCACCTCCGCCAATAGTATTACAAAAAACAAACTTCCCAGTCATAGGGAAGTTTGTCAGTGGCACAGCCAAAAACATATATTCCCTACTCGTTGAGTTTTGGCACGTGTACGGCTAGAGTGTTTATACTCAGCTACATTAGGTAAAACCTTAATCCGGTAATACCTGTTAACCCATTGGCGTCTTTCGACATTTCTGGGCAGCAGCATGTGCTCCGTACAGAAGCCTCACCTAACAGGAATTTTGTTAGTCTCTAATCATCATATGAAGTTTGCCAGCCCTTGTCAACTTATTAAAGAGATAAAATTTTCCTGCTGACGGCAAAGAGTATTTTTTCTGGACCTAACCAGCGCCTGACCACGACAAACTCCCTGTTCCAGCAACTTTTCGCGGACTCAAATTACGGTGGTTTCTGTCGAAATGTATTGAAAATCAGAAGAACTAAGAATAAAATAGACACAACTTGCAGAGGACCCAAGTTCTTTTCGTCCCAACTACGTGATATGCGAGGATGCAAATTTATGGTCAGAATTATTCTTCGCGCTGTCCTGATAGTGGCTGCCGGAGCCTCGGTTCTGCTCCTGGCCGGCGTGTGGGGGCAAAACCAGCTTTCCGCCGTCCCAAACAGCCAACTTCTGCTGGCTGGCGCAACCGGCACTCTGCTAATCCTTCTATCCCTGAGCTATTCTCTGCGGAAACGGTTTTGGAAATGGGGCAGCATCAAGAAATGGCTGCGCTTTCATGAACTGGCGGCCGTTTGGGGTACAGCAATAATCTTATGGCACACGGGACTTAGGGTACATAATCTCACCGGCTGGGCAGCAGTGCTGCTGCTCCTGGCCCTCTGCACCAGCGGTATTGTTGGGCGCTATTTGCACATGGAACTAGGCCGCGAACTCGGGCGACGCAAGCAGCTGGGAGAAGATTCGTCCAGCCTGAGCCAGCTGCAGTGGTGGCGCAACCGGTTTCAGGTCTGGCGCAAGCTGCACCTTCCCATGACCAGGCTCTTCCTCTGGATCTTGCTCGTCCATGTTTTAGGAACAGCTTTTTACGGGGGGTGGTAAGCGTGCGCAAACAGTTAGTCCGTTATTTGTTCATTATGGCTGCAATCATCGGGGTTATGGCAATAATTCTCTTTCTGCCCCTGACAAAGGTGCAAGCTGCCCTTTTTTCACCGGGAGAAGGGGTTCACGCAGGCAAAGCTGGCTGTGTCTCATGCCACGCTGCAGGCAAAAACCCTGCTCAGAGCTGCAGCAGTATCGCCTGCCACCCTGCCCTAAAGACAACCTTCAAGTCGGCAGCCAGTTTTCAGTTTCACCTCCAGCCAAATACTAAACCCTGTACGGTTTGCCATGTGGAGCACGCCAGCAGCGCTGACCCATATGCAAGCCGTCAGTTCAGCCACCAGCTCTTTCCGCCCGGGAGCAATCAAACCTGTCAGACCTGCCACGCAGCACCCAAGGATGCTGTCCACAAAGATTTTGCTGCCGGAGTAAAATGCACGGATTGTCACACCACCCGGAGCTGGCAAGGAACACGCTTTGACCATACCCGCTTGGCTCCAGCCCAGCTAAATAACTGCGTCTCCTGCCACGCTGCGCCCAAAGACAGCCGGCACAGCTTGGTTACCGGCCACTGCGCAGCGTGCCACCAGACCACAGCCTGGCAGCCTGCCCGTTTCGAACATCGGGCCCTATCCCCTCAGGGACAATCAGCCTGCGGGACGTGCCACAAACCTCCCCAGGACCAGACTCACCAAGGGGTGGGACAGGCTTGCGGCAGCTGTCACTCGACTTCCACCTGGCAGGGCGCGCGTTTCGACCACAGCCGCGTAGGCCAATCCTGCGTATCCTGCCACAAGGCACCCCAGGACCGGGACCACACCCTGTTTACCAGCCAATGTGCAGCCTGCCACCAGACTAGTTCCTGGCAGCCTGTCCACTTTACCCATCAGGCCCTATCCCCTCAGGGCCGCGTATCCTGCGGTCTCTGCCACACAGCTCCTCAGGATGTGGCAGAACATCAGGGAATAGGCCTGGACTGCGGCAGCTGTCATAATACCCAAAGTTGGGGTGGCGATTAATTTCGGCAAATACCCCCATAAAACTCCTTGCTGCTGCGTATTTTGCAATGAAAGCGAATCAACCAGCATAAAGGAGTGACCGATTATGAATGGTTTAAGAAGACCACTCGCTATTGCCATAACGCTGGCCTTTCTCCTTTTGCCCTTTAACGCGGCTGCATCTCTCGCGGCTGGAAGCCAGCCCGCCAGCATTGCCTCTCCAGCGCCTGCGGCCGGAGCAACAACGCAGACGACTGCAGGTACAGCGGGGTCAACAACACCTGCCCTGCCCCCTGTCCTCGACGCCAACGGACAGCCCGTATCCCCCGGCACCCTGCCAAGTTCCCCCTTCTATTGGCTCGCCGGCCTCATGCAGAGAATCCAGATCTTCTTCACCTTCGACACCGCCCAGAAAGCAGCTCTGATGGATAATCAGGCGCTGCAGAACCTGGCCGCTGCCCGGGAAATGGCGAAAGCCGGCAATACTGCAGCGGCGCAGAAAGCTCTCGCATCCTACGCGCAAAAGGTTGCTGACGCGCAAACTTTAGTGGCCAAGCTCCAGGATCCCAATACGCTGCAAACCATGCAAAGCGCCATGGCAAAATCCGATGCCGCCAACATCCAGGTCTTGAGCGGTCTATTGGTCAAGATTCCCGCCCCAGCAGCCAAAGCAGTGGCTCTGAACATCATGCGCTCGATTGAAAAAGTGGCGGACAAGATGGATGATGCGGATAAGCAAAAAGTCCGGGAAGAAATGGGCCAGTCAGACACAGTCTTTAACCAGGTTCAAGCCGATGAAGATGCCGCGCCGGTAATGGCGAGCCTGCAAAAATCCTTGGCGCCAAGCGCCTCCACCACAGCAGAAACCGCAGGCGCAGCGCAAGCCTCAGAAAAGCTTAACAAGCCAAACAGCTCTTCTGATGACCACGAGGCAGGGATTTCCACAGAGCAGGACAAGCAAAAACAAGGAGAAAAAGAAGCCGTTACCCAAGCTAACAAGGCACAAAGCCGAGATCAAGCAGAACGCCGCTCCATATCCCCCTCCCAAAACTCCCAGGGCGGCAGGACATCAGGGGATGACGGACATAAAGCCTCCGGCGGGGATGGCGGCGAAAATGACGATTAAGGCCTGAAACTATTAGATTCCGTCTGTTTACTGAATAGATTCTCCGAGCTGCGGCCGGCAAGCGCTACCGGTCCACTGCCCGGGGAATCTATTTCGCTTTCTCTGGGGGAACAATAGAGCAAACGCCAAAAGCCTTGCCCTCAGTTCATCCAATTGATTTCCCCCAAGCGGAAGATTAAAATAGAAGTCAGGGCCGGAAACGGCTCCATCAGACCATAACCTAAAGAAATATGAAGAACAATGGATGCCGTTCGGTTTCGAGCCGGCCTCCGAGGAAGAAGGGACTTGTAAGTGGAATTTACCCCAGTCGTTGCCGGGTTAGAAAACATTCAGCGTAAACTCACCCAAAACCAACGTCTTGACCGCCAGGACGGCCTGGAGTTGTTAAGGACCGCCAACACCCTCGGTTTAGCCTACCTGGCCAACGAGAAGCGGCGCCAGGCGGTGGGAAATCAGGTATTTTTCAATAACAACGCCCACATCAACTACAGCAATGTCTGCAAAGTGCGCTGCGGTTTCTGCGCCTTTGGCAAAGACCCCGGGGAGAAAGGCTCCTATACCATGACAATTGATGAAGTGGTAAACAAAGCAGAGTACTACGCAGGCCTTGGAGCTACGGAAATACACATGGTAGGCGGTATCCACCCCGAACTGCCCTTTTCCTACTACGTGGAAATGCTGCAAAAAGTGAAAGAGCGCGTGCCGCAGGTGAGTTTAAAAGCCTTTACCGCGGCGGAGTACGATTACTTTGCCCAATTGGAAGGAGCGCCTGTCTCGGAAATCCTCAAAACCCTGCACCAGGCGGGACTGAGTTTCATCCCCGGCGGCGGGGCGGAAAACTTCAGCCAAAGGGTCAGGGACATCATCTGTCCCGATAAGATCAGCGCCCAGCGCTGGCTGGAAATCCACCGCACCGCCCACAGACTCGGAATTCCCACCAATGCCAACATGCTTTACGGCATCATCGAAACCGACGAGGAATTAATCGACCACCTCCTGGCCCTGCGCAACCTGCAGGACGAGACCGGCGGATTCTATGCCCTCATCCCCACGGCTTTTCACCCCCGCCATACCAAATTCGAGCATATTCCCCAGGCCAGCGCCCTGCGCACCCTGAAAATTATCGCCGTATCCCGCCTTGTCCTGGACAACTTCAAATATATCAAAGCCTATTGGGTATCCGCAGGCCTGCACATAGCCCAGATGGCCCTTTCCTTTGGCGCCAACGACCTGGACGGGGTGGTGCGGGAAGAAAAAATCTACCACACAGCCGGAGCTGGCAGTCCCCAGATGCAGAGCGAACTGGAACTCATCCGCCTGATCAACGAGGCCGGCCTGGTGGCGGCGGAACGGGATACCTTCTACCACGTGCTGAAGACCTATGAGCCCTAATCCGGGCATCTTGAAAAGAGGCGAAGAAATGGAAAATTATAAACCGGCGGTCAACCCTGAAGCACCCGAAGAGAATGCGAGCCTGGGGACAAAAGACTACGGAACCCGCATCACCCGCTTGGTGGAGGCCTATGAGTCCCAGATCCTGACCCATCTCAACGCTGAATACGCCAGGCAAACCCATTGGTCAGACAAGTTGGCCGACAAAATTGCCTCCTTCGGGGGGAGCTGGTACTTCATCTCGCTGTTCGCCCTGTTTCTTGTCCTGTGGATGATCTGGAACCTGGTGAGCTTCACCAGGCATTTTGACAGCCCGCCTTTCATCCTCTTAAACCTCATCCTCTCCTTCATCGCTGCCTTCCAGGCCCCAATCATCATGATGAGCCAAAACCGTCAGGCGGCGCGGGACAAGCACGAGTCCGTCATCGACTTTGCCATCAACTACAAGGCGGAACTGGAAATCGACGACATCCAGAGCCACCTCCACCGCATCGAAGCCCAACTGACGGAAATCAGGCAGGCCCTCGGCTCCGCCTCACCCAAATAGGACGAAGGGGAGGACGAAGGGGACGGTTCTTTCCGTCCTAGCGAATCTTGCCGAACTATGACGCTCACTGACAAACACGCAATTGTCTGATCACCTGACAGAGCCTCGTTCGGTACGAGGCTCTTTTGCGTTTTACTTAGGAACCAAGCCCAAATTCTTTTTCTCAGTACGGATATCCGGAAGCGCAAGAACCGTCCCTTTGCTTCCCTTTGCAAAAAAGCCCCATCCATTCTGAATTCTGACTTCTGACCCCTAACCCCCGCCCCTTAGAGTAACCGGTACCCCACCCCAGGCTCGGTAATAATATGGCGAGGGCGGGAGGGGTCACTTTCCAGCTTGCGCCTCAACTGTCCAATGTAAACCCGCAGGTAGTGGGTGTCGTTTTCATAGGCCGGGCCCCAGATAGTACGCAGCAGGTATTTGTGGGTTAGCACCTTGCCGGCATTTAACGCAAAAGTTTTCACCAGGTCATATTCAGTAGGGGTGAGCCTGACATCGGTTCCCCCCACGTTGACATGGCGGTGGGCCATGTCAACCACCAGGTCGTCAAACTCCAGCACCGGCTCCTCCCCCGGCCCTGCGGCATGGCGCAGGGCTGCCCGGATACGCGCCAACAGTTCGCCCATGCCAAAGGGCTTGGTGACATAATCATCCGCACCGGCGTCCAGGGCGGAAACCTTGTCTTCTTCCTGCTCCTTGACCGAAAGAATGATTACCGGAACTTTGCTCCACTCCCTCAGGCGGCGCACCACCTCAATTCCGCCCACATCAGGCAGGCCCAGGTCCAGAATCACCAAATCAGGCCTGAACAACGCAGCCCGGTTCAGGCCTTCCTGACCAGCGGCGACCTCTTCGACCTCATAACCGTGGCCGGCCAAAGCAACCTTTAACAGCCTGCGTATTTGGGTCTCATCGTCAACAATCAGAATGCGGGCACCTTTAGTTTCCAGCAGAATCACCTTCTTCCCGCCCAAGAACCTTGTCCGGGATGGGATTAACGGGCAAGTAAAATGTAATTTCCACACCCCCGGCCGGGGTGTTTGAGGCCCAAATCTTGCCTCCATGGAGCTCAATGATTTCCTTGCAAATTGCCAGTCCCAATCCGGTGCCGCTGACCTGCAGCGGGGAATTCAAACGGTAGAACTTGTCAAAGACTTTTGCCAAGTCAGCCTGGGGAATCCCCTGGCCCAGGTTAGATACGGTTGTCTCCATGCGGTTGACCCTTACCTGGGCTGAAATCGAGATCTTGCTCTCAGGCTCAGAATATTTCAGCGCATTATCCAAAAGATTAACCAGAACCTGCTCTATCAGCATAAAGTCGGCCTCCAGCATGGGCAGGTCAGGTTGGATACGGATGCTCAAGGGGCGGCTGGCAAGCTGCTCTCCCAGACGCCCAATGGCCACACCTACTATGTCCTGGATGTCGCACCAATCCTTGTTCAGTTTGAGCAAACCGCTTTCCAGGCGTGCCATGTCCAACAGGTTATTGACGAACCTGTTCATGCGCTCCGCACCGAACAAGATAGTTTTTAACAAGTCGCGCCGCGCTTCGGGGCTGAATACTGCCTGGGTCTCTTCCAACAGCCCTGTCACCGCTCCGATGATGGAGGCCAGGGGTGTACGCAAATCATGGGAAAGGGAGTTGAACAGGGCGCTGCGCAGGCGTTCCGATTCAGCCAGGGTCTGAGCTTGCCGGGCCTGTTCCGTCAACTTGATGCGGTTGATGGACATGGCCGCTAACCCGACGAATCCTTCCAACAGCCTCAAACGTTCAGGCTCAAACTGTCCTTCCCCCGTCTTAAAGCGAATACCCAAAACTCCCTGAGTCCCCTGTTCCGTGGCCATTGGCAAGTACAATCCCTCGGCTGCACCTAAGGTTTCTGTGCCGCGACCGGCTTTTTGTCCCCGCTCAAACACCCAGGTGGCTACGGCAAGTTCACTTTCCGTCAGAAAATTGTCCTGCGCCGAACTTTGCTGCAGCTCCAACTTGCCCTTTTCGTTTGGCAACAATAAGACCACCTGTCCATCCAGGCTGTCCGCCACATTGCGCGCAATGCTTTCCAAAACCTCATTTAACTTATCCACTGCAGCGATGTCCCGGCTCAAGGCATAAAGGGCTGAAACCCTTGTTTCCCGCTGTCTGGAATAGGTGACTTGTTTTTTTAAGCGAGTAGAGAGAGAGCCTGTGATTATCCCTACCAGCAGGAATATCACAAAGGTGATCAAATAGCGCACATCATCCACGGTAAACGTGAGAACCGGGGGCACGAAAAGAAAATCGAAGGTAATTAACCCCAAAACCGCCGAGAAAATAGCCGGACGCATACCCCAACGAGCCGCAGTGATTAAGATCGGAAGCAAGTAGAGCATAGCTACGTTGACCAGGCCAAGGGCAGCGGTGAACGGGTGCAGGATCAATGTCAGCAAGGCCATTGCAGCGGCGGAAATCAGAAAAGGCGCAGGTGAAAGAGCCTCCGCCTTGTCGCGGCGGCTGCTGTCCTTTGCCCGGTACCAGGTTGTGCCCAGTCCTGTCTGTTCCTGGTGGCCAGGGATGACATGAATGCTGATCCCCTGGCTGCGGCGAATAACCTGGTCAACCAAGGAACCATGCATCAAATCCCAAAGGCGGGTGTGCTCCGGTTTGCCGATTATTATCTGGGATACGTTGCGTTTCTTGGCCAGCTCAGCAATTTCTTCCGCGATGTCCTCCCCGCTCAGGCCAATGGTTTCTGCCCCCAGTTGCTCAGCCAGGTGCAGGTTCTTCGCCTTGAAATCCCGTTCGGCTTCACTTCCAGCTAAGCGGCGCGGGCTGTCCACGTGCACGGCAAGCCATTCCGCCTGCAGCCTGGTCGCCATCCTTTTGGCATAGCGGATTAACTGGGCGGAAAAGGGGCTGGCGCTGACACACACCATTACCTTCTCCCCGGTGGGCCAGGGCCCGGCAATGCCGTGCACCCGCATATAGGATTCGAGTTGGCGGTCCACCCTCTGAGCAGTATAGCGCAGGGCCAGTTCACGCAGGGCATTGATGTTCCCGGGACGAAAGAACTTCTTCAAGGCCGCGGCGGCCTGGCCGGGAACATAGACTTTTCCTTCTTTCAGCCGTTGAATCAGTTCTTCCGGCGGTATATCAATCAATTGGATTTGGGAGGCAATTTCCAGAAACCGGTCAGGCACAGTCTCCCGCACGGAGACCTCGGTGATTTGGGCGACAATGTCGTTCAAGGTCTCCAGATGCTGGATGTTCAAACTGGTATAAACGTTGATGCCCGCCGTCAACAGCTCTTCAACATCCTGGTACCGCTTCAGATGGCGGGACCCGGGTATGTTGGTGTGGGCCAGTTCGTCCACCAGGGCCAGCTGGGGACGGCGGGCCAAAAGGGCATCCAAATCCATCTCGGCAAAAGTTCTGCCCTTGTACTCCATTTTCCGGGTAGGCACCATGGGCATCCCCTCGAGCATCCCCTCGGTATCGGCCCGTCCGTGGGTTTCAACCAAGCCCACCACCACATCTACGCCCTCAGCCAGCCTTTCCTTCGCGGCCTCCAACATGGCATAGGTTTTGCCAACCCCTGCGGCAGCCCCCAAAAACACGGTCAGTTTACCGCAGTTTTCTTTTTCCAGGCAAGCCAGAAGTTCATCGGGGTCCGCTCTTTTCTCCCTAAGCATCCAGTAATCACCTGACCTAAATAGAATCCAAGGCCATATTTAATTCTAACACGTTGACCCGCGGCTCGCCGAGAAATCCGAACTGCCTGCCCTTGGTGTACTGCTCCACCAGGGCCTGAACCTTCTCAACGCTCAGGTCCCTGCCTTTAGCAACCCTGGCTGCCTGGATTTGGGCGGCTTCCGGCGTAATATCCGGATCCAGGCCGCTGGCGGAAGCTGTAATCAAATCACTGGGCACCGGAGCGCCAGGGGCCAGGTTATTGTCCTGCCTTACCCGGTCAGCCTGAGCTGCCGCCCCAGCCAGAAAAGTTTTGTTGGTGGGCCCTAAATTGGAGCCACCGGAACTCGCCGCATCATAGCCCTTGCCGGCTTGGGACGGGCGGCCATGAAAATAGCGCGGGTCGCTGAAGCTTTGTCCAATCAAAGCCGAACCTACCGGCTTGCCGTTCTGATACACCAGGGACCCGTTAGCCTGTTTGGGAAAGATAACCTGGGCCAGGCCTGTGACAACCAGTGGATAAGCAATGCCGGTTATCAGGGTCATTATCAGTAATAACCTCAAGGCCCTTGCCGTCGTTTTTAGCATTTAAGAATTCTCACCCTTTCTCGTTCACAGGAAATCAGGCGCTAAAACCTGGTTCTGTCAGCTCAAACGCAAGACCGTCAGAATCATATCAATCAGCTTAATCCCAATAAAGGGGACAATCAACCCTCCCACACCGTAGATCAAAATATTGCGGCGCAGAATCACGTTAGCCCCCAGGGGGCGGTAGGGAATGCCCCGCAAGGCTAGGGGAACGAGGGCGATAATAATCAAGGCGTTAAAAATTACCGCCGACAAAATGGCGCTTTGAGGTGTGGCCAGGCCCATGATATTTAGCACCCCCAGTTGGGGATAGGTGACGATGAACAGGGCGGGAATAATGGCAAAGTATTTGGCAACATCATTGGCGATGCTGAAAGTTGTCAGGGCCCCCCTGGTCATGAGCAGCTGTTTGCCGATTTCCACAATCTCAATCAGTTTGGTCGGATTGCTGTCAAGGTCTACCATGTTGCCCGCTTCCTTGGCTGCCTGGGTACCGCTGTTCATGGCCACGCCCACATCGGACTGGGCCAGGGCGGGAGCGTCATTGGTCCCGTCTCCGGTCATAGCCACCAGGTTGCCATTGCCCTGATATTCCCGGATCAGTTTCAATTTGGCTTCCGGCGTGGCTTCGGCGAGAAAATCATCCACCCCTGCTTCAGCAGCGATGGCGGCGGCAGTCAAGGGGTTGTCCCCAGTAATCATCACTGTCTTGATGCCCATGCGGCGCAGTTGGGCGAACCGCTCCTTGATTCCACCTTTGACAACGTCTTTGAGGTAGATTACTCCTAAAGCCTGCTTTCCTTCCGCCACAACCAAAGGCGTACCGCCTTTTTTGGCGATATCCTCAACTGCCGCTTTCACTTCAGGGGCCATTTCACTGCCCTTTTCCTGAAGATATCTGGCAACAGAGTCCATAGCCCCCTTACGGATTTCTCTGCCCTGCAGGTCAACACCGCTCATCCGGGTATGGGCGCTAAAGGGTATGAATTTTGCCCCGATAGCGGCAATATCCCGTTCCCTCAGGTTGAATTCCTCCTTGGCTAAGATAACGATACTCCTGCCCTCTGGGGTTTCGTCAGCCAGAGAAGACAATTGCGCAGCATCCGCCAACCTCTCCGGCGATACACCGGGAGCCGGCACAAATTCCGTAGCCATCCTGTTGCCCAAGGTGATTGTCCCGGTCTTGTCCAGGAGAAGCACACCCACATCCCCCGCCACTTCCACCGCCCTGCCCGACATGGCCAGGACATTGCGCTTCAGGAGCCGGTCCATGCCTGCAATGCCGATGGCGCTGAGCAGGCCTCCGATGGTGGTTGGGATTAGGCAGACCATCAAAGCCGCCAAGACCGGGATGGATAAGATTGTGCCCGAATAGATGGCATAGGGCTCCAAAGTAACCACCGCCAGCAAAAATATTATCGTCAGGCCGATCAGCAGGATGGTTAGGGCAACCTCATTAGGAGTTTTCTGGCGCTTGGCTCCTTCCACCAGGCTAATCATCCGGTCCAGGAAGGTTTCACCCGGATTGGCGGTAATTTGCACCTTGATCCAGTCGGATAGCACCCTGGTGCCGCCGGTTACCGAGCTTCGGTCCCCGCCTGATTCCCGGATAACCGGGGCGGATTCTCCGGTAACCGCACTTTCATCCACAGAAGCAATCCCCTCGATTACTTCCCCGTCCCCGGGAATAAAATCCCCAGCCTCCACCAGGACGACATCACCCTTGCGCAGCTGCGAAGCGGAAATTTTTTCTGTTTTTTCCCCCGCCAGTTTTTTGGCTACCGTTTCACTTCTGGTTTTCCTTAAGGCATCGGCCTGGGCCTTTCCCCGGCCCTCCGCCAGGGCCTCAGCAAAGTTGGCAAAGAGTACGGTAATCCATAACCACAAGGCAATCTGCAGGTCGAACCAAAAATTCTTGCCTGCCCCTCCCACAGCCCGGATGGTGAAATAGGTGGTTATAACCGCCAGAATCAAGACCACAAACATCACCGGATTTCGCCACAAAGCCCGGGGATCTAATTTTACAAAGGATTCTTTCACGGCCTGCCCCAGAATTGCCCGGTCCAGGCCTGACTTTTTGCTCATGCTTGTCTCGTTCCCCCTTAAAAAGCCTTGCCAGCCCACATCATCAACTGCTCAACAATCGGCCCCAAGGCCAGGGCTGGGAAAAAGGTCAGAGCGCCCACGATGAGGATTACCCCGGACAGTAAACCGGCAAAAAGCCCTCCTGTGGTCTCGAAGGTGCCTGCGCCGGCAGGGGCAATTTTCTTCTTGGCCAAGCTCCCCGCCACAGCCAGGAGCGGTATGATCACGCCAAAGCGGCCAATAAACATGGCTAATGCCAGGGCCAGGTTATAAAAGAGGGTGTTGGCGTTAATCCCGGCGAAGGCGCTGCCGTTATTGCCCGAGGCAGAAGAGAAAGCGTAGAGGATCTCACTCAGGCCATGGGGTCCTGGGTTGGCAATGGAGGAGGTACCCGCAGGGATGACCGTAGCCAGGCCGCTGCCCAAGAGGATGCTGGCTGAAGGTATGAGCACCGCCAAGACCGCCATTTTCATCTCAAAGCCCTCAATTTTCTTGCCCAGATATTCCGGCGTGCGTCCGACCATAAGCCCGACGATGAACACCGTCAAAATCACAAAGGTCAACAGACTGTAGAGTCCCGTCCCCACACCGCCGAACACGCACTCGCCCAGCATGATGGCAAGCATTGGTATCATGCCCCCCAGCGGGGTAAGGCTGTCATGCATAGCGTTCACCGCACCGCAGGATGTGACCGTGGTAATCGCAGCCCACAAGGCAGAGTTCACAACCCCAAACCTCACTTCTTTTCCTTCCATGGCGGAGGCGCCTCTGATGCCGATTTTGCTCACCAATGGGTTCCCGGCAATTTCCGAGCTGTAAACCGTTCCCAACATCAGTACGAACAGGACCAGGGCAGCAGCAAAGAGCACCCTTCCCTGCTTCGTATCTTTAACCATGTGGCCGAAGGCGAAGGTCAATCCCACCGGGATAAGCAGGATATACAACATCTCAAACAAGTTGGTGAAAGGCGTGGGGTTTTCAAACGGGTGGGCCGAGTTGGCGTTAAAGAAGCCGCCTCCGTTGGTGCCCAGCTCCTTGATGGCCTCCTGGGATGCCACCGGCCCCATCGCCAAGGTCTGGTTTGCTCCCTGCAGGGTATGCACATTTACGTAGGGAGAAAAGTTTTGGATTACTCCCTGGGATACAAGCACCAAAGCGCCCAGCAGGGACAAGGGCAGCAATATCCACAGGGTGGTGCGGGTCAGGTCTGACCAGAAGTTGCCAATGGAATTGGCCTGACGCCGGGTCAGGCCCCGGATCAGCGCCGCCGCCACTGCCACCCCGGTGGCTGCTGAAACAAAGTTATGCACTGTAAGACCGGCCATTTGAGTCAGGTAACTCATGGTAGATTCTCCACTGTAGGCCTGCCAGTTGGTATTGGTGACAAAACTCACCGCTGTGTTCAGGGCCAGGTCCCAGCGCGGCGCGCCAAACCCCTGGGGGTTCAGAGGCAGGAGCCCCTGGGCAAGTTGCAGCAGTAACAGTGAGATAATGCCCAAAATGTTAAAGGCCAAAAGGGATGCGGCGTATTCCCGCCATGTCATTTCCTGTTGGCCATCTATCCCGCAGGCGCGGTAAATAATCCGTTCCAGCGGTCCCATAACGACGTCCATAAAAGTCTTCTCTCCTTGCAGCACCTTGGCCATGTAACGGCCGAGGGGGATGGCGAGAAGAACCAGCACAACCAGGTAAAACCCCAGCTGCAGCAATTCATTGCCCGACATCATAACTCCTCCGCTTTCAACAGAGTGTAACCAAGATAAACTAAAAGACCCAGGGCTACTATGCCGCCCAGAATCATGTCAGCCATTTTGTTTCCCTCCTAGCTAAAATCAAGCCTCTTCTTTAACTTGTTGAAAATAAACTTCATTGTTGCGGTGACTTTGCCTGACAAAGGTATAACATTTGACTTGACCCTTTGCGTCTGGAGCTGTCTTGGAGTGAACGCCTGCAAGATAATTCAGCAATTTATCGGTAAGCATCTTTTTGCCTGTAACAAATGCTAGTCTCTCAAGAGTCATAAATATCATAATTGCCAGGATTCCTATAATGAAACTATCAGCAACAGCAGCCAGCATTGTCTTATCCCTCCTCCGTCCTCCTTCTGATACTAGGCATTGATTCCAGTGACGACCGTTACCATATCGTGCCTATTTTACCCCCTCAGGCTCCGTTTAACTCTGAACGCAGCCCAATTATAGACCTGCCGGCGGTCAAATCGGCGTAAAAAAGAACAGCGCAGGCATAAAAAAAACATAAAAATGCCGGCCATGGCTTCACCAGGACCGGCAATACAGGCTCCTTTTCGCGGGTGTTTCACAGAGACACTCGGCACAAGACGGACTGTTGCCCCAACAATCAGTCTTCTATTGTCATAGCCCCAATCACATAGTTCAAGCGGCTTCACCCCAATTCGATGTTCGAGGTTCGATGTTCGATTCACAAGGCCGGAGTTGATGTTTTTCCGGCAGGAAAGCCTAGCGCTAACCGGCTTTAGTGTTTGTGATTCTAAGTCCTGACCGCCAGTTCCTGTTCTCGCTAAGCCCGGTCCTTTTCTTTTCCATGAGTGGTTCTGCCTGGGCCATGTCAAACTGCCACTATTTTACTGTCTCAGAGATAACTCACAACCCCTGAGCCTTCTCCATACTCTAGTATAAGGCATTTAACCGGCATGAGCCGGCAAGGAGAGGTGATGAGTTATAGTGGCAATTTGCTATGGTGGAAGGGTGATCCCGGATGAGTAACGGCGTAAATCCTCTCCTGGGCCGCAACGTCTCTCTACCCCTGCCCCTGCCGCGGGAAACCTGGCAGGACAGATTCAGGGCGCTGCCCAAATACCTTGGGCCGGCCTTCATTGTCAGTGTAGCCTACATAGACCCCGGAAATTTCGCGACAAATATCAGCGGCGGTTCCAATTTCAATTACGCCTTGGTCTGGGTTATCCTCTGGAGTAATCTGATGGCCATTTTCCTGCAGACTCTTTCCGCGAAGCTGGGCATAGTCACCGGTGTTGACCTGGCAACCCACTGCGGGCTGGTATTCCGGCGCCCGGTGAATGTAATGCTCTGGAGCGTCATGCTTCTGGCCGCCATTGCCACTTACATGGCCGAGTTTCTCGGCGCCACCTTGGGTTTATACCTCCTCTTCGGGGTACCCCTGATTACAGCAGGAGTGATTACGGTCGGCATAACCTTTCTCATCGTCTACCTGCAGCGCTTCGGCCAGCAGGTGGTGGAACGGGTGATCGTAGGTTTGGTGGCGGTTATCGGGGTTTCCTACCTGGTGGAAATATTTCTGGCCAAGCCCAATTGGGGAGAAGTGGTTTACCACACCCTGGTGCCGAGTCTGGGACCGGAAAGTATCCTGGTGGCGGTGGGCATGCTGGGAGCAACAGTGATGCCTCACGTCATTTACCTGCACTCGGATCTGGTCAAGGCGCGGCGCAAGAGTGAGGATCTGGTCGATGCCAGGCGGCATTTTCGCATGGAACGCTTTGACATCATCTTCGCCATGAATATTGCTTTCCTGGTGAATGCCGCGATGGTTGTGGTGTCGGCCTCTGTGTTTTATGCCCAGGGCCTGCGGGTGGAATCCATTGAAGAGGCTCACCGGTCCCTGGCGCCTCTCTTGGGTTCCCTGTCCAGCGGAGCTTTCGGCCTGGCGCTCTTGGCCTCAGGTCTCTCCTCCTCAACGGTGGGAGCTATGGCCGGTGAATGTATGATGAAAGGTTTCATCGGACTGGACATCCCGCTCAACGCGAGGCGTGTTATCACCATGATCCCTGCGCTGGTTCTCCTGTGGCTGGGGTTCAATCCGATGAAAATTCTCATCATGAGCCAAGTCACTCTGAGTTTCGCCCTGCCGGCGGCTATTATCCCACTCCTGTTGATTACCCGCCGCAGGGATGTCATGGGGGAGATGGCAAACCGCAGGGCTACCAACTGGATAGGAAGCGTGATTGTCAGTCTGATTATAGCCTTAAACACGGTGTTGTTGTACCTGACTTTTACAGGTTAAAGCTCTGGAGACACCTCGGGTGGGAAAGCAAATATTGGCATGCCGACTTATCTATTGTTGGCATGCCAATTTCTTTTTTGGGGGGACGTTTCCGACGTCCTGGCCTAACGAGTCACTTTTCGTTACCTGCCTTCAAAAAACACAAGCTCTTTGGGTTTGCCACAATCGAGTTTTCCATCTCTTGACGCCGGGCGATATGGCGGTTTACTGTTGAAAAATACGCAGAAATCAGCGAATCTGCCGCCTGGCTCCATCATCTGGAAATCCCTCGGACTCCAGCCAGGCCAGGAGTTCCTTCACCGAAGGCAGGGCAAAGCCCTGGCTGGCCGCGGCCCGTTTCACCAGGACGACTTCCATGCCCAGGGAAAGAGCGGCGGCGATCTTGGTGTCGGTGCCCCCTGGCGCCCCGCTGTCCCGGGTCAGTAGGAGGTTGGCGCCGTAAAACTTGAACAGGGAACGGTTGATGTCCTTGGAGAAGGTCCCCTGCATAGCCACAATGTCCCTGGGTGAGAAGCCCAGGTCCTGGCACTTTTGCACCAGCCTGCCTTCGGGAAGCACCCTCACCACCAGGCGGGCCTTTTCCGCCAGGCGGGAGACCAGGCTTTCCAACTGATAACTTCCGGTTGTTACAAACACCGTGGGGCGCCGGCTGGACCCTTGCAGGGCTTCAACCCGCTCAGCCAGGCGGGTCAAAGCCTCCTCCCAGCTGTCCGCAGGATAGAGCAGTGGGCTCGCAGGCAGCATGGTCGCGGGCCTTTCCAGCCGCACATAGGGGATACCCGCCTGTTCACAGCCGGAGCGCAGTTGATTCAGCCTGGAACTTGCACCAGGGTGTGCGGCGTCGATTACCAGGGAAATATCCGTTAAGTTCAGCCCTTGGTCCGTTTCCAAAGCGGTATCGAACGCAGGCTGCCGGAATTCTATTCCCCGGAAGGTAAGCTCAGCGGCAATCTCGCGACCTGCTGCCGTTTCACCCAATAGAAAGATCATTTATTTATTGCCTCCAAAAAAGGTTTGCGAAAGACTGTTTTTTCACCTGAACTTGGCTCAACTCTGGCGTCAAAGCCCAGAAAACGGGGCAACCGCATGCCTGCCGCCATGGCCAGGCTCCGGTTGCCCCGAACAATGTTCTCCTTATCCTCCAGGCCGCCTTCGCATTGTTGGAGGAAAAGCCAGCTGCAACAAGATCATATTTCCCCTCAGGAAACCGTTCGCAGGTTGAGAGACACAAACCCCTCTGCCAGGGCAGAGGGGTCAAATCACTCAGATTTGCGCCACCTCCCATCTACCGTGGGTAAAGCGTCAAAGCAAGCAGGTCTCCTGGCTCAGGTTCACCGTCTTCTGCCCCTTCCCAAGTCACCTCAGTGGCTATGGCAGAACACTCCCCCTTACAGTGGCGGGACCGCGCCGGACTTACACCGGCTTCCCTTTGATTTCTTGCTGGCAAGAAATCCCTTGCTCTGGATTGAAGTTTGGTCTTATTCTAACACAAATCCAAGGTGGGGTCAATCACCTGCTGTTGGGGAATTCAGACTTGCATGCCGTTTGACTGCACCACTGATGAATGAAACAGGCCGCTAAGCTCAAGGGTGAATTTTCTTTCTGCGCAGAGAAGCATTACGGAGGAGCCGTTAGCATGCTCGGCGAGCGCCCTTCCGATTACCCCACGAAATTCCGGTGCACTTCTCTTGGGACTTAATTTCGTGGGGACCCCAATTTGGCACGAATGCTCGCTTCCTTATCCCCGTCAGAAAGAAAATTCGACCCGAGCAGACCCAAAAGGCTTGTTTCAGGGCAGGAGTCAGAATGCCTTGGAATGTGCGGCTGGGCGCTGTTTGCTTGACAAACACCATTTATTTCTATAAACTTGCTACTGAAATAATGTTTCAATAAGGAGTGTTCCGATGCGTTACCTTAAGCCCCTGCCGGCCTTCCTGCTCCTCTTCCTGCTACTCTTCTTGCTTTCCGGCTGCGCCCAGGACCAGGGCAAACCGGCTGTCCCGGCGCAAACCGGTTCCGGCCTGCAGGTGGTGACCAGCATTTCGCCCCTGGCTGATTTGATCAAGAATGTTGGCGGGGATAAGGTACAGGTTACCGCATTGGTCAAGCCCGGCAACGACCCCCATGACTACGAGCCCACCCCTGAGGATGTGAGACTTGTGTCCACAGCCAGGATTTTCTTTGCCAACGGTGCGGGCGAAGAACCGTATCTGGAAAGGCTGGTGAAAAACGCCGCTTCGCCCGGCCTGAAGCTGGTCACCCTTTCCGACGGCCTGGAAATCTTAGATAAAGGCTGGAACGGGGATTATGCCGAGACGGGAAACCCTCACCTCTGGCTGGATGTCCAAAACGCCGAAGCCTATGTGCGTAAAATCCGGGACAGCCTGAGTGAAGTTTCACCTCAAAACAGGGATTATTACGCGGAGAGGGCTGCCACATACCTGCAGGACCTGGACCAGCTGGACAAATCAATTGCCGCTGAAATATCCTCACTGCCCCAGGCCGACCGGCAGATGGTGGTGTTTCACGCTGCCTGGCCCTACTTCGCCAAGCGCTACGGCCTTGAACTAAAGTCTCTGGTCAAGAATTCGGACAGCGAGCCGTCCGCCCGCGAGTACGCGGATTTGATTACATATATTACTTCCCACCATGTGAAAGCGGTGTTTGGGGAAGTGGGATTCAACCCTAAACTGGTGCAGCAGCTGGCCAGGGACACCGGGGTGAAGTTTGTCGGCAACCTCTATGACGACACTGTTTCCCCTGACAGTGAAGCCAACACATATATCAAGATGATGACCCTTGACGTCCAGACCATAGTCAAGGCGCTGAAGTAGGTGGCAGATTGAGAGCCGAACCCATCATCAAGCTGGAACATGTTAATGTCAGCCTTGGGGGCAGCATGGTGCTGCGCAACCTGTCCCTGGAGATTCCGCGGGGCGCTTGCGTAGGAATTATCGGTCCGAACGGGTCAGGCAAGACCAGTCTGCTGCGCTCCGTACTGGGACTCATCAGTCCCGGCAGCGGCAGGATTGAAGTGATGGGCAGCGTCCCCACCCGGCGCAGCAGGCGGGAAAGGCAGATAGGCTATGTGCCTCAGGTGAGGAATGTGGACCGGGAGTTTCCCATTACTGTCTACGATGTGGTCATGCAGGGAAGGACAGGCAGTTTGGGGTTGCTGCGCCGCCCGGGCCGCAAGGACCGGCAAGTGGTGGAATCCTGCCTGGCCAAGGTGGGCATGACTGACCTGGCCGGCAAACAAATCGGCGCCCTGTCGGGTGGGCAGCAGCAGCGGGCCTTTATCGCCCGGGCCCTGGCCCAGGAATCTTCCCTGCTCCTTTTGGATGAACCGGCCACCGGTCTCGACATCCCCACCCAGCAGAGTATTTACGAGCTGCTGGAGGAATTGCACCAGGAGGGTGTTACCACTCTGACCACGACCCATGACCTCCTGGCGCTGGATTTTCATCATTTTGGCTTTATCACCTGCATCAACAAGGAGCTGGTGGCCTTTGGCCCCCCGCAAGAGGTCCTGACCAACGAAATTCTGGCCAAAACCTTCTCCGGCTTTCCCATTCCCCTTGGCAGAGCGGCAGGCAGGACCAACGACAGCGGGGTGATTAACTGATGCATTACCTGCTTGAACCTTTGCAGTATGGCTTTATGCAGCGGGCCATGCTGGGGACGGTGGCTGTGGGCGTTCTCTGCGCGGTCCTTGGCGCCTTTGTGGTCCTGAAAAAGATTGCCTTCATCGGGGAGGGCCTTGCCCACGGCTCCCTGGCCGGTCTGGCACTCGGCTACCTGCTCCATGCGAACCTGTACCTGGCGGGGAACGTTTACACCGCAGCCCTGGCCCTCTTGATCGGCTTTCTGCACCAGAAGATGCGGGTGAGTTTTGATGTGGCGATCGGCATCATCTTTTCCGCTTCCATGGCACTGGGGGTGGCCCTGATCAGCAGCATGAAGTTTTACACCACGGATCTGACCGGGTACCTGTTTGGCAGCGTCCTCTCCATTTCCGGCACGGATTTAAAGATTATGCTGGCGGGGACAGGCGTTATTTTGCTGCTCACCTTTCTCTTCTATAAAGAACTGGTTTTTTGCGCCTTTGACGAAGAGATGGCAGAAGTCTCCGGCGTACCCCGCACTTTCCTCCACTACCTGCTTCTGGCCATGATCGCTACTGCGGTGGTGATTGCTTCCCAGACTGTGGGGATAATTCTCGTCACCGCCCTGCTCATCACCCCGGCGGCCTCTGCCTACCAGTTGACTTCCCGCCTGGAAAGAATGATTTTGATTGCTGTGGGTATCAGCCTCCTGGCTTCTTTAAGCGGCCTCTATGCCTCTTACTACCTCAATATTGCCTCAGGGGCCAGCATCGCCCTCTGCGCTTCCCTCCTCTTTGTCATTGCTTACATCTTTTCACCCAAACGCAAGCCCCTGGGCAAGAGTTTGGGCTTCAAACAGAGGTGACAAGGAAATGGATTATGACAAACTAACCGGCGCAATGCGCCGCAAGGGCTTCCGTTTGACCTCAGCCAGAACCCAGGTTTGCCTGGTTTTATGCGAAGCGGACGGCTATCTGGGAGCCTATGAGATTTACAACAGTTTGAAAGCCCGGGGAGTAAATGTAGGAGTCGCCTCGGTTTACCGGGCGCTGAGCCTCCTGTGCGAAATGAACCTGGTGCAGCAGGAAGAATTCGGCGCCGGGGGCGAGAAATTCCGCTTGGCGCAAAACACCCACACCCATCAGCTCATCTGCTCGGGCTGCGGCGCAGCCACCGAATTTGGCGAGTGCAGCATGCACAACCTGGCCCGCAGCCTGGAGAATTCCTCCGGCTTCAAGATTCACGCCCACTGGCTGCGCTTTTTCGGCCTCTGCCCCAACTGCCAGAACAAACCGGCAAACTGAGTGAACTCCAACTTCTGCTCAAGTAATTATTTCTGCAGGCGAAAGGGTTTCCTGCCTGGGGCAGGAATATATTAAGCATAATTTGTTTTGGGGGGACTTGGATGGAACAACTTAAAGCCCTGAGCCGTGAACAACTGGAAAAACTGATTGTTGATTTCTCCAAGCGCTGGCTGGCCCATGACGGCCTGTGGTTTCAGGCTGTCGAGCGCGGCCGGGATCTTGAGGAGGCCATAAGATATGACGCCGACGCCTGGGAGAAGTTCACGGTGATTGAGGCCAAGCGCATTATGGACTTTCTCGGGCTGACTCCCGGCGGCGGGCTGGAAGCTCTTGAACAGGCCTTAAAGTTTCGGCTTTACGCCTTGATCAATGTGCAGCAAATCGAGCGGGTTGACGCAAAAACCCTGATTTTAAAGATGACGGAATGCCGGGTCCAGTCTGCCCGCAGCCGCAAGGGGCTGGCTGACTTTCCTTGCAAATCCGTGGGCCTGGTGGAATACGCCTATTTTGCCAAAACGATTGACGCAAGAATCAAAACCCGCTGCATCGCCTGCCCGCCTGATGAGCACCCGCGCGAATTTTTCTGCGCCTGGGAATTCACCCTGGAGGATTAAGATGCTGCAGCGGAACACTTCACCGCAGATTCTCAACTGATTTTTGTTTAACCGCAGATGGTTAATAAGCAAGCGTACCCCATGGTGTGGTTTGCCTCCTGGCCGCCCCCTGTGGGAGTACGCCTTTCTCTTTTTTCGCGACTCAGGCTGCCAAGAAAAGGACAGAGTGCCTGACGTTTTCTCGTGCCAAATCTGTACATTCATTTATTCCTATTTACAGGTAATACTAAGAAAATCAGAGGCTTGGACCGAAACTCTGAGAAGGTATATCTCAAACTTACACAGGTTCAGATTTTGGGTGACGGAGGCATACGCGTGCAGCTTGTTGGGATTTGGTTGGTGGCGTTGGCAGGAATAGGGTTGGCGTTTCTGTTTGTCTGGCAGAGCATTTTCAAGCTTGCCGTGAAAAAACTCTTCCAGTCATTCATGACTGTACTGATGACTGACCCCTACCAGGAAAACCTGACGGAGTTTTTTTCCGCCGCGCAACGCACCGGCCTTTTGTCCATCCTGCAGCTTAATCTGCGCGCTCAGGAAGGCAAGGTAATCGAACGGCCCCTGGGGAGCGGCCGCAAATTCCCGGACTTCAGCGGCCTGATGTTCGATGTGGCCCAGCTGCACACCTTCCCTACTGAAGCCTCCACCTCCGTTGATACCAAGGTGGTCCTGGGACCCCAGGCCGAAAAGCCGCTCATCCTGGATACTCCTCTGATAGTAAGCGGCATGGCTTTTGGTCTGGCCTTAAGCGCCAAGGCCAAGATTGCTCTGGCCCGGGGAACGGCCATGGCAGGCACCGCTGTAAACAGTGGGCAGGGTCCTTTTCTCCAGGCTGAGAGGGACAACAGCAAATACTGGATCCTGCAGTACAGCCGCGGTTTTTGGAGCAAGGAACCGGAAATCCTGAGCCTGGCCGATGCTGTGGAAATTCAGTTCGGCCAGGGAGCTATGGCGGGCATGAGCTTCAGCCTGAAGTCCAAAGATATTGACCCCCGCTTACAGGGCGCCTTCCCCATTCCCCCAGGGCGTGACGCAGTGGTCAAAGCCCGCCACCAGGAACTGGAGAAACCGGAAGACCTGGGCGCATTGGTTGAGTACATCCGGAGCATAACAGGTGGCATACCGGTAGGAGTAAAGATGGCCTGCAGCAAGGATTTGGAATTGGACCTGGCAATCGCGCTGCAAGCCGGAGTGGACTTTATCGCTCTTGGCGGAGCCCAAGGCGGCACCCATGCAGCCCCCCCGTCCCTAGGGGATAATTTTGGTTTGCCCACTCTTTACGCCCTGGTCAGGGCCGCGCGCTTCCTGGAAGAAAACCGGGCCAAAGACCGCATCACTTTGATTTCTGCCGGCGGTTTCACCGAGCCGGGGGAAATGCTCAAGGCCCTGGCCCTGGGGGCAGATGCCATCTATATCGGCACAGCTGCCCTGTTTGCCATTTCCCATACCCAGGTGCTGCAAGCTTTGCCCTGGGAACCGCCTACCCAAATCGTCTGGTACAACGCCAAATACTCCGACCGTTACGACGAAAACCTTGGGGCCCAAAACCTGGCCAATTTCATCAATTCCTGCACCCTGGAAATCGCTGAAGGAGTGCGGGTCCTGGGCAAATCGGCTCTGTCCCAGGTTACCAAAGGAGATCTCTACGCCCTGGACCCCTTAACAGCGGAAATAGCCGGAGTACCCCTGGGATATCGCCCCACCCCTGTACCGCGCACCAACAGTAAGCTTCATGCCCCCTCCAAACCACCCATCCGGTACGGTGCTTCGCAGCAAGCGGGTTTAAAGAAAGGATCCATAGGTGATTTAACCGTACCGCGGCAGTCTGCGGCAGGCCTGGGGCACCAATCGCAGGGAATTGACCAACCTCCGGCCGGTCCCAAACCGGCTGGCCCCAAACCGGCTGGCCCCCTGCCCTCATTCACAAGCCAGAACGGTTACCGTATCATAAAAAAGACAAGCAGGGGATTTCGTTGAGGTGCCGCCCGACCGTCACCCCTTTTACAGACCCTTCACTCCCTAACCGCGACCTGCTACCACTCATATACTGTTATAGACCTGAGGCAGAGGGGGTGGCAGGTCCGTTGGATGCTCCATATGAGCCGATTGGCATCATGGCCGCTCTGGACGGCGTAGTCGAACTGCTGCTGCACTATACGGTTGTCCAGGAAGCAGTGATTCTGGACAGGCTGACCTTTTACCGCGGATTGATCAATAACCGGCAGGTAGTCCTGGTGCGCTGCGGTGTGGGCAAAGTAAACGCCGCCCTCTGCGCTGCCATTTTAATCAAACAGTTTTCCGCCCGCTCCGTTATCTTGGTTGGGATGGCCGGAGCCCTGTTCAGCAGACTGAAGCGCGGTGACATAGTTGTATCTGAGGACCTGATCCAGCATGATCTGGATGCGACCAGGCTCGGCCATCCGCCGGGAGTATTGCCCGGTCTGGGAATACGCGCCATTGCCGCTGATGAGAGCATGATCCTGCTGGCCCTGAAATGCAGCTCCGCCCTGCTAGGGGTGAAGGCATACCGGGGACGTGTTCTGACCGGGGACCAGTTTATCAGCAGCAAGATTTCGTTTCTCAGGACTCTCTTTAACGGTTTGTGCGTGGAGATGGAAGGCGGGGCTGTGGCTCAGGTCTGCGCCCTGACGGGCATTCCCTTTGTGGTAATCCGTGCGATTTCACAGCGCAGCAACGGAAAATTTATGCGCAAATACAATACCTTCAGCCAGATGGTCGCTGGCAATCTGGCCCTGCTGCTCAGAGAAATGCTCAACAACACCACCAACATCCCCAGCGCCTGACCAGGAGACGGTACTCCTAAGCTTTCTTAACTGGAAAGAGTTCAAGCAGTTCACTCAGCCCCTGGGCCAGGGCGGGCCTCGGCTCCGGTGAGTTGCGGAGCACGCTCCCGGCCATACCGGCCAGAGCGTGAATCATGCCCAAGTCCCGGGTCAAATCAGCATTACCCAGCTGAAAAGCTGACCAGGCCAAAGACCATTGACCTGCAGCAGCGAAGCGCTGAGCCCTAAGCAGGGTAGTCAGTTTCCTGACTTCTGCCTTTTTTTTGTCCCTTTCACCGGTTGAGCCTGACTCCGGCTTTTGAGACGCTCTTGCCAAGAGGGGCAGCGCTGAGTCCAAGGCTCCATACTCCATACAGATCTGAGCCGCCTGGATGAGCCCTTGTCCCCAGCCAGGGACGCTCTCAACCACCCTGCAAACTGCCTGGAGCAAATTCTCTTGCTTCAGCTGCAGGGATAAACGCAGCAGCGCCAGTATCTCACTCAAAGCAGGGGCAGATTCCTGCCGGTTAAGTTTAAGACGCCCAACTTTGCCCCAACGGAAACAGACGTGAACCAGTCTGAAGAGTCTGCCCCTTAGCGCTCCGCCCGGGGCGCTCTGCAGGCAGCGCAGATCCTGTTCCGCCCGTGGCCAGGCGTGCAGAACCCAATGGATTACGCACAAAGAGGTGATGGCTTCCGTATAAAAAGCGGATTCCCCGGCTATCCCCCCCAGATGCCGGTGAGCCTGCTCAAAGCAGCCGGACATGAGCAGATACTGTCCGCGCAGATAGCTCAATATTTGTTCATCCGACGCGGCGGCATCAATGCGGGAGAGAATCTCCCGGGCCAATTCCGGCTGGTCCGCCGCCAAGAGAGCTGATACGAGCCTGGCGCTCCCTGACGCATCATCCAGGTTGAAGTTGTCCCGCAGAAACTTTCGCAGCTCCGGCAGTCCCATGAATTTCCCCAGCGCCTTGAGCAATGCTGCCAGAGTTTCTGCTTGCTGCGGAGCATGGGTCAGGGACTCGAGGTAACAGCCCGCTGCCCGCTTGTAGTCATACAGGTCACTGGCCAGATCCCCCAGAGCGTTCCAGGCCAGGTAAGAGCCGCACCCCAGTTCCGAGGCATAAATAAAGGGCGCCTCCCCTTTGCTGAGACAGGTTTCGAAAGCCCTGGCAGCAAGAGCATATTCGCCCATAGCTTGGTAAACCCGTCCCTGAATCAGAAAGAGATCGGTAAACTTCGGATGCTGCTCAATACCTTTTGTCAGGACAGACAGGCCGGCTTCATATTCTGCCAGTTCCAGGTAAGTTGAGGCCAGTTTAATTACCAGATCAGGAAAATACCCCGCCTCGGGCGCAGCGTGCCGCCACACCTGCTCCAACTGCGCTTTTGCCTGGCCCAGGCGCCCTGTCCGCAAATATTCCATGCCAAGGTTGAAGCGGTTGAAATCGCTTGGCTCCTGGCGTACTGCCTCCCGCAGGATTCTCAGGTTGCGTTTAAGCTTGCCCTTGCCTGAGAGTTCACTGTCAAGATAACCATAGTGATAAACCTTCAAGGGGACTGCCCTTACCCTGGACCCCGGTTCAGACAGAATGCGCTCATGTATCCTCCCCCGATAGCGGTATTGGGGGCGGTTTCTTACCAGCCTGACCTGCAGGTTGGTAACCCGGCTCAAGCCCGGACTTCTGCCCAGAAAGCTCACGGTTTGCAGCAAGAACCCATCCACATCAGTCTCCAGGGTAAGGTTAAGAATCTCCGCATGCGCCTCCCTGCTCAACACATCGTCGGCGTCCATTAAGAGCGCCCACTCTCCCCTGGCCCGGTCCAGTGCGAAGTTTTTGGGGCCGCTGAAGTCCTCCTCCCAGGGGCAGAAAAACACCTGGGCTCCCAGTTCTCTCGCAACTTCCGCTGTACGGTCCCGGGAGCCGGTGTCCACCACAATGATTTCATCAGCCAACCCGTCCACGCTCGCAATGCAGCGGGCGATGTTTTTTTCCTCGTCTTTGGCTATGATGCACAGGGAAAGCTTTGGTTCAGCCATTCTTTTTACCCCCGCTTCCGCTTACGTTTGGCCCGCGCAGCAGTTCAGCCGCGCCTGCCGCTGCAGCTTCAGGATTGAGCGCAAGGGCGCGGCCGTAACACTCCAGGGCATCTTCCGCCTTGCCCAGGCCAGTGTAGGCCCGGGCAAGGGCCAGATAGGCCCGGTACCCTGTGTAGGCCTGGTCCCGCATTAAGAGCGGGGATGCGAGACTGCCCATGGCCAGACACTGGCGGAAATGCCCCACAGCCTGGGCGTAAAGCTCCAACCCCAGACAAGCCGCACCCAGGAGATACACTATATCGGGGTAGTCCGGATAAAAGCTGACTCCTTCCCGGCAAACCTCAATGGCTTCCCGGTGACGCTCCAGCCGGCAGTATGCCGTGCCAAGGAGCTTATACAGCTTGGCCCCGTAATAGGCTTTTTTGTCCAAAAGCCGGCGGGACTCAAGCGCAGCGCCTGCTGCCTCCTCCAGCCTGCCTGCCCGGAAATATTCCTGGGCCAGGCTGAGATAGTTGAAGGCATCCGGGTTGCGTGCAATCTCCGCCCGGATGATCTTGAAGTTGCGGCTGGATTTGTCCTTCCCGCTTTCCTGTGCACTTAAGTAGCCATAATGCAGGCACCTTGCCTCCGGCACAGCCGCAAACCCCTTCAGATCGGCCGGAACTCCCAAGAGCTGCTCATGCAGGGGACGGGTATAACGGTAGCAGGCCCTGTTGCGAAAAAGCTTCAGATACAGGTAGGTCTCCAGGTCCTCCCCTGGTCTCTCCCCCTGAAAATTAAGCATGGTAATAAACAGCCCCTCCAAGTCCCGCCGCTGCAGAAAAGGCTTAAGCACGGCGGCAGACCCTGGCGCTAATTCCTCATCGGCATCCATGACCAGAATCCACTCCCCGCTGGCCTGCTCGAGGGAGTGGTTGCGCGCGGAGCTGAAATCATCCGCCCAGGCAAAGGAAAATACCCTGGCGCCGAAGCCCTCCGCCAGCGCTCTGGTAGCATCCGTGGAACCGGTATCGACGATCACGATTTCGTCCGCCAGGCCGTCAACGCTCTTCAGGCAGCGGGCCAGGTTTTCCGCCTCATCCTTGACAATCATGCACAGGCTGACCTGCGCCTTGTTCTCACCCATCTCAATCCCACCTCAACTAGGATAACGGGGACGGTTCTCAACGTCCTAGCAACGTCCTAGCAATGGCCATGCCCAATTCTACTATTTTAGCTAGGACAACCGGAACCGTCCCCGACGTCCTATTGCCACAAGTCCTCTCTCCGCGCGAGTAAGTTGGTGTCAAAAGAACCGTCCCCTTGACACCCTTCGTGATGTTGCCCCTAAGCGAGCCTAACCGGGACGGAGTGCCAGCCGGCGGCAGCGGTCCAGCCTGGCCCGGTAGTCGGCCAGGATAGGGAGGGCGGGAAAAGCTTTTTCAGTCCGCTGCAGCGCCCGCTCAGCCTCATCCAGGCAGAACTGGACCAGGAAATCATAATCTGCCTGGGAACGGCATAATTCCTGCAGCTCCGCCTCCGGAGCTTCTCCGAGCAGCCAGCGGCAGCCCCAGCTGATGAGCCGGGCTTCCGCGGCCTGTTCTCCGGAGAACTGCCCCAGGACTTTTACCGCCTCACGGTACTCTCCCAGTTTCCAGTGCAGTACCCCCTGCAGAAAAATGTAGTCTGGGGGCAGTTGAGCGGGGTGCCTGTTCAAAAACCCCTGGGCGAGCTTAAACAGACCGGCCTCGTGGCAAATCTCCGCCAAAGTCAGGCAGCGCTCTGCCGTTCCGTCCTCCACCAGGGATTCCAGCTCACCGGTTTCTGCCTCCCCATCACCTGCCAGGCAGCGGGCCAAAGCAAGCAGGGCGGGGCGGTATCCCGGCTCAAGCTGCAGAGCCTTGCGCAGGGCTGAAACCGCCTCATCAAGCTTCCCCAGCTGAAGCTGGGCCTGGCCTATAGAGTAATAAGCCTTAAAGCCGGTGAGACCGGGGTCATGGGCGTAACCGGGCGGCACCAGGCCGTTCATGGCCGCAGCCTGGTAAAAAGCGCCAAGCGCCTGGGTGTACCGGCCCTTGCCGGTCAGGGCTATTCCCCGCAGGTACACCATGTCGGCGTAATCGGGGTAAACCTCCAGGCTCTCCTCCGCCGCCTGCAGAGCTTCGTCCCAGGCCTGCAGCTGGAGCAAGCACTGGATTTGCAGCCTGCGGCAAGCGCTCAGCCACATAGGTTCACCCGGCTCCAGTTTTCGGGCCAGCTCCAGGGCTCTCAGCGCTTCCTGCCAAAGATTTTGCCGGTTGTATTCCACCCCAAGGTTGAAGTAGTCGAAGGCATCGGCCTGTCCCTGCTCCAGCCGCCGCTGCAGGAGCAGGAAATTGCGCTCCCGCTTCCGCTTGCGGACAAGATAAGGTTCCAGGTAGCCGTAGTGCAAAATGCGGATGTCCGGACGGCTTGCCAATTCGGCGCCCGGGCCGAGGCCGCTAAGTTGCTCATGCACCGGACGGGTAAAGCGGCAGCCCGGCCTGTTTCTGAACAGACGCAGGTTCAGTGTCAGTTCGTACTGGACGCCGGGAGCCTCCCCGGTGTAATTGACGACTCCAAGGAGAAACCCTTCGGCCTTGCCGGGAGACTCAACCGCCTGGCGGATTTTTTCCCTGTCTTCCGGCATTAACTCCTCATCGGCGTCCAGAATCAATACCCATTTCCCCCTGGCCTTCTGGAGAGCCAGGTTCTTGGGCGCTGAGAAATCATCCTGCCAGGCGTGGTTATAGACTTTGGCGCCGAAGGAGCGGGCTATCTGCCTGCTGTGGTCCACGGACCCTGTATCCACGACTATGATTTCATCCACAAGTCCCTGCACGCTGCCAAGCGCCCTGGGGAGGTCGCCCTCCTCATCCCGCACCAGCATGCACAGACTTAGGCGCGGCTTAGCTTTCTTCACACCAGAGAACCCCCAGAGAAATTATTTATTACACAGGCACACTGCCGGCCTGGTAAAAATATATGCCGGTGCATCCCCGAAGGCATCCTGTTGGATGCAAAAAAAGTCCCGTAATTATCCTTGGCAGGCACCGGTCAACCCCGCTTTCCATAAACTAAATAAGAACTTTGCTATGACTTGAAGGAGTTGATGCGCAGTGCCAGCCATCAAAGTTTTTAGCGACCTGGGGCTAAATATCAACAACGCTACTGCGGCCTGCCTTCTGGCCACAGTAAGCAACTCGACCGCCGCAAGCTTGCTTGCCACCGTAAGCAACTCCACCGCAGCCAGTTTCCTCGCCACCGTAAGCAACTCCACCGCCGCAAGCTTCCTCGCCACCGTAAGCAACTCCACCGCCGCAAGCTTCCTCGCCACCGTGAGCAACTCCACCGCCGCAAGCTTCCTCGCCACCGTGAGCAACTCCACCGCCGCAAGCTTCCTCGCCACCGTGAGCAACTCCACCGCGGCCAGTTTCCTCGCCACAATAAATAATACCACCGCGGCCTGTTTCGTCACCCAGCTTGGAGCGAGAACCACCACTGATACCAGCGAAGGTGTTACCAGCTCAGTCACCACCTTCGCCAACGCCACAAGCCAAAACATACTCTCCTTAACCGACTGCACCTTTACGGTACTTAACAACTCAATCGCAGCGAACTCAGCTTTAGTCAAAATTACGCTTAGCCCGGATAACACCAACTATGCTGACGATCCCGGTACAACAACCGTTACCATTGCCCAAAACGCCATGACCTTCCTTGTCCCCGGCCGGTTTGTCAAGTACGCCCGTGTTTCCTATGCTGCCGTTACCGCAGGCAACACTGTTTCCCTCAGCATCTGGTTCCAGTCCCGCGTATAGAGCCAGACATAACACTGCTTAAAGCGGGAGGCTGTGGACCCTACCCTGACACCTGCCTACCCCGTCAGGGCCCGGCAGGATACATACAGCTAAAGTGAGTCACTTAGGGACGGTTCCTGACTGACTCAAAACTAAGCATTGAATAACCGTGCCCAAGCGACTCAAGGGAAAACGTCAAAATTCAACAAGATTTGCTAGGACGATAAGAACCGTCCCCTTTGTCCTATCAATTCTGACTTCTGAATTCTGACTCCTGACTTCTGAATTCCGACCCTGAATTCCACTTCCTGGTTCTGTAAGGGCAGGTGATAGTCAAAAATGTCAGTTTTTATCCCCGCCCCAGCCAAAGACGCCTTTGTCGCCAGCCATTTAATTAAAAAGAATTTTGCAGATGCGGAGTCCTTGTTCGTAGGTTCCACTACGGGCTCAACCGCTGTGTTTCGCATATTTATGAAATTTGACGTAAACCAGGTCCCCAAGAATTCTCTCATCTCCTCCGCCATCTTGCACCTGTTCGTCAAACGCAACGATTATGCTCAGATTGCCAAGACCTTTGACATCCATCGTCTTACCAGACGCTTCGAGGAAGATGAGATAACCTGGCGCAAGCAGCCGGCTTATGATGCCGCTATCATCTCCAGCGCCGAAGTGAGAAATGAGAACGGCATTTTCGTTGCCTGGGACATCACCCACATTCTCCAGCGCTGGTGTTCGGGTGAAGTCAAAAACCGCGGTTTGCTGCTTAAAGCCCGGGATGAAGCCCAGCCAAGCCTCCTGGCTTTTGACAGCCGCGAAAGCGCCAGCATGGACCGGCGTCCCAACATTACCGTCAACCTGCAGGAACCTGCCCAGAGTTTCTCTTTGAGCGCGCATTTTTTCTTTGCCGATGTGGAAAAGAGCCTGGTGAGCGGGGACGATTACCTGTATACATTTCCGCGCGATGTTTCTACGGTGTTCTTTCACACCTTTTTTATCCAGAACAAAGGGGCCAATCCGGTCACAGTTGTGGCCCAGATCAGCCCCGACAATACCAGCTCCACCTGGCTTGACGACAGCGCAGTTTCAATTGTGAATCCAGGTGAAAACTCTGCCATTACCTCAACCCATCTGGCCAAATGGACCAGACTTGCTTATAAATCCACCAACCCCGGCAATGCCACCAGCCTTAATGTTTGGTTCCAGTCCGAGACTTAGGCCTGCACCAGGTCTCCTGGGCGCCAGTTTAGCGGCTGCCGGCGGGCGGACTGGGACTTAACAAAAGGACAATTATCGAAATTATTCCCTGCAGCAGGCCGAGGGACAGCAAGAAACCCAAGTAGAACTTGCGCCAGGGGTGAAGCCGCCGCTGCCAGGCAATTAGCTTCTGCCACAAGCCATTTAACCTACTTACAATATTCATAGTAGTAGTTTAACCCGCATCTAATCGAATAATGTCAAAATTATCTCCTTTGAGAGAATTTACTTCCCGCCAAACTCCATGTATAATTGAATTAATTGCATAAGCAGACTCGCTGAATCCTTGCCGGCTGTTTCCAGCCGGACAGGAACGGGGGAACCACTTTTGTCTCAGGGGTGAATCCTGCACACGCAGGTAGGGTCAACCTTTTTCGACCCGAATCCGTCAGCTAACCTCGTAAGCGTTGAAGGGGGGAAGCTTTGCTTATAGTCACCTTAAGCTTGGCTTTGGTTTCTTGTATATTCAGGAACCGGGAACCTCCCGGTTCCTGCTTTTTTTCAGGAGCAAGAAAAGGAGTGATTTTATGGCCCTTCGTGAAGACGTTTTGCAAAAACAGAAACGCGCAGAATTTAGGGCAAAGCAGTTGAAGCACAGAATCAGTGATTACCTGGAGAAAGAACCCGACATACCCACAGGCTTCCGCCTGCAAAAAACAATTCAGGCCAATAAAGAAAGAATAATGCAGCTCATGGGCGCCGGTCCTGAACAGTGGAATAACTGGAAATGGCAGGTGGGACACCGCATCAGCGACGTTGCTGCCCTGGCGCAGCTGCTGGAGTTAGACCGCGAGCAGCAGGCGGAAATAGAGCTAGTGGCCAAAACCTTCCGCTGGGCCATCTCGCCCTATTATGCCAGCCTGATGGACCCCAAGGACCCAAACTGCCCTGTGAGACTTATGAGCATCCCTTCCCTGCTGGAGTTGGACGACAGCTGCGGGGTAGACGACCCAATGGGGGAAGAACTGACCTCACCCGCCCCCTGCATCACCAGGCGCTACCCGGACCGGCTGATCATAAACGTGACCAACCAGTGTGCCTCCTTCTGCCGCCACTGCCAAAGGCGCAGGAATATCGGCGGGCGGGACCTGCACAAAACCCGGGCAGATTTGGAAGCAGCCATCGCCTACGTCAGGGCCAACCGGGAAATCCGCGACGTTTTGATTACCGGCGGGGATGCCCTGCTCTTGTCCGACAGCCTCCTCGACTGGCTCCTGGGCGAGCTTAGTTCCATTCCGCATGTGGAAATCAAACGCTTGGGCACACGGGTGCCAGTTACCCTGCCGATGCGCATAACGCCTGAACTGTGTGAAATCCTCGCCAAGTACCCCCCTATCTACCTGAATACACAGTTCAACCACCCCATGGAAATTACCCCGGAAGTCTGGGATGCCACAGAACGGCTGGTCAAGGCGGGCGTGGTGCTGGGCAATCAGGCCGTGCTGCTCAAGGGCATCAACAATAATCCCCATATCATGAAAAAATTGATGCAGGAACTCTTGAAAG
Source organism: Bacillota bacterium (assembly GCA_021811155.1). Classification (GTDB taxonomy): domain Bacteria; phylum Bacillota; class Desulfitobacteriia; order Desulfitobacteriales; family JAJXUE01; genus JAJZPO01. Next base: position 12,673 of record JAJZPO010000009.1, on the reverse strand, counting down.
TGCGCATCCGGCCCTACTACATCTTCCAGGCCAAACACGTCACCGGGACCAGGCATTTTATCTGCCCGGTGGAAGAAGGCATGGAAATCATGGAAAAACTGCGCGGCTACACCTCGGGTCTGGCTATTCCGACTTACATCATCAATACCCCTGACGGAGGCGGCAAAACCCCAGTCCTGCCCCAATATGTGCTTGGGCTCCAGTCCAAGCGGATAATGCTGCGTACCTGGGAAGGTAAAGTCTACAGCTACCCAAACCCAGTATGAAAGAGAGCCCCATTAGGGCTGCCCCACCACAACCGGCAGAGAATCTTTAAGTCCGCTGGGAATTTTTTCTGGTCAATTCGGGGAAACCTGTCCCAAAGCGACTCTATTCGCTAGGACGTCAGGAACCGTCCCCGTTGTCCTATCCCTCCTCTTTTTTGGCCCCCGTCCGGGGGTCTTTTTCTTTTGGACTCGAGCTATAACAGATACACCAGATAGATATAAACCGTAGATATGGCAATTGAGACCAGCATCAGGGGAAAGGCCACCTTCATAAAACCTTTAAAGGAAATAATCACCCCTTGCTTTTCCGCCAGCCCTGCAACCGTCACGTTGGCTGAGGCCCCGATCAGGGTGCCGTTTCCACCCAGGCAGGCCCCCAGGGACAAGGCCCACCACAGGGGCCGCAGGTTCGCAATCCCGCCGATTTCCCCCATCTTCTGGATCAGGGGTATCATGGTAGCGACGAAAGGTATGTTGTCGACAAAGGCCGAGGCGAGAGCGGACAGCCAGAGAATGAGCATGGTGGATGCCTTCACTGCCCCGCCTGTCGCAGCCAAAGACTGCCTGGCTATCCACTCAATGATGCCGACATGGTCAAGAGCGCCTACCACAACAAACAGCCCGGCAAAGAAGAAAATGGTGGGCCATTCAACCGTTAAAAGCACATCCTCGGGCTCTTCCCGGGTGATCAGGAGCAGCAAAGAGGCTCCGCCCAGGGCTATGGTGGCTGATTCCAGGTGAAGGGCCTGGTGCAGCACAAAGCCCAGGATGGTGAGGGCAAGCACGGTGAGGGATTTCTTTAGCAGGCTGTAGTCCTTGATCTGCCGGTTGGCGTCCAGCCCAGCCAGTTTGAGTTTAAGTCCCTCCTCCACCGCCATTTTGCTGCGGAAAATCCGCCTCAGCAGCAGCATGTTGACTGCGAACACCAGGGCCACCGGAATAAACAGGTTGACGATAAAGTCTGAAAAACCGAGCCCGGTAGCGCTGCCAATCATGATGTTGGGCGGGTCACCGATTAAAGTCGAGGTCCCGCCGATATTTGAGGCAAGAATCTGCGATATCAAAAAGGGCGTGGGGTCTAACTCCAGTTCCGCGGTAATGGAGAAAGTGACAGGCACAATCAGCAGGACCGTGGTCACATTATCCAGCAGAGCCGAGGTGACGGCGGTGACTATGGCCAGGTACAGCATCAGGCGCCAAGGATCCCCTTTGGCCCATTGTGCCGCTTTCACTGCCAGGTATTCGAATACCCCGCTGCGCCGGGTAATTCCCACAATCAGCATCATCCCGATCAACAGGCCGAGAGTGTTGAAATCGATGGACTCCACCGCTGTTTCCTGGGAAATCACGCCAAACACCAAGACCAGGGCGGCCCCGGCTAATGCCACTACAGTACGGTGGAATTTTTCGGCGATGATTAATGCATAGGTTGCCAGAAAGACAACAACCGCAAAAACTACCTGGTAACTTGCGTTCATGTTCCCTACTCCTGTGAAATCGAAATCGTTGGTATCTTCTACTTCCACAATACAAGAAAAATACCTGCCCGTCTTTAACAACAGGTTTGCCACCTAAGAGCAGATTCTCGGCACGTCCTCAGGGTTGGCCGAGCTTTGCCGATGGTGGTGCCGGGCAAGGATCCGGTCCTGCAGTCTCAAATACCGAAATGACCAAAACAATATCAATATGTTCAAATTGTTTTTTACCGGTCTCCAGACCTTATAATAAATAATTGAAAATTCAAAAAAGGAGGAATGGATGTGCACAAATCCAAAAGGCTGGCAAAGGCCCTGGTAGCAGTGTCGGTAACTTTGACCCTGGTATTAAGCGGGTGCGGCAGCAGCAATACCGCGAGCAAGGATTCCGGCAGTAGCGCCGGTACAATCACCATCGGCGCTCCGGTGGCCGCCACAGGCAGTCTGGCCAATGAAGGGAAGCTTGTTCACGACGGCTATACCTTGTGGCAAAATGTCGTGAACAAACAAGGCGGCTTATTGGTGGACGGCAAACGTTACAAAGTAAATATCAATTTTCAGGATGATCAGAGCGTTGCTACCAATAGCGCTTCTCTGACCGAAAAAATGTATACCCAGGACAATATCAGACTTTTCCTCAGCCCGTATGCTTCGGGCAATATTTTCTCCGCCACCACGGTAGCCGAAAAACATAAGGTGCCGATGATTTCTGGCGGCGGCGGAGCCAAGTCCATTTTCACCCGCGACTACAAATACGTCTTTTCTGCTTACCCCTATTCCGGCGCCTATTTGGGTTCCGTGTTGGATCTGCTGAAAACCCAGGGGGTCAAAACGCTGGCTTTTCTGCACGCTGACGATGTTTTCTCCAAGGAGGCGGACCAGGGCGGGGAGGAATACGCCAAGAGCCACGGGTTCGATATCGTTTACAGCGCCCAGTATCCCAGCAACGCTTCCGACCTGACTTCCCAACTCACCCAGATTGCCCAGAAGGCGCCCGATGCCCTGATCGGCACCGGCCACTTCCAGGAAGCTGTTCTTTTGGTCAAAGAAGCCAAACAGATGAACGTCAATTTTAAATCCATAGCTTTTACCGTGGGACCGACCATGCCATCCTTTGCCAAAACCCTTGGGAAAGATGCTGAAGGCATCCTGGGCGCCAGCCTCTGGACACCGGACCTGCCCTACAAAGATGACGTCTTCGGCACGTCAAAAGACTATGCCGCACTTTACAAGCAAACCTTCGGGGTTGACCCGGATTACCATTCGGCCATGGCCTCTGCTGCCGCCGAGTTGATGGGCCTGGCCATTCAAAAGGCAGGATCCCAGGATCCCCAGAAAGTCAGGGACGCTTTAGCCGGCCTTGGTACCGTTCACCTTTTTGACGGCGACTTTACAATTGAATCCAATGGATCAATCAGCGGTTTAAAACTGCCGGTGATCCAGATCCAGGACGGCAAAGCCGTAACTGTCTGGCCGGGTTCCTTCAGCCAGAGCTTTAAGGATTTCCCGCTGCCGGCTTGGAACAAGCGGTAAATAACTTTGATATCCGGAGCCGTTGGGGTTTCTCAACGGCTCCACCTGGTTTTCGAAGTCCGAAGTCCGAGGTCCGAAGTTCGACAATACATAGCAGAAATGCAAGTGGCGGTAAACTCCGGATAAGGAAGTCGGTTTCAGGAGTAGTACTCTTATTTCTTTCCGGGAGGAGGGAGCCCCGGCCTGCTCAAGAGTGGACCGGGGAGATTTATGCATTTATGGTTGCAGGTTTTGGTTAACGGAATTTTGCAGGGGGGGATTCTGGGGATTTCGGCTTTGGCCTTTTCACTGCAGTGGGGAGTAATGAACCTGATTAATCTGGCCCATGGCTCGTTTCAGGTGCTTGCCGCCTACTTGGCTGTCCTGATCCTGCAGCATCTTGGCCTTGACCCATTGCTGGCTGTACCCCTGATTTTTCTTGTCTTTTTCGCCTGGGGTTATTTGGTCCAGTTTTTCCTGATCAACCGGGTTATCACCAGCAATTTGTTTATGACCTTGCTGCTCACCTTTGGCATGGATTTTGTGCTGGCCAACCTGATGATCCTGTTCTTTACGGCTGATTTCAAGTCGATTAACACACCCTACGCCAACTCTTCCTGGCAATGGTTCGGTCTGCAGTTTCCGATTGTGCGCACCCTGGCCCTGCTTTTCCTCATTGTGCTCTCTGTCTTGTTGTGGCTGTTTCTGGAATATAGCCGGCCGGGCAGGGCTATCCGGGCCACCTCCATGGGCATGGAGCCGGCGCGTTTGATGGGTCTGAAGATTCCTCATGTCTATGCCCTTACTTTTGCCCTGAGTTCCGGCCTGGCAGCAATCGGCGGGGTTTTCTTCGGCTTGAGCAACGCTTTTTCCCCGGCTTCTGGCGGGCCGCTTACTGTCGGCGCCTTTGTGGTAACAATCCTGGGCGGAGCGGGAACTTCCTGGGGGCCCCTGGCCGGCGGCTTGATCCTGGGCGTGCTTGATGCCGTTGGTTCAGTTGTGTTTGGCCCCACTTATGTCAACGTGATTACTTTCGGCCTGCTCCTGATCATTCTGGTTTTGCGCCCTAACGGCGTCCTGGGGAGGGCAGGCTGATGAAGAAAAAGCGTGATATGTTACTGGCCGCGGGTATCCTGCTCATTGCCTTGGGGATTCCGCCTCTTACCAATGACTATATAGTCCAGGTGGGTACGGAAATGGCTATGTATGCTGCCTTAGCCGGCGGCTGGAATCTTATCGGCGGCCTGACCGGGTACCCGTCCTTCGGCAATGTCGCTTTCTTCGGTCTTGGGGCCATGCTGGCCGGGGCTTTGAGTGTCAACTCGCACTGGCCCTACTGGCTGGCTGCAGCGGCAGCTGTCCTTGGCACCGGCATATTTGCCCTGCTCCTGGGGCTGCCGCTCTTGCGCCTGAAAGGGCACTATTTTTCCATTGCCACCCTGGCCCTGGCCCAAGCCACCCTTGCCGTGGTCACCAACACCAAATTTCTGGGGGCAGGCATGGGAATGTCCCTGCCTATAGTTGGCTCCCCTGCAGTATTTTACTACGCAATGCTCGCCATCGCGGTTCTCTCAGCCCTGATTACTTACCTGCTGATACATTCCGAGTACGGCAATACCCTTTTGGCCATTAAATCGGATGAAGTGGCTGCTCAGGCAATCGGCATCAACACCGTGTTGGCCAAAAGCAGCGCTTTTGCCCTTTCGGGCGTGCTGGGGGCCATGGCCGGCGTGGTTTACGCCCTCTGGCAAAGCTATATCGACCCTCCCACAGTCTTTGAACCGAGCATTACCGTACTCATGCTCGTGATGACCATGATGGGCGGGGCCGGAACTGTGGCCGGACCGGTTCTGGGCGCCGTACTCATCGGCATTCTCACTCAACTGGCCATGGAAGTATCCCAGAACGCTTCTTCCCTTGTTTTGGGGCTGGGGATTATTGCCGTAGTACTGTTCCTGCCCAAGGGAATCTTGGGATTCCGCCGGCCCGGGAAAGGAGGAAAGCGCCGCGGACAAAGCAACTTCCCGCTGCGCGGTTAACATGGGGATTTTGGAAGTCAAAGGTTTAGGCAAGGATTTCGGCGGTTTGCGGGTCTTGGAGAACATTAGCTTTTCCCTGGCCGAGGGCACTGTCACCGGTCTGATCGGTCCAAACGGCGCGGGCAAAAGCACCCTGGTCAACCTGATCGCCGGCAGTGACCGTCCGACCCGGGGTGAAATCTATTTCTTTTCCCGCCCGGTACACAATCTTGCCAGTTGGCGCATTGCCCGCCTGGGCTTGGCCCGCACTTTTCAGATTACCCGAATATTCAGGGATCTGACCCTGCGGGAGAACATCCGCCTGGCGGCCTGGACCATCGGGCTGCGCGGATCCAGACTCGAAGCAGAGGTGGATCGGCTCCTCGACTTAACGGAATTATCTGATAAAGCCGGTGTCCTGTGCAGCGACCTGACCCTGCCGGATCAAAAACGCCTCCAGTTGGCACGGGCCCTCGCCTTGCAGCCGAAATTGCTCCTGCTGGATGAAGTAATGGCCGGCCTAAATCCTGTTGAACTGGATAAGGCGATTGCACTTTTAAACCGGCTGCGCCTGCAGGGAATCACCATGCTGGTAATTGAACACTTGATGAAGGTTATCATGAATATTTCGGATAGGGTGATTGTGCTGCATCAGGGCCAGTTGATTGCGGACGGCCAGCCAACAGAAGTGGTTAACATGAGCCAGGTGCAGGAAGCATATCTGGGCAGCCGCTATGTCAAACACAAAGCTGAGGGAACCGGACTCGGGGGTGATGCTTGATGCTGGCGATCAATAATCTCAGTACCGGATACGGTGACACCCAAGTCCTGTGGGACATCAGTCTGGAAATCAATGAGGGCGAGATTGTTGCCTTGATCGGTGTGAACGGCGCGGGGAAAACAACCCTGTTAAAAACCCTGATGGGGTTAAACACCCCCTGGTCGGGTAACGTCAGGTTTCGCGGTCAGGAGATTGGCGGCAAGGACACGTACTACATAGTTAAGCAGGGCCTGAACATGACCCCGCAGGGACGCTGGCTGTTTGCCGGCATGAGTGTGGAGGACAACCTCCTGACTGGGGCTTACCTGCGCCGGGACAAGGAAATAAAGCAGGATCTGGCCCGCATTTACGGGTTTTTCCCGCGTCTGGGTGAGCGCAGGCATCAGACTGCCGGCACCCTGAGCGGGGGCGAGCAGCAGATGTGCGCTCTGGGGCGTTCATTGATGTCCCGCCCGGCGCTCCTTCTCCTCGATGAAATGAGCCTTGGCCTAGCCCCCATCGTTGTGGACATGCTGTTAGACCTGGTGTCTGAGATCCGCCGTCAGGGCACAACGATATTACTGGTGGAACAAGATGTGGAAGAAGCCTTGCGCCGGGCGGACAGGGGATATGTCCTGGAAGGGGGCCGGATTGTCATGTCAGGCACATCCGCCGGTCTGCTCAGCGACGAAAAATTGAGGGTAGCCTATCTCGGCCTATAGCTGCCGGCCGCTGAATCGAGGTCCGAAGTCCGAAGTCCGAAGTCCGAAGTCGGATTGGCATGCCGCTACGCGGCACCACTGAGGGAGTGTCACGGGGACAGGTACGTTGACACTGCTCCAGGTACGTTGACACTGCTCTAACGTTCCTGCACACGTGTTCCCCTTTCAATCAAGTCGCTGTCACTGTACCCGTCCCCCTGACACCCACCCGTCCCCCTGACACCCACCGGAATTTCTGGGGGTAATCGGAAGGGCGATCGCCGAGTATGCTAACGGCTCCTTCGTAATGCTTCTCTGCGCAGAAAGTAAACTCACCCTTCAGCTAACCAGCCTTTTTCCTTCTCCTCTGGTCAGCGGTATGGATCTACTTGGCAAGTTCTTTGACGCTGTTTACGGGGCCGGCGCCGATTCGCTCTGCCAGGCGGTCGTAGACCGGGCGCAGGGCTTGTTCCCAGGCTTGTTTTTCAGCGGGAGTCAGGCGCTCGATGTGGAGGCGTCCCTGCTTTTCGATCTCGGCCAGTTGCCGTTTGTTTACCTCTTCTGCCTGGGACCATTCCCACTGCGTCACTTCCGCCAGGGTATCCTCCAATGTCTTGCGGATATTTGCCGGCAGGCTGTGCCAAAACTGCGCATTGGTCAGTACGACATAACCCAAATACCCGTGGTCGCTGAGAGTAAGATATTTTTGCGACTGATCAAATTCCTGGGTATAGATATTGGAGATCGTATTTTCTTCACCGTCTACCTGGCCTGAGGTCAGAGCCCGTCCAACATCGTTAAAGGGCATCTCATAGGTCGAGGCCCCCAACAGTTCAAACTGATCCCTCAGAACCTGGGAGGGCATGATCCGGAACCGCAGCGCCTGAAAATCAGAGGGCTTGAGCAAGGGCCGCTTGTTGTCGGTCATTTCCTTAAAACCGCTGTCCCACATGGCCAGACCAAGCATGCCTTTGGTTTGAAACTGGGCAAGCAACTGCCGGCCAACCGGGCCGGCCATAAATGTGTGCACACCTTGCAGGTCTGGAAAAGCGAAGGGAAGGTCCAGCAGCTGCCACTCCGGAAACAGAGCGGACAACTTGGATGTGGCAGGGGCAATCATCTGTACAGCCCCTGTCTCCAGGGCATCGATTTCCTCACCGTCTTTGTAGAGCGTAGAATTGGGGAAAACCTGAACTTCCACATAACCGCCCGTTCTCTCCCGCACCAAATCGGCAAAGCGCTTGGCCGCCAACCCCTTGGGGGAATTCTCCGCCGTGACATGGGAGAATTTAATCACTATTTTTTCATTCTTGGCGACTTGCTGGTGGTCCGTAACCGGTTTGCTGCATCCGGCTAAGCCGGAAACAAGCAAAACAAATCCCATTAAGCAAAAAAATATCTTCCTGGCCATAGTCCCTACCCCTGTCACAGCCTTGAGCTGACAAACTTATACATGTTCACCGGTCTGCCTATGGAACCGTAACGCGTTTCCAGACGCACCTTCCCTGTTTTCTCCAGGTATTCCAGGTAGCGCCGTGCCGTGACCCTGGCCAGGCCCACTCCTTCGGCAACCTCTTCGGCGGAAACTTGCTGCGCCATCTCCTCCAGGAATGTGAGGACTTGCCGCAAGGTTATCTCGCGTAAACCTTTCGGCAGATCGGCTGCTGTGTTGTCACGCTGCCTGTCAGCTCCAACCCTGGCAAGCAGACTGTCCAACTCCCTTTGGTCAAGAGCCTCACACCCCGCCAGCTTGTCCGCATACTCCCGGTATTTCAGCAGGGCGGTCCTGATGCGCTCAAATTTGAAAGGTTTAATGATATAATCGATCACTCCGAGCCGGAGAAATTCCTGCACCGTAGGTACATCATGCACTGCGGTAAGCATAATCACGTCGGTTGGGATCTGTTCCTGGCGGATTGTGCGGAGGACCTGCAGACCGTCCAGATCAGGCAGGTAGATGTCAAGCACTGTCAGACGCGGACGTGATTCTTTGAGTATCTCCAAGGCCCTCCGGCCGGAGTGGGCTGTTCCGATTACCTTATATCCTCCGACCCGGTTGATGAACTCTTCGTTGATTGACATGACCATAGGGTCATCCTCAACCAAAACCAACGCGATTTCGTCCATCGGCTTTCCCCCCATCCATAAATCGACGTTCGACGTTCGATATGCGAAGCTCCCTTCTATCTTGCAGGCTGCCCGGGAAGAGGGATGCGAACCAGAAATCTGGTTCCCCAGCTTCCCGACTCAACCTCTATTTTTCCCCCGTTTTTGTCCACAGCCTGTTTGACCAGAAACAGGCCGATGCCCCGGTTATTGCCTTTGGTACTAAATCCCCACTCAAACACGGCTTCCATGTCAGGACCGGGAATTCCCGGTCCTGTGTCCTCCACGGAGAGGAGAAGTTCCCAGTCATTCTGCTGGAGTAAACAATGGACCTCACTCAGGCTTTGGCCGTTGACAGCCTCCAGCGCATTTTCCAGCAGGTTGCCCAAGATAATGACCAAACTGCTGATTTCGATTCCGGGGGGCAATTCTCGGATGCCTGACTCCTGGTCAAAATACAGCTGAACCTTCAATTCCTTGGCCCGGTTGTATTTCCCCAGCAGCAAGCCGGCCAGGGCCGGATTGCGAATGCGGGAACTGAGAAACCTGGTTATTTCCTGCTGCTCTTCGGTTACGGTAAAGATATAATCCATTACTGCCTGATACTTTTCCAACTGAATCAGTCCGGCAATCGTATGCAGCTTGTTGAGAGATTCGTGATTCTGGGCCCGCAGGGCTTCAATAAATGTTTTGACCCCAGTCAGTTCTTCAGCCATTCTGCGCACATCGGTCTTGTCCTGAAAAGTAATGGCTGCGCCTGCAACTTGCGCTTTGACCTTGATGGGCAGGAGGTTGGCAATAACCAGGTTTTCGTTGATCAGCAAATCGCGGTTGAATTGGGTTTCCCCGCTCAGCACTGTTTCCCGCAGTCCGGGCACATCAGCGACCTCTTCGATGGGTTTGCCGTAGCTTTCCGGTGCAGCCCCAGTGATCCGGCAGGCCTCAGCGTTGATCAGGGTTACAACTCCCTCCTTATCCACTGCAATCACTCCCTCTGTCAAGGACTGGAGTATTGCCACACGTTCTTCCAGAATCCGTGCGATTTCCGGCGGTTCCAAACTGAAAAGCTTCTTCTTGATGTTTCTGGCCAGGTAGAAAGAGCCGGCCAGACCGAAAGCTGCTCCAATCAGGAGAGAAGAATACAGCTGCAAACGCAGTGATGTGAGAGTCTGGCTGAGGGTCGGAACCAGAATACCAACTACCGCCACTCCTACCTGGCGCGTGCCCTCGTCAGCCATCACGGGAACAAAAGCCCTGACAGCCGGGCCCAGCACACCAACTGCTTGGGAAAGATATTCCTGGTGCCTCAGAGCAGGTCCTTCGTCCCCGTCGTCAAACAATGTGCCAATCCTGTCCTGCAGCGGGTGAGAATAGCGAACCCTGTTCATATCGAAAATTATAATGTATTCCACGTGCGTCGCTATCCGGATGCGTTCCGCAATAGGTTGAACTGCCTTCCAGCCCTCAGGCTGGCCCAAATTGTCCTGTATATCTTTCAATTCTGCTACCGTTCGGGCAATGGCCATGGCCCGCGTACCAATTTCCTGCCGTGCCTCTGCCATGGTCCGTTCCAGGATAGCCAGGCTGGCCACCAGAACGGACAAAAGCACCAAGCTGAACGAGAGCAAGGCAATTTTTGTGCGGAGTTTAATTTTAGTCATCGTTGCACTCCCGCTTACGCTTGTTTAAGCGCCCAGCTTTGGCATTAGTTCAGTCAAACCAAAACTTCCTCAGGTCATAATTCAGTATATTGATATTATTCTGTTAATTCGCAATGTTTTGGACAAAATCCTCTCAAAGCCGTCAAAAACTCGCACAAATCCCCGGGAACGAATAAACCGCTTCCTCTATGCTGGATGCGGTTTACTGCTTAATGCGCTTTTCCAGTTCGTTGACAATGCGGCGCCGGTTGTCCGGAGTGATTGACCCGGGCTTACCGAAATTCAGAATGAAATCCAGGAGCTTTTCCCGTTTCAAGATCACAAAGGGGCTGTGCTGCTCTCCTTTGAGCATGGACTTAGGGTTGGCGATTACCACTATCTCCTGGATCGGGATGCGGTGTTTGCCCAGAAGTTCGTCGAGAAAATCCTTCAATACCATCTCATGGCGGCGAATCTGCTCCAGCGGGCTTTCCATGCCTTCTGTCCTCACCTTGCCGGCGATGGTGCGGGTTATTTCCCAATTGCCTTCCGGGGTGACCGTGATCCTGCCGGAATGATTTTTGGTCTCGATGTGAAATATCCCATTGTGCCCCACCACAAGATGGTCAAACTGCTGGCCCCGTCCTTTGGCGGCAATGTAAATCTGGTTGAAAGAAGCATACTGTTCCTGGGGCAGCCAGCTCAAAGCGTGCATGACCTGCTGCTCTCCCCGTTCCCCACTCCGTTTCAGGCGCTGATCGAGGTTGTCGTCCAGGTAAGCTTCGTCCATGCCCAGGTACTCCATCATCACCCTGTCTTCATAGTCCAGCTTGAGATGCCGCACCTGCTGGGACTTTTCCCCTCCCTTGATAACCTGGTAGATGAGGAGCAAACTCACCGCTGCCAGAACAAGAATTAGGAATGCGGTCTTGAAATCGGGCCTACCGGCCAAGAGCTGGATTACGCTGCCCAAAACCACCAGCAGCATGATGCCCATGATAAAACAGCCGAAGGCTGAACCTTTTTCTCTGCGCCTGGGAGCAGCGCTCTCGCCAGGATTAGCCATAATTATACCTCGTTTCCATCCGGCCAGCGGAATGGTTATGAATTCTAGGCCAGCCAGGGAAAATCCTGCCAAGCACAGTCATTTCCTGCCGGGCTTAACCCTATTCAACCGGGGTCCAGAGACACATCAGGCACCCAGGCCGGTTGAGCGGGAGGCAAATTCAAAGCAGACCCCTCAGGGGGGCCTGCAAACGAGCAAAGGATTATTGAGTCCCGGAACCGCGCTAGCCAAACATGCGCATATCCTCTACCCCGTAGGTCTCGCTCAAAGCAGCTGCCATCAGGCGGCGGTCCAGCTCGCTCCAGCCCCGCTCATCGGCGAAGTCACGGAAGACCTGCCGCAGCATGTCCGGGTTGGCAATCTTGTCAGCATAGATTTCGTTGTAGAAGTCCCGCGCTGAGCTGTCCAGGTCCTCCAAGGTGGTAAAAGAGATGGGTTCAGTGGCAAAACCGTACTCGTCAAAATAATTCAGCGGGTCAAGCATCAGCAACACCTCTTGTTTGTTTTCTCAGATAGCTTACCCAGCGGAGTGAAAGATTAATAAAAAGAACAAGGAACGGCAGTTTGCGCCGTTCCTTGTCACTGTTTTATTTGTCTTGTCTCGCTGCTTCCTACTCCGCTTAGAGCTATTAGCTGGGTCCCCGAACCGCTGCAGGGCTTACATGTATTTTCCTTCCCTGACATACACTATGGAATGAGACCAGTCCCTCCAAGAGTTTATGGAACCGGATGCCTACAGGTTCTGGGGACCGTTACTGGAATCTTTGTGGCACAGCCACTTTTTCAGGTTCCGGCACAGGGTGGTAACATTATTGAGCAGCGAAACCACCACGCCCAGGCGAAAAATCACCTGGAACGTCGTCTCTAGAAACTCCATAAGATTCAATCCCAATCACTCCTTTTGATGGAGGGACTGGCCTCAGCCAAATTATACCAATTATGCGTGCAAAAGCGCCACAGATTTCTGTCGTCAAATTACTCCAAAATCGCAGCAACAACCACTGGATCTCCTCTGGGAGATCTTTTTTCATACCTCAGCATTCCTGTAATGAAAACAGATGGTCTTTGAAAAAAGTAAGCCCCTCCTGGTAAAATACGAGGTGTCCGGATGAAAGGACCCTTAATTAAA
>JAJZPO010000104.1 GCA_021811155.1 Bacillota bacterium | reverse complement strand
CTGCTTTCAGTTTCAGGTCGCGGGCAGGATTAACCCCCATTTCCTCAGCTGTTTCAGCCAGTACCAGGGCATAGGACGGGGTGGAACAGAGCGCTGTTGCCCCGAAATCCTGCCACAACATAACCTGGCGCTTGGATAGTCCGCCGGAAACCGGGACAACCGCCGCTCCGACGCGTTCGGCCCCATAGTGGAAGCCCATGCCGCCGGTAAACAGGCCGTAGCCGTAGGCATTGTGTACGATGTCGGCTTTGGTTACGCCGCCAGCAGTCATAGTGCGGGCCATCAGCTCACTCCAGGTGTTCAGGTCATTGGCGGTGTAACCGCCGACAACCGGTTTGCCAGTGGTCCCGCTCGATGCGTGCAGGCGCACAATATTCTCTATAGGTTCAGCAAACATGCCAAAGGGGTAATTTTCCCGCAGGTCGTATTTGGTGGTAAAAGGAAGCTTGCTGACATCCTTCAGGCTCTTGATATCTTCCGGGCGCACTCCCAGGGCATCCATTTTTTCCCGGTAGAAAGGCACATTGTTGTAGCAGCGCTCAACCGTTTTCTGCAACCGTTCCAACTGCAGTTTTTCCAATTCCGGGCGCTGCATTGTCTCGTGTTCGGGATCCCAAATCAGGCATTCCTTTTGCCCCGCTGCGGGTTTTGTCGCTTTGACCGCATTAGCGGTTTTACTTGCACTCATTATTCTACCTCCTCAGACCTTTTCTAAAGTATCTCTGCTCCTAAGCGCTGGCCGATACTTTGATGCCTGTACCAATCTCCACGCCGGTTTGGAAAGCTTTCATATTAATATCTACCAATTTAGGCGGGATGCGCCGCCCGATAACCGTGTCCCAGGCCTCGCGGGACAAATCCAGGTGAACGGAGAGCGCTCCCAGGATAATCAGGCTGGCCACCCGCGGGTTGCCCAGTTCCTTAGCCTTGGCCGTAGCCGGCACCTCCAGGATCTTAAAGCCCTTGCCCGTGAGAAATTCCATGATTCCTGCAGGGTAGGGCTTGAAGTCCCCTACCTGGCCAGGCATCACTTCCAGGTCGTTCACCAGCATCAGCCCGCCCGGTTTGAGGTAGTGCCCATAGCGGACGGCTTCCAACCGTTCAAAGGCAACCAGGATATCCGCCGTCCCGGTGCGAACTGTGGGGGAATAAACCTTGTCCCCGAAACGCAGGTGGCTGACCACGCTGCCGCCCCGCTGGGCTACCCCGTGGACCTCGGTTTGTTTTACCTCCGCCTTCTCTTCCGCAGCTACCAGGGCCAGTACTTCACTGGCCAGGAGCACTCCCTGGCCGCCGACTCCGCTCAAGATGAGATTGGTTACTGAGCTCATTAGGCATCCCCCTTCCGTACGATAGCACCGAATTTGCAAGCCTGTTCGCACAGGGAACAGCCGGTACATGCCACCTCATCAATCGCCGGAACTTCTCCCGGCAGCACTCCCGGGCAGCCGATCCGCTGGCAGGCCCCGCACTTGGTGCATTTATCCTCCAGCACCACGAAAGGAGTATACTTCCTGCCTTTTTCGCCTCTGGCAAAGATGCAGGGCTGGTTGGTCATGATTACCGATGGACCTTGGTACTCAAGCGCCTCTTTAACAGCGCTGTACATTTCCTTTTGGTCGAAGGGATTGGCTACCTGGACATGCTCAACTCCAATGGCCTTAACCAACTTGACCAGGTCAAGCCGCGGGGCCTCTTTGCCCTGCAGGGTCATGCCTGTGGCAGGGTGTTCCTGGTGGCCGGTCATGCCGGTAGTCCGGTTGTCCAGAATCATTACGGTGGTATTGCCACCGTTATACACCACGTCAATCAGGGGCTGAATCCCACCATGGACAAAGGTGGAATCCCCGATAATAGCCACCACCTTGTCAGTGCCGCCGACGCCGAAGCCGAAGGCATTGCCGATGGAAGCGCCCATGCAGAAAGTAGTGTGGTTGGCCGAGAGCGGCGGCAGGCAGCCCAAGGTGTAGCAGCCGATGTCGCCATTGACCAGAGCGCCTGACTTTCTCAGGGCCAGAAAGGCGCCGCGGTGCGGGCAGCCCGGGCAGAGCTGGGGCGGGCGCACAATCAAATCGAATTCGCCGGAAAAGTCCTGCACCGGCTCTTCATCAAACACTGCTTTGGCCACCACGTCCGGGCTGAACTCGCCAGTGTGGGGGAAGCGGTCTTTGCCGATGATATTGGTAACACCCCAGAAGCGCAGCTGCTCTTCGATGAAGGGCTCCAGTTCCTCAATCACATACACTTGGTCAAAACGGGCACAGAAATCGATCAGGGTCTGCTTCGGCAAAGGATAGGTAATGGCCAGCTTCAGCACAGTGGCATCCGGCAGGATTTCCTTGGCGTAAGTATAGGAAGCGCCGCTGGTGATTACCCCTACCTTGGAACTGCCCTCTTCAACCCGGTTGTAAGGATAGGTCTCGACGTACTCGGATATTCTCGCCAGCTTGGCATCGAGCTTTGCTCTTAGCCCTTTGGCAAACACCGGCACCACCCAGTTTGGGATGTCCTTGACAAAGGTCTTAGCCGGAACTTCGCTGCGTTCCCCCACCGTAACCATCCCTTTGCTGTGGGATACCCGCATGGAAGTCCTGTACATGACAGGTGTGGAAAACTTTTCACTCAATTCAAAGGCCAGCCTGACAAAGTCCTTGGCTTCCTGGGGGTCGCTGGGCTCAATCATCGGCACCTGGGCCAGGCGGGCAAAATAACGGTTGTCTTGTTCGTTCTGGGAGCTGTACATGCCCGGGTCATCAGCTGAGATGACTACAAAGCCCCCTACGGTACCGGCAAAAGGAAAAACCATAAAAGAGTCAGCCGCTACATTAAGTCCAACATACTTCATCGAAACCAGGGCCCGTTTGCCTGACATGGCCACACCCATGGCCTCGTCAAAAGCCACCTTTTCATTTGTGCCCCATTGAGCCCGGATTTCCGGGTATTCAGAGATAACCTCCAGAATCTCGGTACTGGGGGTTCCCGGGTAACCCGAAGCGAAGTATACCCCCGCCTCATAGGCCCCCTGGGCGATTGCGTTGTTTCCTGCCATCAAAACACGTTGGCCCGGACTCGGTAATGTCATAGTTATAAAATCCTCCTCCACGGCTCTGCTAAACGTCCCAAACATATGCGGGCCGTCTGCCTGAATTGCACCTTCTCCCAGGTGCCTGATGATCTGCCCCGGAATTTTCCGCGGCACTCCTTTGGTTGCTTCCCGTTAACGCAACCTCCATACCCCTCCTTTCAGCCCAGCGTAGCAATCTTCTGAAGATTAAGACTACAAGCCTTATAAAAGGGCCGACAAATCCTTTTGGCTGGGAGTGGCGCCGCGAAGCGGCACACACTCCTGACTACAAAGATCCAACAAGTCTAGCTTCTGAATTCCGACCTGAGATTCTGACTCCTTGGCCGAATTCTGTCTTCTGAATTCCGACCTTTTACGTTGACTCCCAAGTTACGCCTGCCAGTTGTACCCCGCCTCAAAGGCACGGCGGTTTACTTCCAGCAGCTTGGCCGGAATCTTTTCCTCCAGGGCTTTTTGCCAGACTTCCTGCGGGAAATTCATAAACCGGGCCAGGGCTCCCATCAGCACCACATTGGTTGACTTGGAGTTCCCGGCCTCTGTCGCCAGATTGAGCGCCGGCAGGGCAACAAACCGGCTCACTTTTTGCTCCAGGTCCGCTAAAACGCTTCCCGGATAAGCGGCAGCGCCAATCAGCACCGGCAGAGGCACAATTTTCTGGTCGTTGACGATGAGCACACCGCCCGGCTTTAAGAAGTGGGTCCAGCGGTAGGCTTCCAATTGCTCGAAAGCCACAATCATATCTGCTTCACCCGGGTCAATCACCGGTGAGAACACCTGGTCACCCATCCTGACCTGGGTCACCACGGAACCTCCCCGCTGGGCCATGCCGTGAATCTCCGACATCTTGACCTGGTAGCCCTGGTCCAGAGCAGCATAACACAGGATTTTTGACGCCAGGATTGTACCCTGTCCGCCTACACCTACCAAAAGTATGTTGGTTACCCCTGACATCAGGCTTCACCCGCCTTTCGCAGAGCATTGAATTTGCAAACTTCCATACAAACGCCACAACCTGTGCACAGCGCCGCGTCCACCACCGCAGTCTTGTTTGCTTCGTCAAATGAGAGTGCGGGACAGCCCAGTTTGAGACACATCTTACAGCCTGTGCAGTCATGAACTTCCAAGGGCTTTTCTGTGTTCTTGATGATCAGGGCGCAGGGCCGGCGAGTAATAATCACCGATGGTTCTTTCGCCGCGACTTCCGTCTTGATCACCTGCTTCAACTCTTCGAGCTCAAAGGGGTCCACTTCGCTGACCCTTTTTACTCCCAGCGCCTTCACCAGCGCCACAAAGTCCACCTTAGGGGCCGGCTGGCCCATCAGGGTCTTGCCGGTAGCCGGGTTCTCCTGGTGCCCTGTCATGGCGGTGATTGAGTTGTCTAAAATCATCACCGTGGTATTGCCGCCGTTATAGACAATATCCATCAGCCCGGTCACACCCGAGTGCATGAAGGTGGAATCCCCGATAACAGCCACCATTTTCTCCGCCAATTCCGGGTGCGCTTTTTCCATGCCCAGAGCGCCGGATACCGAAGCTCCCATGCAGATGCAGGTGTCCATAGCCTCCAAGGGGGCGGCAGTGCCCAGGGTGTAGCAGCCGATATCGCCCGAGACCACCAGTTTCAGCTGTTTCAAAGTATAAAACACAGGCCTGTGCGGACAGCCGGGACACATCACCGGCGGCCTGATGGGCGCCTCAAAGGGGGCATCCACAGCCGGACCCGGATCTCCTGTCAGCTTTTCCCTCACCAACCGCGCGGAAAGTTCGCCGTAGGGCGGGAACAGCTCCTTGCCTGTGACCTCGATCCCCATGGCGCGGATTTGGTTCTCCATATAGGGTTCCAGTTCCTCAACCACATAGAGCCTGCCGACTTTGGCGGCAAAATCCCGGATCAGCTGCTCAGGCAGGGGGTTGGTCAACCCCAGCTTCAGGATTGAAGCGCCTGGCGCTCCCTCTTTGACATACTGGTAGGAGATGCCCGCAGTAATAATGCCGATGGCGGGATCACTCATTTCCATCCGGTTCACAGAGACGCTTTCAGCATATTCGGCAAGCTTCTTTTCCCTCTCTGCGACTACAAGCCTGCGGGCCCGGCCGTGCGCCGGCAGCATAACATATTTGCGGGCATCCTTCTCATATGCTTTAAGCGGGCGCTCACCCGGGTCCTTCAGTTCCACCATGCTTTGAGAATGGGCTACCCTGGTAGTAATCCGCAGCATCACCGGAGTGTCGAATTCTTCCGATATGGCCAGGGCCAGTCCCACCATGTCCTTGCACTCCTGGGAGTCAGAGGGCTCCAGCAGGGGAATCTTGGCAAAAGCCGCATAGTAGCGGTTGTCCTGTTCGTTTTGGGAAGAATGCATGCCGGGATCATCAGCGGAAATAAGTACCAGTCCGGCCCGGGTGCCGGTGTAGGCAGCTGTAAACAGCGGGTCGGCCGCCACGTTCACGCCAACCATTTTCATAGCTACAAGCGAGCGGGCCCCGGCAATTGCCGCTCCGACCGCCACCTCTGCGGCCACCTTCTCATTTGGGGACCACTGGCTGTAAACTTCCGGGTATTTGGCAATATTTTCGAGGATTTCCGTGCTCGGGGTACCAGGGTAGGCCGCAGCTATGCTGATGCCGTACTCGTATGCGCCCCTGGCAATCGCCTCATTGCCAGTCATCAGGGTGTTCATCAAATTTTTGCCTCCCTTCTTAGGTCTCAACATCTTCAAACCCGGCTTCCGGGCCTGGCCAGCCCAGCCGCCAGGAAATCTGGCGCGCGCTCTCCACTACTTCCCTGGCAACCAATTTCCAGTAACGGTCACCCAGGCTCAAAGTGGTACCGGATACACACAAGGATGCCACCAGCTGGCTGTAACGGTCAAATACCGGAGCAGCAACGCATACTGTACCCATAGCGCCTTCATCCTGGGAAATAGCGCAGCCCTGCTGCCTGACCTCCGCCAATTGCCGGCGCAAAACCACAATCTGTTCCTCCTCAAGTGTCTGCAGGTAAGCCTCCAGAGCTTCGGCATCTTTGAAAGCAAGCAGCACTTTGCCTGCTGCCCCTACGTACAACGGGTGGCGCAACCCCACGTGCACGATATTCCGAATCAATCCCAGGCTTTCCACTGCCTCAACTACGACTCGCTCGCCCTCTTCTTCCACATTAAGGCTGACCGTTTCGCGGCAGCGTTTGCCTAACTCTTCCATTACTTCCATGGCTACCTTCCGCAGCTGTAATGTATTGCGGACGATGCTGCCCAGATAGAAAATCTTCGGTCCCAGGGTATAGGTCATAGTCTTGCGATCCTGGAACACAAATCCCTGGCCTTCCATAGTTACCAGCAAACGAAATGCAGTGGATTTGGAAAGGCCGGCAGCCTTGGCAATATCCCCCAGACTCATTTCCGGCCGGTTAAGGCGAAAGCAGGAAAGAATTGTCAGGGCCCTTTCCACTGCCCTGATCGACAATGGATGCTTATCCTCTTCCAACCGGCTCATCCCAACACCCCCGTTTCATACCGCGAAACACCATTTTATTTTTTTAGATGGTATAATCATATCAAAAAATTAGAAAGTATTGTCTGAAAATTCCGCTAAAGGTCAAAATCCGGTCCCCGACGGAAAATAGAGCCGACCAACGGAAAAATGCATTATTGCATAGGGTGGTCACAGCAAAATACGGGGCAAGGCCGTCGGCCTTGCCCTCCTAAAAGGCGGTCATTTCACACAGGGCACGAGCAGGGCCGTTGAACACTATATGTGTTCAACGGCCCTGCTCACATCAAATAGCTTGCCTGATTACTGTCGCAAACCCCGCCCTCCCTGCGCCAGGCTCGGTTTCAGGACGTAGATGCGCAATAGAGGGTAGAGGATCAAAGAAATCACTGTCGACGTCAGGAAGGGAATGGGCATGATATTCTGCAAAAGCATGGCCGCTACGGAACCCAGGATCAGGGTGATGACCCCTGCCCAGTTTATGGTTTCCGCCTCGACCGCATGCAGGTCGTCAGAACCCTTCTGCACAATGAAATAGTCTGCCACCATGATCACCGCCAGACAGGTGGTCATAACCCCGAGTACGGTGAGCCAACTGTTAATCAACCCCAAAATATTGCCGACAATCATCAGCATGCCGATCACGTTGGCCAGGACCACCATAAATAAGCGTCCCGGCCGCCACTTCAGCGCATCGAAAAAGTTGGCCAGGGCCAGGGAGCCGCTGTAGGTATTAAGGACCTGGGCCTTTGCCTGGGCCAGGAGCATCAGTAAAGTGCCGGCAAACCCGCCCAGGATGATGAATGTCGCCCCTACGTTGTTCAAAGCGGCGTTGGCCGCGGCGTCAGGAGACATCCCGCCCTGAATATAGTACTGTTTTACTGTGTCAAAACCAACATAGATCAGAATAGACCCGGTCAGAAAGATGATGATATCCATCATAATATTGCCAAGCAGCGCCATCAGGAAGACGTCGCGGGAAGACCTGGCATATCTGCCGTAATCGGCGTCCACCAGGGCCAAGGCTCCAGCCGAGCCGATCAACAAATTAATTGCGGTAACAAAGTGGCTGCTTGGGGTGCCCCCGGGAAAGACCGCCCCATGACTTAGGATCTGACCCATGCTCATGCCTGAACGGGCAGCAGAATTGAAAACCATGTAAGCCAGGACGATCAGGAACAGAACAAGCGTTATCGAGGAAACGCGAGTAACCAGCTTGATTCCGAAGGTGGCCAGGAGGATCCAGGCCAGGCTGAGAAGGCCGTAAATAATTACCGCATTGGCAAGATTGTTCGGCAGCTTGAAGTAGAAAAGTATCCCTTCATACAGCAGGGCATTTTCCAGAGCCAGAAAGCCGATGATCATAAAACCGTAGATGCCCGACGCAATAAGCGAACCCAGGGTACCGAGGCCGTGGTAGCGGGCGGCTACCGTGCTGGACAGGCCCTGTTTAAATGAAACATGACCCGTAAGCCACCCTAACACTGAACCTACAATTGTAACTATGATGGCGGCAAGCAGCCCCATGTAAATCCCCGCCGTGAAACTAATTATCCCGCCGACCAGCAGTTCAACCAGAGTTGAAGTAATACCCATGGTGTTCCAGGAAAGATTGAGCCAGCTCTTACGTTCTTCCATCGGGACCCGCTGCAGCGCGTGATCCTCAATTATTGTGCGAATATTCTGTGAACTCATTTGATTACACTCCCTTCTATTATCCAAAGCGCTAACTCAGGCCATAGAGGGCGATTGACAACACAAATACTTCTCTTACTAACCTGCTCATGAGTCGGCGACAACCGCCCCCCAGCCGGTGCGTGAGTCAGTAAGGGCCATCCCCGACTGACTCACGCGTCTAACCGAACGAGGAGTAAGTTGATCAAGTATCCAAGACCTCTACTTCTATAAGTAGGGTTACTGCTTGAGTTTTCTTCGGTGGGGGTAGAGTCCCCCACCGAAGCCCCGATGTTTAGCGAAGCTAAACGAGTTCACTCTGCCCGCTACACATCCCGGCAAAATCTAAATGCTCAGCTTACCCAGCACCGGGGAATAAACCCCTACCCGCAACAGCAGGAAAAAGATGAAGAAGTGACCCACCAAATCGGCAGCAGTGATCAGGCTGACGACCCCGGCACCGCTTTCAACCCCTGCAAGATAAGAGAGCAAGAAAGTAAACACCAGTCCGATACCGATAACCAGACTGTAAAAAGCGAGTGCATAGGGTCCTCTTAGGAGCAGGCGCAATGATTCTCTCGCGGCTGCCGTTGCGCTGGTCATGCTTAGCAGATAAATAATGACTACGATCAAATTGGTCAAGATCAGCGTCAGCTCCAAGTTGGCCAGAAAATCAGGTCCAATAGCCAAGCCGACAGCCCCAACGTGGAGCAAAAAGAGCGAGAGAGACGTCCCCCCCAGCAGGGAATAAAACAAGCACAGTACCGGCATAAGGGCAGTATTCCAAAGCGGGATAGCCGGGGAGGAGTTCATCAGAAAACCGTCATAGACAGCTACGAAAAAGGCGCTCAGTCCGGCGATCACCTGAAAAACCCACCACACAGCGGTCCCGGCCGGGGCCGCCAGGTAAATCACCCCGGCTACCGCCATGATCATCATGGCCCAAAAACCGCGGGCAACCCAGGATGTGCGGGGGCGGGTAAGGCCGCGCCAGAAGCGCTCGGGCCTGCCCAAATAGAGCAGGTGGGCGCCGCCCTTGCCGATGAGCACTATCAATAACCCTGTCAGCGCTCCAACTTTTGAACCGGTATACAATGACATCAGGAACAATCCGGCGCCAATCTTGCCAAAGAAAAAGGCTGCCGCAATCAAACCCGCCCATTCTGTCTGCAGGCGAAACCCGGCGACAAACTCATTTCCCACCAACGGCATGGTTTTAGCCACTATTGCTCGCCTCCTATTCCAAATAGTACACGGAAGGTTCCGTGTTGTTTTCCGACAGGGGCTGGTAGCCACCGCGCTGGCGGATCAGCCGGCTCACCTTGCTTTCCGGATCGGAAAGATCGCCAAAGATCCTGGCGTCAGCTGGACAGGTCTGGACACAGGAAGGTTCGAGCCCCTGGTCCACCCGTTCCACACAGAATGTGCACTTGGAAACTACGCCTTCCTGCCATTTCGGGTATTTCACCTGTTCAAAGGGTGTGAGCTTCCTGCCGAAATACCCGGTTTTCAGCGCGCCCTTCTTAATAAAGATACGATTTTTGTAAGGACAAGCCACATAGCAGGCGCGGCAGCCAATACACTTGTCGTGGTCAACCATGACGATACCGTCTTCCCGCCTGGACGTCGCTCCGGTTGGACAGGCCTTTTCGCAGGGAGCGTCCTGGCAGTGGTTGCACAAAACAGGGATAAACTTCTTCTTGATGATCGGGTATTCACCTGCCACCTGCTCCACGACTTTGGTGAACAGTACTTCCGGCGGTGTGCCGTTTTCAGACTTACAGGCTATGGTGCAGGCCTGGCAGCCCACACAACGCTTGAGATCGATAACCATGCCCAAATGCATTGCCTCTCCCCCTTCCTCACAGTTTAGTGATTTTGACTTTAGTGGAGGTCTCCAGATGACCCGTCATCCCGTCGGTCCACTTTACATCGGCCGGCAGCAGACGGTTGAAGTGACTGTTATGTTTCTTGCCGATAGGATGGTTGGCCCAGCGGCTGATGCCGTTGGAGAGAGCCACAACACCTGGGTGAATTTCTTCGACCACGCTGGCCCTGGCGGTAAGTTCGCCAAAGGGAGACTGGATGCGCAGCGTGTCACCGCTCTTGATCCCCTTGGCCTGGGCGGTTTTGGTATTAATCAAGGCCCCCATGTGGGTTGGAATGTTATTCATGGCCTCGTTAATCCAGGGCACGGTGGTGCTTTCCGAGAAGTTGAGCAGTGTCTCTTTAAAAGCGAAGGCATAAAGGTCATATTCCTGCGGCAGCTTGTGCAGGGGGTGGCTGTCGCGCCACACCGGGACCGGCCGGTAACTCGAAGTATCCCACTCCCGGCCCGCGTCCTGCATTTTTGCCTGCAGGTCGTTGCCTACCTCCAGGAAGAAGTTGAAATACACCGGTATGCGCAGCCCCTGCCACGGCATGTACATCTCTTCCGGCTTCTGGCGCCGTACCGCGTGGCCGTTGGCCTGGAACCAGTCAAGGCCGTGGTCCGGGCCGTAGACGCTCTTGGCAAAGCGGTCCATGAGTTCAAGATTCGTGTACTTCCGGTCCGGTTTCAGATAATAATCAGGCTTGAAGAAAAGGGTGAAATTCAGCAGGCCGTTCCACTGCTCCAGAAAGCCGATTTTTTCCGCCAGGTCCGAGAAGATATCCGTGGCGTCCCGGCTGTCATAGAGGGGCTCGATAACCGGACGGCGGTAGACATGGCCGGTAACCACCGGTGGCTCGATGTCAATCAGAAGATGGGACTCCAGGTAAGTGTGGTCGGGCAGCACTATATCAGATCG
>JAJZPO010000008.1 GCA_021811155.1 Bacillota bacterium | reverse complement strand
ACGGAGGAGCCGTTAGCATGCTCGGCGAGCGCCCTTCCGATTACCCCACGAAATTCCGGTGCACTTCTCTTGGGACTTAATTTCGTGGGGACCCCAATTTGGCACGAATGCTCGCTTCCTTATCCCCACGAAATTCTTGGGATTGTTTTTCAGGATGAAATTTCGTGGGGGCCCCATTATGCATGCTGGCTACGTTTGCGGCCAGGGGTCCCACTACTTTCATAGTTCTAAAGATTGGTGGGAAGGTCAATGAGGAAGCGAGCCGAATAGCATGCTAGGCGACGTAGTCTGCTGAGCGGAGCAGAAAGAAAATTCGACCCAAGCAGACCCAAAAGGCTTGTTTCCGCCTGCCCACTAGGTCTTTGCTATCCTGGTGCCGGTTTCCCCATGGAGGGCGGCCTGTAAGTTGGCTGGGTCGGTAATCAGCGCCGTGCCTCCGGTCTGTTTGACAAATTCCGCGGCCGCTTCGATTTTCGGTCCCATGCTGCCCGCCGGAAACTGCCCGGCTTTCAGGTATGACTCCGCCTGGGACGCTGTCATTTTCTCCAGGGCTTCCTGGTTTGGCCGGCCGTAATTCAGGTATACTTTGGGCACACCGGTCAGGATAACGAGTCCTGCTGCCCCCACATCCAGGGCCAGTCTCAGAGCCGCGAGGTCCTTGTCTATCACCGCTTCCACGCCCCTGTACTCCGAGTTGTCCCGCACCACAGGGATGCCCCCTCCTCCCGCCGCCACCACAACTACTTCCTGTTCCAACAACTGCCGGATGACCCTGCCTTCCAGAATTTCCAGCGGGCGGGGGGACGGGACCACCCGGCGCCAGCCCCGGCCGCTGTCCTCGCGCATGGCATAGCCCTTGCTCCTTGTCTGCTCCTCCGCTTCCGCCCGGGTAAAAAAGGGGCCTACAGGCTTGCTGGGGTTGGAGAAGGCCTCATCCCCCGGGTCAACCCGGACCCGGGTAACCAGGGCTGCCACTTCCCGCCTTACCCCGGCTTTCAGCAGCATGTTCTGGAGCACCTGGGCTATGCCAAACCCCAGAGATCCCTGGGTATTGGCCACGCACACATCCAGAGGCATGGGCGGCAGGACATCTTTGGCCAGCTCGTTTTTGATCAAGATGCTGCCTACCTGGGGTCCGTTGCCGTGGGTAATGACCATGCGGTAACCCAGACGGGCCAGTTCCACCACGTCGCGGCAGCTCAGCTCAATATTCTCCAACTGCTCCTGGAAGGTTCCACGCTGGCCCTGGCGGGTGATGGCATTGCCGCCAAAAGCCAGGACGAGGGTCTTATGCTTCGTCATAAGCCACAATCCGGCAGATTGATGACTCGCCGCCTTCAAAGCGCCAAGGATAGCTGCCGATAATCAGGCGCTTGTTCAGAATCTGGTCAATGTCGCCGCCCAGGTTTTCGGCATGAATAATGTCATAGGGGAACAGGTCTACGTGCATCAGCTGGTAGTGGTCAGGCGGAAAGATCTGCTCTATGGACTTGCCGAATTTCTCCCGGAAATACTGTTCACATTCGACAGCCTGGCGCGGCGCCCATTCACGGATTTTGGTGTTCATGGGATGGTCGGCCGAGCCGCAGTCTACCCCGATCCACTTGAACTCCATCTCCCGGCACCACTGGGCGAATTCCCGGGTCGGCCCTGGGTGTTTTACCATGTAGCGCACTTCGTCCGCTTCCGGCTGGTCCCAGGCGTACCTGTGATAGCCGGTGTTGATGATCAGGATGTCGCCCTTCTTCACTTCCACCCGGTCCGTAATGTCTTTTGAGGTGTAGATGCCGTAGTCTTCCGCTATGTCGCTCAGGTCCACCACCACGCCTTCCGCTACAAGGTCGGTGAGCGGAATGGAGGCGATATCCCGGCCGTGGGTGCAGAAGTGCAGGGAGCCGTCCAGGTGCGTGCCCACGTGGTTCGAGGTTGTGATCAGCTGGCCGTTGGCGCCGTTCGAGCTCAGGCGCTTGAAGAATTTGATCTGGAGCGGTTCATAGGTGGGCCAGGGCGGGGTGAGGTGGCTGAGCTTTTGGGTCAGGTCGTACATCCTGATGTTCGCCCAGTTCTTGAGCATGGCAATCCTCTCCTTTTGGTTTAGGGTCTGCTTGGGTCGAATTTACTTTCTGCTCCGTTCAGCAGACTACGTCGCCTAGCATACTTTTCGGCTCGCTTCCTCATTGACCTTCCCACTAATCTTAGGCACTATGAAAGAAGTGGGACCCCTGGCCGCAAACGTAGCCGGCATGCATAATGGGGCCCCCACGAAATTTCATCCTGAAAAACAATCCCAAGAATTTCGTGGGGATAAGGAAGCGAGCATTCGTGCTCCCGTTCGGTCGCTCGCCGAGTATGCTAACGGCTCCTCCGTAATGCTTCTCTGCGCAGAAAGTAAATTCACCCTTGAGCTTACAAGCCTTTTTCTAGATGCCCTGTTAGTCCAAGATATCTACCGTCCCGGCTAAGGCCAGCAGGGCGGCTTCGAAGCATTGGCGGGGGGGTTTGACCAGGCCGGCCCCTACCTGGCCGATGCCGGGGTCTTTATGGGCGATGCCGGTGTTAATGTTGGGGAGTATGCCGAGTTCGATCACCTTGCGCACATCAATGCCTGTGGGGCTTCCCCGGAAGTCAAGGGCTGGGATGGTATAGGCGCTGTTCTCGCCGTAGGTGATGTTGTACATCAGTTTGCTGTATTCCAGGGCGTCCGGCGCGCTTCCCCCGACAAACTGCACAATTGCCGGGGCTGCCGCCATGGCAAATCCGCCGATGCCCGCTGTTTCCGTAATAGCGCTGTCCCCGATGTCGGGGTTGGCGTCTTTGGCGCTGTAGCCGGGAAAATAGAGGCCGTTAACCTGGTTGGCAGGTGCGGTGAACCAGCGTTTGCCCGTGCCGCTTACCCGGATGCCGAACTCGCTGCCGTTTCTGCTCATGACTGTTACCATGGTGCTGTAGGGCACGTCCCCGGCCGCATCCAGGCAGGCTTTAGCGGCCGGCATGCTCAGGTTGAGGAAAAAGTGGTCGTTGGAGTTGATAAAGGCGAGGCAGCGGCCGATAACATCCCTCTCCAGCTCTGTCCGGGCCAGGTAGGGCGCCAGGAGCCGAAAGAGCAGGGATGTCCCCGCCTTGTTGCGGTTATGTCCCTCATCCCCCATGTGCAGGGCCTGGGCAATCAAGCCCCTCAAATCTATCCCGCCCGAGAGGGCCAGGGCCTGCTGCAGGGCCGGGGCCAGTTCCCCTTCGATCCACTTCAGCCGCTCCAGCACCTCCTGTCTGTAGGCCCCGTAGCGCAGCACCCTTCCCAATCCTTCGTTGATGGTGCAGTAGGCATAGTTGCCATGAACCCGGTTGTAGATGATGAACACCGGCATGGAGGTAGAAACCACTCCGGCCATGGGCCCCACGGAGTCGTGCTCATGACAGGGGCTGTAGGCTATCTCGCCTGAGCCGGCTAGTTTCTCGGCTTCAGCCGGGTTTCCCGCCCAGCCTTCATAGATGATGGCTCCCAGGACAGCCCCGCGCATGGGCCCGCACATATCCTTCCAGGCCACCGGCGGGCCGGCGTGGAGCAGGGTCCTTTCCCCCATGCCGGGGATCACATCTCCGGCCCTGGCTATCCCCTCCAGAAAAGGCTGAGCGATTGTGATGGCCAAAAACACCTGGCGGTTGGCCGCATCTACCTTGTCCTTCACCTTCTCCAGCTTTTCCAGGGCGGCAAGCAGTCTGGGGTCCCCGCCGCCCGGCGGGTTCCAGTCCAGCTCCGTGACGGCATGACCCTGTTGGGCCAGGTCGGCGGCAAACAGGGGGACTCCCAAATTGATCACCCTAAGCTTCTGGTTGAACAGCTCCGTAATTCCCACTGCTTTGCCCCCCTTCCACACTCTGGGCGACCCGGGCCGCAAATTCCGCCGCCGCCGCGTTGGAGCCAAATACCTTGACTCCCGCTCCCTCCAGAGTATCCTTTTGTTTCTGATAACCCTGCGGGTCCCGCTCAGTGCCGCAGAGGTACGCTGCCAGGCTGATATCTCTTCCTGATACCAGGGCTGATTGCCTGACCCGCCGCAGAACGGGCTCCAGCTCCGCCGCCGGGTCCGGATGTGAGCCCCAACCCAGCACCACGTCAAACAATATCACCGCAACCTCCGGGTCCTGGGCCTCCTGTTCCAGCCGGGCCAGGCGCAGTGTATAGTCAATCATCGGGTGGGGCCTGCCCACTGTAAAGCGATCATCGCCCAGGTCCAGCACCGTATGCCTGAAGCTCCTGCCCAAGTCGGCCAGTTCTTCTCCCGAACTCAAGGGACTGTTGGAATAGACCCTGCCAAGTTTGCGCCGCAGCAGCAGCATGGCCTCGTCAGCCAGGGTGCCGCCCCCGAACAGACCCCGCACATAGCGCTGACCGCCTGTCAACCTGCCCGCTGCTTCGATTGCAAGAGCATCACCCACCCATTCCAGGGCAGGCACAGGATAGCCGGCCGCCTCCACCGCCAGGCTGGCAGTTTCCAACAGAGTCCCGGCCTGTTTCACGGCAGGACCGGATCCTGCCTCTCCGCCTAAGACGCAGTACACAGCCGGCTTACCGCACTGCTCCAGGGCAGTTAAGACCTTGGCCCTGATCTCCGGCGGGGCAGGTTTGGAGATGACCACTATTACCTGGGTAGCGGGGTCCTGGCGCAGGGCCTCGATGCCGTCCAGGACCATCCTGCCGCCTGCAGGCAGGGACAAGTCCCTGCCTCCCGTCCCGATTGCCTGGGAAATTCCGCCTCCCTGGCGGTGGATTTGTACACTGACTTCCTGGATGCCTGTGCCCGAGGCTCCCACTATACCGATACTGCCGCGGCGCACTGCGTTGGCAAAGGCCAGGGGGACCCCGTTGATAATGGCTGTACCGCAGTCAGGCCCCATCAGCAACAGCCCTTTGGCATGGGCCAGTTCTTTCAGCTCCACTTCATCCTGCAACGACACATTGTCACTGAACAGCATTACGTGGAGGTTGTGCTCCAGCGCCTGACGCGCTTCCCTGACGGCATAAGCTCCGGGCACCGAGATCAGGGCCAGATTGCCCGCCCCGAGCCTTGCCGCCTGGGCCAGGCTCTTCAGCCCCGCCCTGCGGGGCGAGCCCTGCTCAGCCCTCCGGGTGAGGATTCTTTCCGCCTCAGCCAAGGCCCGCTCCATAGCTTCCGGGCTCACACCCCGGACGGCCAGAATCAGGTCATTGGGACCTGCCTCAGCCCCGCCGTCAAACCCCAAAGCCCCGAGCAGCTCCAAATTAAGCTGTGTACCCATGCCAAGAAGGGCGGCATCAATCCCTTCCATGCGCCCTACCTTTTGCGAAGCGGACATCAGGGTAACCGAATCATAATAAGTGTTGGGCCTGACCAGGATTTTCTCTTCCATCACACATTTGCTCCCTTGTACCGGTAGTTTCACACCCGAGGAGAATCCCCGCCAAAAGATAGAGGCCGGAAGAAGACCCTACCTGCCGCAATCTGTTGGCCGCCAGGAGCACCCCCGGAGCGCCGGATAAGATCCCGTCCACCACTTCCGCCATGTAGGCCGGGCCCTGACCCCTGGCGGCATACCACAGCATCGTCCTGCTGATCTCATTGGTTGCGAGCGCCGCCTCAGCCACAATTCCAGGCAGACGCCGGGGAAAAGGTGCTTCACGCTCTCTCGCCCGTACATAGGCGTGGAGCGCACCGGCCGCAAAGTCATCTCCGCAGGGAGTAAGACCTGGGCCGGCCCCGAGTAAACCCTTCAGGGCGGCGCGCAGCAGCTTGTCATTTTCCTCCTGCAATCCCCGCCGCAGCAGGGATGCAAGTCTGCTCTGAGCCAAGGCAAAGCCGGGAGCCTGAACTTCGAGCCAATTGCGCACCTGCTCCAGTGTATCATCCTCCAGGCAGGGAGAATGGCACGGCGCCCGCCGGTAAAGTACAACCCCTGTACAGTCAATCATTACGTCACCGCAGCCAACTCCACCCGCAGTTGCCTCCACCTCATCTCCCGGTCTGATTAGATCCGCCCAGCGGGATTGCCCAACCCACAAAACGTTGGGGGCCAAGGCGTCCCTTTCCGACACCAGGGCCAAAAGAGGCTTGCCCTGACCGGAAGATAGGTTGCAGACCGCCCGGAAAACACTGTGCACCCTAAACTTTTCCCGCTTAATCCTCCCCGCAAAATCACCGCCCCAGGCCAGCCCTTTTAACAAGCAACAACCCCCCAACTAGGTGGAAGCATAAGAACCGTCCTCATGCTTCCCCCATGCTTCCAGGGCAGTGTTAAAGATGCCGGCGGCTTCTCGTGCCCTACCCTGCCTGGTTTTCCTGTTTGGCCACAGCAAGGGCTATCCTTTCCGGGGTGAGCGGCAGCTCGAAGAAATTTATGCCCAATGCATCATACACGGCATTGGCGATTACAGACGGTACGGAAATCATCGGGTGTTCACCCACTCCCCTGGCCCCAAACGGCCCGTCCAGCTGAGGATTTTCAATCAGAATCGGGACAATTTGCCCAGGGATATCCTTGGCTGTAGGAATCTTGTTATCGGCAAAAGAGGGGTTCAGCAGCCGGCCCTCAGGAGTATAGATAAACTGCTCGCACAGGGCGGAACCAAGTCCCTGCACGACTCCGCCAATAACCTGGCTGCGGGCCAAGGCCGGATTAAGGGCCTTGCCCACATCAAAGGCTGAAGCTATCTTGATGACTTCAATCTCCCCGGTTTCCACATCCACCTCGATTTCAGCCCCATGGGCGCCGTAGGTCCAGTCCAGGGCTGGCAGACCCTGCCCGTTGGCATCCAGGTTGGTCAATCCTTCCGCGATATAGCGGCCGTGGCCGATGATAGGCCCGCCTATCCCGTTTCCGTTCTCAAAGCCATACCCCACAGCCAGCTGCTTGTAGCTCAAAGCTTTATCCGGGTGGTGGACATGATAAATCCGTTCCCCGCCGTGGGCCAGCTCCTCCACCGGGCAGCGCAGCACCCGGGCAGCGGTTTCCTTCAACTGGCGCAGCACGTCCTGGGCGCAGCGCATTACCGCGTTGCCGCCCATAAAAGAATATTTGGAGGCAACGGTCTGCCAGTCATAGGGATTTTTGTCCGTGTCCGTTTCAGCCACTACCTTTACCTTGTGCAAAGGCAGATCAAGGACTTCCGCCGCAATCTGCGCCATGACCGTGTAAACGCCCTGGCCCATGTCCACAGCCCCTAGCATCAGGCGCACCGTGCCGTCTTCATTCAGCTGCATCACAGCCGCGGTGGCAGTGGTGCTGGGCATGGCCGGCGCCTTGTGCAGCGCTGCCAGCCCCTTGCCCCTGGCCTTGCCGCTTTTGAGGGCGGCCTCCCGCTCAGCCTGGCTGCGGTACCCCTGCCAGCCAATTTCCTTAGCCACAGCCTGGAGACAGTGGTCAGGCCTGCCCGAATCAGCAGCGATCCGCTCCCCGCTGATGGTCAGAGAGCCTTCACGCAAGAGGTTTTTCAGGCGCAGCTCATAGGGGTCCAGGTTCAACTTTTGCGCAATCATATCCATATGCCGTTCTATCACCCAGTGGGTCTCCAGGTGGCCGAAGCCGCGGTAGGCAGTGCCGTAAACCTTGTTGGTGTAGAGGGTGCGGGAATGCAGTTCGATATTGGCTATCTCATAAGGTCCAGCCCCGGAGTAGCCTGCGGCCCTGCCGATATTGACCGAGTAATCGGCGTAGGCCCCCCCGTCCCAATCGTAGCAGACCTGCATGGCTGTAATCCTGCCGTCCCGGCTGACCCCTGTTTTGATCCTGCCGCGCAGTCCTTCCCGGCAGGGCAGCTGGTTGCACTCCTCTTCCCTGGTGGCCCGGATTTTTACCGCAAGGCCGCCGCTGGCCCGGGAAAGCGCTACAGCCAGAGGCTCCAGGTGAATTCCGGCCTTGCCGCCGAACCCTCCGCCAACAAAAGGCACCCTTACCGTGATCTCGTTGTGGGAAAGCCCGAAAGCCTTGGCCAAGAGGTTTCGCACCGCAAAGGGGGATTGGGCGGAGGTCCAGATCTCGACCCTGTTTGAGCAGGGGTCAGCCTTGGCAACCGCCACATGGGTTTCCAGGGGCGCGTGGGCCACCTGGGGCAAACTCAGTTCACTTGCCATAATGTAATCCGCCGCCGCGAAGGCGCCTTCCACATCGCCGCGGATGGTCTTGTGCCAGCTCGCTATGTTGGAGCCGGGTACAGGGAAAAAAGCCCCCTTGATATATTCCAACCGGCCAATATCCTCGTGCACCAGGGTCTGAGCTGCCAGAGCGGCATCGACAGAGAGCACCGCAGGGAGCCGTTCGTAGTCCACCCGGACCAGGGCCAGAGCCCTCTCGGCGGTCGCTTCATCCACTGCCGCCACCGCTACTACAGGCTCGCCCTGATAG
Source organism: Bacillota bacterium (assembly GCA_021811155.1). Lineage (GTDB taxonomy): Bacteria > Bacillota > Desulfitobacteriia > Desulfitobacteriales > JAJXUE01 > JAJZPO01. The sequence goes on along the minus strand of JAJZPO010000008.1, from coordinate 43,958 downwards.
CGCACTTTCCCCCTGGCCAGAATCGGTTTGTCGACCATATACAATCCGAGGAGATAAGGCAGTTCCTCCCCGGTCAGCACCGCTTTAACACCGGGCAGGTCCCGGGCCACCGAGGCATCAATGGCGGTAATCCGGGCGTGGGCCCAGGGTGAGTGCAGCACTTTGGCATGGAGCATCCCAGGCAGCTCCAGATCGTGGACATAGGCTGCCCTGCCCGTCACCTTGTCCCGGGCTTCAAACCGGAGGGCTTCCTCCCCCACATGATTAAATTCTCTTGGCGTCACCTCTGCTCACCCTCCCTTTCCCGCTTGGCGGCGGCAGTAATCGCCTCAAGAATTGGATAATAGCCTGTACAACGGCAGAGGTTCCCCGCCACAGCCTCTTTAATCTCTTCCGTGCCAGGGTCAGGGTTGCGGTCCAAAAGGGCCCTTGCTGACATCAGCATGCCTGGGGTGCAAAAACCGCACTGCAGGGCATCATGCTTGACAAACTCCTCCTGCAGGGCAGACAGCCCTCCCCCGTTGCTCAAACCCTCCACGGTGAGAATCCGGGCACCCTCGGCTTCCAGGGCCAGCGTCAGGCAGGAATTCACAGCGTTCCCGTTCATGATCACGGTGCAGGCGCCGCATTCTCCTTCCCCGCAGCCCTCCTTGACGCCTAAGAGCTTCAACTCCTGCCGCAGGAACGACAACAGGGTCAGGTGTGGTTCCACCAGAGCGCTGACTTTTTCACCGTTGACAACACAGCTTAGGCGTACCCGGTCCGTCCCGCCGGTTTCGCCAGTGTTGGAAGGCTGTTCACGCACTTTTTCCGCCCCCTTCACAGTGTCGGATGGCCCGTTTGAGCAGCGCTGCCGCTATATGTTTCCTATATTCGGCTGATGCCCGGATGTCGGATATCGGCCGGATAAAATGTTCTACCTCCAGCGCAGCCTTTTCAGCCGTTACAGCATCAAAACCAACTGCATTGAGCATCTCTTCCAAATGCCTTAGGCGCAGCGGGGCAGGCGCCAGCGCTGAGACGGCGAGGCAGAGTTTTTTCGACCCTGTCAGGCGGACAGCAACCCCGGCCACTGCCAGGTCATGCCCCTTTACCCTCCCCTGTTTCAGGTAAACGCTCTTATCCCCTTCCCCCGGATCAGGCAGGAAAACTTCCGTCACCAGCTCATCAGGCTTGAGGACGGTCTTTTTCACCCCGGTGAAAAACTCATCGATTGGAATCTCCCGGCTCCCATTTAAGGACTTGACTCGGACCCTAGCCTCGAACACCAGCAGGGCCGGGGCCAGATCAGACCCCGGTGAAGCGTTGCAGATGTTGCCCACGAGTGTCGCCCGGTTGCGCACCTGGTAAGTGGCAAGCGCCCCGGCCGCATCAGCCAGGGCAGGGTATTTCTCCCTCACGAGGGGCGATTCCGCCAGCCGGTTAACAGTTACGGCGGCCCCGATCAACAGCCCTTCCCCCAGGGTATACTCAAACCGCCCTGTCTCCGGCAGCGCTTTAATATCCAGCAGATGAGCGGGCGATGCCACACTCCTGCGAATGAGGACCAATAAATCCGTCCCCCCAGCCAAAACCCTGCACGTTTCCGGTTGTTTGTGCAAGAATTCCAGGGCCTCGGCCAGGCTTTGGGGCCGCAGATAGTCAAAGCTGCCCACCATTTCACACTCCCCCTTTGCGCAATGCTGCCCCGCGCCTTGCATGCGCCTATTGATATGTATGCGGGACAAAACCAAAACAGAAAGATAGGATTCGGGTTTCAGAATTGAGTTGTCTCTCAACTTCTAAATAGCTGACGTTTTGAGAACGGGTGTTTGGGTTTGAAGCCGGCGATTCATCCCACCACCTATTGAGGATGGGGGTCTTCTCGCCTTTTATGAAAAAAGAGACCCTGGTTGTAATAACCAAGGTCTGCCAGCTGCAGCCCCAGGCGATCCAATTCAGCGCCTTTCATCCTTATTGTGCATATCGGTCTGTTTTCCTTCATCAGTGGTGCCACTTAGCGGCATGCAGGTCTGACCTCGGACCTCGACTTACGCCGGCTGTTCGACCCGGGTTGGCACAGGGGCTCTTTCCGCATCTTTGTCAAGGCGAAGCGGGAAGATAAGCAGCAGAGTCGCCAGCCCGGAAGCAACCAGGAGAAGGTTTTGCAGCCCCAAAACCGCAAACAGCACGGGCCGCCTGTCTTCCTGCGTACCGACGGCATAAGCTTTCTGCCTCACTGCATCCAGGGTCTTCTCATCGTTATTTTTCATCCATACCTGAGCGCCTGCCTGATCCAACGCTCCGTTCAGCCGCAGCGCAGCCACCGCCAATTGCTGCACAGCGGCATAGTACGAGTCATCGGGGACAGCATAGATAAATCCTTGCGTGGTATAAATCTTGAGTATCTCAGTATCTTGACCCGCAAAGGCTTTTTTGACAGAGGTACGCTCAATCCGCAGCACATCACCCGGGACCAGGTCAAACACTTGATTATTGGACTTGACTAAAAAGTCAACATTGTCCGGGGCAGTAATCGCAGAAACCTTGACAGTGAGCATGGATATTGCCACTGAACAAAGCAGGGCTGCAATGAAACAGGCTAAAATGAATAAGCCAATTAGAACTTCCCTGTTCGGACGTTGGGCGAGTAAGGACGGCTTAAGAATTCTAACCACTACCTTTTCGACAAATTTCCCCACATTTGTTTATTTTACTACAATTTTGTCGAGAAACATAATTTTTTGTCTATTCACATAATGACGGATTGCGCCTTTTCTTCCATTAATTATGTGAAATTGCACCTTACTTTATACTTGAGCCGCGCCTTTGCCCTTAACGTTTCATTTTTCCCAACGCAACAGCCTGCCCTGAAAAATCACTCCTTTGACTCTGCGCAGATTACGCAAATCCTGCAAGGGATTCGCCCGGACACAAATCATACAAAAGAAACAGGGCGGCTAAGCCGCCCCGTTCACCCTTGGGAAAACACTTGTGAAGTTTATAACCGCTGACACATGTTCCGAATGAACAAGCGCGTTATTTTCCGACCAATTCGCGTACATGCTGGGCGACAACCTCAGGGTCTACCTGGACACGGGCCACACCGCTCTCCAGGGCAGCCTTGGCTACCGCTCCGGCCACAGCGGGGGCCAGGCGGGGATCAAAGGCCCTGGGTGTGATGTAGTCGGCGCTCAACTCCTCAGCGGATACCAGACCTGCGATGGCATAGGCTGCAGCCACTTTCATCGCTTCATTGATGCTAGTGGCCTTGGCATCCAGGGCGCCGCGGAAGATGCCGGGGAAGGCGGCCACATTGTTGATCTGGTTGGGGTAATCGGAGCGCCCGGTTCCGACTACAGCAGCCCCGGCCTCTCTGGCAAGTTCCGGCATGATTTCCGGAACCGGGTTGGCCATGGCGAAAATAATCGGGTCTTTGGCCATGGACTTCACCATCTCCGGTGTTACGGCATCGGCAACCGAAACTCCGATAAACACGTCGGCGCCGGCCAGGGCTTCAGCCAGGTCGCCTTTTACCATGCCGCGGTTGGTTTTGGCGGCGATTTCATCTTTGTACTTGTTCATGCCGCTGGGGCGTCCTTCATAAATGGCCCCTTTGCTGTCGCACATGATGACGTCTTTGACACCCATGCTCATCAAGAGCTTGATGATGGCAACCCCGGCAGCTCCGGCGCCGCTGGTGACGACCTTGATGTCTTTCATTTCTTTTTTGACGATCTTGAGGGCGTTGATCATGCCCGCCATGGTGACTATTGCCGTGCCGTGCTGGTCATCATGAAAGACAGGGATATTCATCTCGGCTTTCAACCGCTCTTCGATTTCAAAGCAGGCGGGGGCGCCGATGTCTTCCAGGTTGATGCCTCCGAAGGTGGGCTCGAGCAGTTTAACGGCATCAACGATTCTGTCGATGTCTTTGGTTCCCAGGCAGATCGGAAATGCGTCAACTCCGGCAAAGGACTTGAACAAGACGGACTTGCCTTCCATTACCGGCATGGCGGCGTAGGCTCCGATGTCTCCAAGGCCCAGGACGGCTGTGCCGTTGGATACCACAGCCACCATGTTGCCCCGGTTGGTATATACGTCCACCAGCTCCTGGTTTTGCGCAATTTCCTTGCAGGGTTCGGCAACCCCGGGCGAGTAGGCCAGGCTCAAGTCGCGGGAGTCCCGCACGGGAACTTTGCTTTGCACGACTATTTTGCCTCTGTTGTCGCGGTGGAGCTTCAGTGCGTCTTCACGCAGTGACATTAGGAAATCATTCCTTTCATTTTTGGATATTCTTTGAGGGAGAATTCAGAACTCAAGGAGTCAGAAGTCAGAATGGTTCAGGCTTCCCCTATGGAAGCGTGTCATGGGGAAAGCGTGTCATGGGGACAGGTCCCTTGACACTCATCTTTGGCGTGAACGCTTGCGGTGTCAATGTACCAGTCCCCCTGACACTTCGAAGCGTTACCCGGACTTCAGCTATTGAGCATCTACTTCCGCAGCCAGCGGTCCACGGCGAACTTGTTGGCTTCCCGGTTGAGGTCGGCCAGAGAGGTGGTGAGGGGAATTCCTTTGGGGCAGGCCCTGACGCAGTTCTGGGCGTTGCCGCAGTCGGCGATGCCGCCTTCTTCCAGCAGGACCTCCAGGCGTTCATGCTTGTTCATCTCGCCTGTGGGGTGGGCGTTGAACAATCTCACCTGGGAAATTGCCGCCGGGCCCATAAACTTCGAGCGGGCATTGAACTGGGGACAGGATTCGGTGCAGCAGCCGCAGGTCATGCATTTGGAGAGCTCGTAGGCCCACTGCCGCTTGGCCTCAGCCATCCTTGGCCCCGCGCCCAGATCATAGGTACCGTCAATCGGAATCCAGGCCCGCACCTTTTTCAGGTTGTCAAACATAACTGTCCGGTCAACCATCAGATCGCGCACAAGCGGAAACTTCCTCAGGGGTTCCAGCACGATAGGCTGCTTCAACTGGTCGATCAGGGCGGTGCAGGCCTGCCGGGCCTGTCCGTTGATGTTCATGGTACAGGCGCCGCACACTTCTTCCAGGCAGTTGCACTCCCAGACTACCGGGGTAGTCCTTTTCCCTGCCGCATTCACCGGGTTTTGCTGGATTTCCATCAGGACAGAAATTACATTCAGCTTGGGCCGGTAGGGAATCTTAAAGGTCTCCCAGCTGGAAGGCTGGCCGGGACCGTCCTGCCGCTTAATCCTTAGCTCAATGACATTAGACATTACTTGGCTACCTCCTTGTCTACGTCATACTTGCGGGGACGAGGCTTGATCAGGGAAACATCCACGTCCTCGTACTCAAAGACCGGCCCGCCGGGTGTCCATTTGGCCTTGGTCGTTTTCAGCCAGTTGGCGTCGTCGCGCTCCGGGAAGTCGGGCTTGTAATGGGCGCCCCGGCTTTCATTGCGGTTTAAGGCGCCGATGGTAATCACCCGGGCCATCTCAAGCATGTTCCAAAGGTGCCTGGTAAACTGAGCGGCCTGGCTGGACCACTTGACGCTGTCATTGATGTCTATCTGCTTGTAGCGTTCCATCAATTCCAGGATCTTATTGTCTGTTTCCTTCAATCTGTCATTGTAGCGAACTACTGTGACGTTTTCAGTCATTACCTCGCCCAATTCCCTGTGGATCTTATAGGGGTTCTCACTGCCGCGCATGGCGCTAATACCGGCGAATTTGTCCGCCTGGCGCTTCACTTCAGCTTCAAAGACATTGTTCGGCACATCTCCTGCAGCCTTTTTCTGACCGCTGATAAATGCCACCGCATTGGGTCCGGCAACCATGCCGCCGTAAATGGCGGAAAGCAGCGAGTTTGCCCCCAACCGGTTGGCGCCGTGATACTGGTACTCGCACTCACCGGCGGCAAACAAACCGGGGATATTGGTCATTTGGTTGAAATCGACCCAGAGTCCGCCCATGGAGTAGTGCACGGCCGGAAAAATCCGCATGGGAACTTTGCGCGGGTCATCACCCACGAATTTTTCATAGATTTCCAGGATACCGCCTAGTTTGACATCCAGCACATGGGGGTCCATGTGGGACAGGTCAAGGTAAACCATGTTTTCCCCGTTGATGCCAAGCTTCAGGTCCACGCAGACGTGAAATATCTCCCGGGTGGCGATATCACGCGGAACCAGGTTGCCGTAGGCCGGGTATTTCTCCTCGAGAAAGTACCAGGGTTTGCCGTCTTTGTAGGTCCAGACCCTGCCCCCTTCACCCCGGGCGGACTCGGACATCAGGCGGAGCTTGTCGTCCCCCGGGATTGCCGTAGGGTGGATCTGGATAAACTCGCCGTTGGCGTAATACACTCCCTGCTGATAGAGCTCGGAAGCTGCAGTTCCGGTGTTGATGGTGGAGTTGGTGCTCTTGCCGTAGATAATGCCGGGGCCTCCCGTGGCCATGATTACCGCATCGCCGGGGAAAGCCTTGATTTCCATGCTCTTCATGTCCTGGGCTGTCACGCCGCGGCAAACACCTTCTGCGTCAATCACGGCGCTCAAAAAGTCCCAGCCCTCGTATTTGCGCACCAGACCTTCCACTTCATAGCGGCGCACCTGCTCGTCCAGGGCATAGAGGAGCTGTTGCCCGGTAGTCGCGCCGGCAAAAGCTGTCCTGTGACGTTTCGTGCCGCCAAAGCGGCGAAAATCCAAAAGTCCCTCAGGGGTCCGGTTAAACATTACCCCCATGCGGTCCATCAGGTGGATAATGCCCGGGGCAGCCTCGCACATGTTCTTTACCGGAGGCTGGTTAGCCAGAAAATCCCCGCCATAGATAGTATCGTCAAAGTGTTCCCAGGGGGAGTCCCCTTCCCCCTTGGTATTGACCGCACCATTGATGCCTCCCTGGGCGCACACCGAGTGAGAACGTTTAACCGGCACCAGGCTGAGCAGGTCAACGGATACCCCGGCTTCAGCCGCCTTGATGGTTGCCATCAAACCTGCCAGACCGCCGCCAACAATCACAATCTTACTCATTACTTACCTTCCTTTCCCGTCAGCTTAAGCTAAGAGCTGCGCCAGGGTTTTCAGCGCTACCGCAGCGAGGATAACGAATACTCCGCTGCAAACCCAGGTAGATACCTTTTGTGACCGGGGCCCGATAGTGATGCCCCAGGTAATGAGAAAAGCCCACAAACCGTTGGCAAAGTGGAAAATGGCTGAAAGCACACCAACAACATAAAATACAAGTCCGAAAGGTGTCTTGACAAAATCAGTCAAGGCGGTCACTGTAGCTTGGGCTGTTGCACCGTCCACCCTCAGTGTAAACACATGGAAAGCGACAAAAATCAGAGTGATAATGCCTGTAATCCTCTGCAGCAAATAATACCAATTGCGGAAATACTGGTAGCGGAGAGTATTCACTCCCCCGCCGTACACCACAATCAAGCCGTAAGCCGCATGAAACAGGATAGGAAGAAAAATTATGACAAGCTCTACCAGAAAAATCCCCGGTGTTTCGCGCATAGTATTGATGACCTTCTCATACCTCTCCGGGCTGTTGGTTGCCAAGATGTTCAAAGTAAGATGGAAGGCCAGGAAAATCCCGATTGGCAGCAGTCCCAGCAAGGAATGGACCCTGCGGACCACAAAATGATACTTACTGCTCATTCCTAAATCTTGCTCCTTTCTAGCGTTAGTTCAGGTTCTTCAGCTTGTTATATAAAGTGGCAAGGGAGATGTTCAGGGCCTGGGCGGCCTTCTTCTTCCCTTCCACCGAATCCCCATAGCGGGAAAGAGCCTGCCTGATCAGAATGCCTTCCATTTGGCTGAGGGGCATCAGGTCGCCCAACTGCAGGCCTGTGCCGGCCTTAGGCTGTTCCACCAGGGGCAAAAGGTGCTGATAAGTGATGATTTCATCCTCAGCGGTGACCATGGCCCGCTCCAGCACATTTTGCAGCTCCCTCACATTGCCGGGCCAGTGGTAAGACTGCAAGAGTTCCTCCGCCTCGGTGGTGACACCCTTGATTTTTTTTCCCAACTTTCTGTTCAGGCTGGCCACCAGGTGCTGGACGTGGGCAGGAATATCTTCCGGATGGTGCCTGAGGGGCGGGATGCGCAGTTCCACCACATTGATCCTGTAATACAGGTCCTGGCGGAATTCCCCCCGCTGCACCATCTCCTTCAGGTTGCGGTTGGAAGTGGCGATGACCCGCACATTGACTTTGATGGCCTCAGCGCCGCCCACCCGCTGAAATTCCTTGTCCTGAAGCACCCGCAGGAGTTTGGCCTGGGTGTGAAAATTTATGTCCCCGATCTCGTCAAGAAAAATAGTTCCGCCTTCAGCCAGTTCCAGCTTGCCCAGCTTGATTTTCTCCGGCCCTTCACTTTCCTGGCCGAATAACTCGCTCTCCAAGAGGGTGGGCGGTATCGAGGCGCAGCTCACCTTTACAAGAGGCTGCTCCCGCCGCCTGCTGGCGGAATGGATGGCGTGAGCGAACAACTCCTTGCCTGTACCGCTTTCGCCCAATATTAATACCGCCGAGTCAAGTACTGCCGCTTTCCGGGCCAGGTTCACCACCCGTTCAAATTCAGGATGGGTGCCGGTAATATCATCAAAGGTATATTTGCTCCCCGATATCTGCCCGATGCGGTGGTTTAAGCCCTCAATAATAGAAGTGCTTTTCTGCAGCTGCTCCCAGAGTTTGTAGATATCATTTAAAGGTTGGAATACCACTACTGCCCCTTCCATCCTGCCGTCCACCACTATAGGGGCGGAATTGGAAACAACCTCGGCGGTGGAGCCACCAACCCGGGAACGGTGCCCAAACACAGGCTGATGGGTGCGCAGCGCCCTGGCCAGCGCTCCTTCAGGCGAAACTTCGAAAATGTTGCGGCCCACCCTGTCCCTGGCCGGGATCCCCGTGACCCTGGTAAAGGCGGGATTAACATAGGTAATTTTGCCCCGCTTGTCAGCCACCTCAATCGCCTCCTGGACCGAATCAAACACGGCGTCCAATTCACCCTTCAGCCGCTTGATTTCTGCCAGCTGTTCTTTCTCCTCAATAATTGTCATGACCATGTTGGCCACTTCGGCTTCCATCAAGGCTGTTTGGACTTGCTTCAGCTGCCTGATTTCCGCCTGCACCTCCGGCAAACCGGTTGCTTCAATAATTATCTGCAAATCAGGCAGGCCGCAAATCTCCCGCGTGCTGCCTGTGGTAAAAATCCCGTCAGCCCTCGCCAGGCGCATGGCCGGCGCCTCGGGGTTCGTATCAGCTACCGCGGCAATCTCAACGTGTTCCATGGAGTGCAGTGCCCGGTAGATGGAACTGCCTCCCCGCCCCCCGCCGACAATCGCCACCCGTACTCTAGCCACTCAAAATCACCTCCCCATGTCTCATTATACGCATCTTACTAAAAGTTAGAAATTACACCGGGTGAAATAGTACTATTTTCGATTTATTAGAAAATTCGCCGTGGATACACTATATCCTTCCCAATGTTCTAAAAAATTTAGAAAAACTGCGTTATTCTTTTCACAAATGAGCCTTGAGTCAGTTGGGTCGAGTAGAGGTCGACCTCACGGTCGACGCCCCCTCACAGAACCGGACGTGCCCTATTAAGGCATCCGGCTCTTCACTTCACCATTCACCGTGGTAGCTCGAGACCCGGTCTAAATTCAGGTGTCAAGGGGACTGTCCCCTTGACACTGAAGTGGGAGTCTCACGGTTGGATGAACCTAGCTAGGTAGTTGACTCGATTGCCCGGAAAAGTCCGGACTAAGTGGGTTCTCTGACGCTAGGTTCCTGGGAAAACGGCAATTTGCTCTGTGCAGTTGATCAAAATAAAAAACTCCCCTGACGGAGAGAACGGCCTATCTTCCTTGTTCAGAATTCAGACTTCCATGCCGCCTGGCGGCACCGCTGATCACCCAAAAAACCTTTTCGAGTCCGAGTCAGTTGGGTCGAGTAGAGGTCGACCTCACGGTCGACGCCCCCTCACAGAACCGGATGTGCCCTATTAAGGCATCCGGCTCTTCACTTCACCATTCACCGTGGTAGCTCGAGACCCGGTCTAAATTCATAGAAACAGGTGTCAAGGGGACTGTCCCCTTGACACCCTTTATCAACCGACCCTACGGCTAACCAGCCCTTGTTTCATGCATCAGCGATGCCGCGCAGCGGCATCGGAGCCTGAGTTCTGACTCCCGACTCCTGACTCCCGACTTCTACTTAAAGTACTTCCCAAACCCCCGCAGCAGTTGAATCAGCTCCTGGGCTTTCAACTGAAACACCGGTTCTTGCGCTTGCTCATCCGGCAGGAGGCCTGAAGATGTCGGCGGTACCACGGTACGGACCAAAATCGTGGCGATCAGACCCATGATGAGGATAGGCAGCCCGCCGGTCAAACCTTTGAAACTGATCAAAGGCACAAATATGCTCAACATCGGAGCACCTTCCCGGCCGGAAACCGTCCCGCTGACCAGGAGGAACAGGGTCAGATAAGCCGGGGAAATCACCTGTACCCCCGGTCGGGTCACCTCCCCTTCGACCACTGCGGGATATGCTTTTGCAGGCGGGTCCCACCTGCCCGTTTTCAGCCTCGCCACAAATTCCGCCAACTCAGGCAGGCTCATGCTGACAGACCCTTCCGGCATGGCTATGCCGGAAGGGTCCGGCCGCACCACCCTGCCTTCTCCGCAGATCCACGCAACAAGCTGGACAACAAAATCCAAAACCACTACCCAAAAGCCGGCTCCCGGAACCCCGGCGCTCGTAATATTCTGGGCATAAGCGAGTCTGGGTGACCCTACGGCAGAACTTACCGGCGAAATCAACCAAAGGCTGACTGTCAATGACGGCAGCGGCAGAGATGTCCCCGGAGCCGCAACACCGGTGCCGACAAGACCTGGCGCAGTGGGGCTTACTCGCATGGGGCGTGCCCCCTTCGACAATGCTGTAATCACTATTATACTATCCAGAGTCTTCCTTCCTGGCCCCCCCAGGAAAAAAAATACCACCCAAAAGGCGGCGGTTAATAGGATAACGGGGACGGTTCTGAACGTCCTAGCAAATCCTGCCGAATCTTGACAGGTCCCTTTCTTTCGATGTCTCAGGACAGAAGATTCAGCTAGGGACGATTTCTGAGGACTTAAAACCTTCCTACTTGACTCGCGGTAAAGCGCCACAGTTCAGCAAAATTAGCTAGGACAAACAGAACCGTCCCCGACGTCCTAGCGCTTTCACATTCTGACTCCTGACTTCTGACTTCTGACTTCTGCTCCAAAGTAGCGCCAAAAACTACTTCACTTTGCTGTCCACAAAGAACATCATCGCCTGCTCGTTGGCCAGTTCCACACCTCCGGCCGGATTCGGGAGTACTTTTACTTGCAGTTGGTGCAGGCCTGCCTTTACATCCTTGCCCTTGGCGTCCCCGAGCACAGAAAACTTGGCAAAGTTGAGGGTGACTACCCCGCCGGGAGGGATCTCCTTTATCTTGCCGCTCCTGGTAAGCGGGGTTTTGCCTTCTACGGACAAAACCACCTGCACCGGAATTTCCTTCAAAACCTTGTCGCTGCTGTTCTTGAAGCTGACAACGGCCGTAAACTCTTTGCCCTTAAACAGCTGGTTCATCGGAAAAACAATTCCTTCGTAAGTCAAGTCCCGAACCACGGTTTTCGGTTCCAGGGCAATGGAGGATACCGTAATCTCCGGGGTATTCCGCTGGGAAAACGCAGCCTGGTTTTTCCCGCTCCACAGCAACTGCCAGGCAACCACCCCTGCCGCCGCCAGCACCACTGCCAAACCTACCAGACCTAAAATCCTGCGGTTAATGACATAGACCCGCCGCACCATTATCCTCTCTCCTTTCAGGAATTTGATTAACATAATCTTCCATCATCCGGCAATGTTTGTTATAAGAATCTATGCGGGCCTTGTCCTTGTTATGCTAAAAGATTTCCCAAGAACAAAAATAACTCAGGCGGCGGCAAGGCCGTCGCCTGAGAGCGCAAGAAGCAAAGATTTAATAGGAAAAGGTTCCAAAGTTGGCGGTAGTGCTCATCGGTTTGGCGTTTAAGTCGTTGACATTGGTAACAACCACTTTCCAGTTGGCTCCCGAAGTCCCCAGATTGGTTTTAATCGGTCCGATGGTCACGACTTTGCCAAGCCTGTCCCCGGAGGGCTGAATTGATGCCAGCGTGGTGCCGGTAGTCTGCCAGTTGGCCGCAGGAATCAGTGTGCCGCTTCCATTATACAGCGCGTAATTGGCCAGATTGAGCGCTGAATTCCCAAGCACAGGACTGCCGGAAGGCTGGGCCAGCATGTACTGGTCGAAGGTTACAGTCAGGTACAGCTTGTCGCTGCTGAGACTCACCCCGGCAACCGTGGCTGCAGTAGTGGATGGGGTTTTGCGGTGGCAGTTTTCGCATGCGCCCCGCTCATCCATGCGCAAGAGGGTAGCCGGCGAAACACCCGTGGGAGGAGCATAATTGGTAACTGTGGCCGTGGTGCCATGGGCCATATGACAAGTCATGCAGGTTATCAAGTTACCGTCGCTGCTCAGGGGCAGAGCATTGTAATCTAAGTTGAACCTGGCGCTGTTAATGCCAGCATTCGGGGCCATCCCCACCTGGTGCCTGTATTTTCCGGCGGTGTAATAATTGGCGGCGTCGGTGGGAGTATTGCCGCTCCCGGCGGTCTGTGCATTGTAGTCAGCATGACAGGCGCCGCAGAAATTGTTGATGGCGCTATTCCATGTTGTAACCTCATTGGTTCCCTGACTCGAGATAGTCACCTGGACACCGGTGGCGCTGGTAGTCTTGGTCCCGCTGCCCCCTATTCCTACCACGGTAATGGTATCCCTTAACTGCCTGCTGTTGGATGTTCCATGAGGGTCGTGGCAGCTGCTGCAGGTAAAGAGTATGCCTGTTCCCATAGTGGCGGCCCCGGGGATGCTTTGGTCTGCAGTGGCGCCGGCAACCTTGTGCTTGGAAGTCACCGTCGCCGTGGGCGGCGTACTTACCAGGGAATTTGGACCTTCAATGCCGGTCATCTTCTCCATGCCGCCTCCGGGCGTCGCCCAGACATTGGTACCCTCTTCAATTATGCCATCCTGTATGTTGTAGATACTGCCGGAAGCTGCAGTACCATGACAGTACAGGCAAATCTTGTATGTCTCATTCGGTGATGACTCGCTGCCGGCGTATGTCGCTTGAAAGCCCAATAGCCTTGGGGAGGAAGCCGTATGGGTTTTGTGGCACATGGCGCACGCATTGGTGTTTGCAGTGTAGTTGCCGTGGGGATTATTGGTTGCAGCCAAGGCCGCGCTGCCAAGGAACATCATCAAGGCGACGCTTAAGCCAATCATAAGGCAAACCCTCCTCAAACAGGGGCGCCTCTTGCCAACAATGAGCCAAACCTTGCTCATAGCGGAGTGCCTCTTGCTTTGCGCGCTAACTGAATTCAATCATTTTCACCTCCTTTCACGGTCAAACTTTACAAAACCCTCGCTTCAATCATTGAGACTGAAGACTGAAACCCTGGAATTGCCCATTTCGGTGATGTAGAGCCGGCCGGACTTGTCCAGAAAAATCCCGTTTGGCAGAGAAATCTGCCCATAATCCGGGCCGTAGTTCCCAAATTCCAGTACTTTCTTGCTGTCGCTGCCGTACACAAAAACCCTGTTAGCCATACCGGCTACTAGCCAAAAATTCCCCTTGCGGTCGCAAAACAGCCCCCTGGGAGTGGACATCTGATCTCCTCCTATGGCTCCGGCGCTGGAACCGTCGGAATTATAGACTTCGATCCGGTCATTGCCTGAGTCAGCCACATAAACCTTGCCACCTTCGTCCACTGCTATGCCATGGGGAAAGTAGAGCTGCCCCTCCCCGTGGCCCTGCGAGCCGTACGACTGCAGCAAAGCGCCCGAGGGGGCAAAAGCATACACCTTGTGAACCGGCTGGTCACTGACATAAAGCCTGTCCTGATGAAACAGCATGGCGCCCGGGGCCCCTAACCGCACTCCCTGCGGTTCAAATGTTCGGAGATATTTGCCGTTTGCATCAAACACAAATATCTGGTGCAGACCGGGATCAGCTACATAAAGGTTTTTCCCATCCGAAGCCAGGCCGTAGGGCGAGGCAAAATTTCTTGTGCCCGGCCTCAGGTAGCTCTCAAATTTGCCGTTGTAGTCATAAACCGCCACCAGCCCTTTGCCGACGTCTGAGACATAAATCCTTTGATTGACCACCATTACAGCAGCCGGTCTGTCCAGGGGGTGAGCGGGCTCGCTGTTGATGGCGTAAAGAAACTTGGGCGGCTTATTTAACTTAACCGCGGGGTTAATGCCTTTTACAGTTTCCAGCGGATCCTGCCTGATGAAGTAAAAGTAGCCAAACGCCAACAGGCTGGTTAAAACAATCAGCAAAACGACCATTACCAACTTCTTAAGCTTCATTAGTCCTTGCCAGGTCCCCGTAATGCCGTACCGGCGGCAGGCTTGCAGAAACCCGGGCCGCACACTCCCTTCTGTCTGGTCTGGTTTTCAGTTCAGCGCCGCCAAAGCCGCCTGGATACCCGTATCGCCCGGGGCAAAGCTCAAAGCTTTTTGATATGCGCTTTTAGCCTTGGCCTTATCCCCCATCTTCTCATAGGTCTTTCCCAGTTCAAACAGGATGTCCGCATTGCCGCCGTCCGTGCTTGCAACCAGTTCCAACTCCTGGGCAGACAGCTGGCAGTCGCCCAATTCCCGGTACACTTTTCCCAGGGTGGCGCGGGCCGCCAGATACTCAGGTGTGTCCTTTCTTAACCCTTCCAGGTCTGCTCTGGCCCCCTGCAAATCCTTTTGGGCAATCTTCACCAGGGCGATGTTGTATCTGGCAACAATGTTATCCGGCTCCAGTTCTAAGGCATCCTGGTATTGTTCCATGGCTTTGTCCAGCTCGCCCTGCTGCGCGTAGCTCCACCCCAGGGCCAGACGGGACCCGGGATCGTTGGGGTTCGCGTTTACCCTGGCCGTGGCCGCCTTAAAGTCATGCGCGACCTTACTGTCCTTGTCATAGATGTTCCAAAAGAATTTGTACCCGACAAAAGCCCCGGCGGTCAGGAGCGCCGCCACAGTGATTATTATGACAGTTGCCGCAGCCAGAGGGCTGACTACCTTCTCCTTTGCCCTGACTCCCTTTTTTTCCGGGTCAATTGTACTGATTTCACTGCTCACTGCTTTCACCCGCAATTAGTTTAATTATTTGTAAATTTATTCACTATCGGGGCGAGGCTTAGCCGGCGCGAACCGAAAGCGAAGCCATGCAGGCCCGAACGATATTTAGCTATTCTACCACTTCGCGCAGCAATCCTGCCTGTATGTGCAACAAATTTACCCGTTCGACTAAAGTTGCCATAAACCGACTCCCCCACAAGAAACGCGCGCTTCGTTTTTCCTCAGCGCGCGCGTTTTAGTGCCCGTGTTCGATATACTCGGCAAAAGTTGCCGAGTATATACTTTCCTGAGGTACAAGAAAAAGGCTGGTGACAAGCGAATTGTCACCAGCCTGTGAACTACTCTCCATTGAAATGGAGAGCTTCAAGATTCTTGCCCTTACGTCCTAAAAGCTGTATAACCTGCGGAGCTGTTTTTCCTTTTCCCGGCTCAAAAGAATCCTGTCCCCGGTACTCAGCAGAAGTTCGAAAGTCCTGCCCGAATGAATAACTTCCTCTATTAATTCCAATCTGACGATATAGCCTTTGTGGCAGCGGAAAAAGTCCAGGGGGTCCAGTCTCTGTTCAAAGTCCTTCAGATTAATGTTGGTGGTGTAAACCTTTTTGGCCGTCTTAACCACGACATCCAGTCCTCTGCGTTCAATATAGTGGATGTCCCGGGGGTCCAGCAAAATTGTGTTGCCCCCTTCCACCGGCAGGGGAATTTTAGCGTGTCTTCCCCGCTTCAGGATGCTCAGCACTCTCTCCATGTCCACGCCGTTGCCGCGCGATGCTTCCTGTCTGAAACGTTCAATTGTTTCCCTCACAGCTTCGGCCTTAAAAGGTTTTACCAGATAGTCCAGGGCCTGGACTTTAAAAGCTTCTAATGCATACTGGTCGTAGGCGGTCACAAACACTACCCGGGGCGGCGCAGAAAGCTGCGCCAGCTCCCGCGCCGCAGCCAATCCGTCAAGCTCAGGCATCCGGATGTCCAAAAACATTAAGTCCGGCGCCAGGTCACGGGCCAGCTGCACCGCCTGGCTGCCGTTCCCGGCCTGCCCCACTACCTCCACCCCGGGGATTTTCTCCAATACCAGCTGTAAGAACTCCCTGGCCCTGGGCTCATCATCCGCGATTACCACCCTCACTGGCATTCTCCTTTCTGTCCGGCAAATGAACTGTTACGCTTGTTCCCTCAGCGCCGTCTGCAAAATCCACATAGCCGCCATGTTCCTGCACTATCTGGTGGACTATGGACAATCCGAGGCCTGTTCCGGCAGGTTTGCTGGTGAAAAAGGGATCAAAAACCCTCTCCCTGTCCTTGACAGCAATACCTTCCCCATTATCAGCAATCATAACTTCCGCCCCATGCGGCAAAAACTTTAGCTGCACCCTGATCCTGGTGGTCCCTGCCGCCTCTGCGGCGTTTATCAGCAGATTAAGAAAAACCTGATAAAGTTTGTCCTTGTCCCCCCAAAATATCCTCTCCCCTGCCGCAAATTCAAACTCAACTGCAATCCCTTTGGCCTGGGGCAAGCGCTGGACAATCCCTGCTGAGGTGGTGAGAATTTCCTTGAGATTCACTTGCTCCGGATTAAGTTCGGGTTTACGGGCAAAAAGCAGGAAATTATTCAACATGCGGGAAAGCCGGTCGGCGTCTGAGATAATGCCTTTCGCCAGGCGGTTCAGGTCTTCCCGGTCCCTGGTCCCCTCTTCCAACAGGTCCGCAAACCCCTGCAGTCCATGCAGGCCGTTGCGGATTTCGTGCGCAATGCCTGCCGTGAGAACCCCTAAAGAGGCCAGTCTTTCCGCCCGGGTGGTCAAAGCATTGGCCCGCAGCAAATCCTCGTACAGTTCCCTGTTGCGGATAGCCACTGCGGCCTGGGAGGCAAGGCTGTCTATAATCTCAATTTCCTGCCGGCGCAGGGAACGCGTTTCCCTTGCGCGCAGGATGATTACCCCCACCGTTTCGGTCTGCCAGGAAAGGGGCAGGAACATCCACCCTGCCAAGCGCATTATTTCCTTTTTTACAGCACAACTCTTCCAGGCGTTGATGGCAGAGGCAGTGTCTGTGCCCGAAAATCCTACCGAATATAAGACCTCATCCCGCTCAGCTCCACATCGCACCAACGCCCCGCCGGACAGGTACAAATTCTCCACCAGCGTTTCCACCACCCGTGCGGCCAGGTTTTCCCCCAGCTGCACTTCGGACAGACTGCCGGAAAAGCTCTTTAAGGCCTCCAGCGTCCTCTCCCGGAAAGAAGGCAGTATGCGCCGGAAAACAGAGGCGAGTCCAAGCGCAAGCGGGTAATAGAGCATGGCGGAAAAAACAGCGAGGACCAGCAGCAGCCAATAGGCCCGGTAAGGTATGTTTGTGTCCGTCAGTCTTTCCCAGACAAGGCCGCTGCCAAGGTTTACCACCAGGATAATCAGCGTTGCGCCGGCGTACACAAGTCCGTTGCGCACATACACTTCCCAATCTCGCCGCAGGCTGCGGTGTGGTTTGGTTTGCACAGATACCTCCGGAAAACGCGGTTATTCACAGCTACGATTGGATTATATACAGACTTCTTTAATCTTAGTTTAACCTTTGAGTGATATTTAGGCAAACTTTAAAACAATACACCCTTGATTTATCAAATTTGACAGATCCCCTGTCATCGGCGGATTTTGAGTTTACCGCGGTATGTCCTGGCAGGTACAGGCATATATTTTGGATATCATTGACTGTCCCTTGAGGTAAACCTACTCAAAACCTTTCGACTTTATTGGGAAAGAATTTACCCATCTCGCCAATAGTCTCCTCAACTGTCACCGAAATATAGTCTTTGTTGCCGGTACATAGAGTCTTTTGTCCGAATTTGTTCCCAGGTTCTGGCAGGAATTACAACATCATCCTAGAAACTCTTAGGGGAAACAAACGGGACCTGACAGTTTACCCTGACGCATAACTCTTGACCCTGGTCTGATTTTCCACTTAAGTGAGGATATTTTCACTTTCGCGACCGGAAACCCATTATACTGAAATTTCGGCTGGTCCGCATTCGGCAGTTTGCCGCGTTCCGGCAATCCTTGGCTTAGCAGGCTTTGTGCAAATTGGAACAATCGTTTCTTTGCGGCAGCCGGAACCATTGCCGCGCAGCTGACAGAAGGTGATAAATTGCCAAAACTCTTCAAAAAGTTTATTCCCGACCTGTCAACTAAGGAAGGAAAATTAAAGGCAGTAATCTTTGCGTCCGGCACCCTGCTGCTGCTGTTGATTGTTACCGCCACAGCGCTGCAACTGACCAGCACCCCTCAATTCTGCCGGTCCTGTCATGAGATGATGCCCGAATACGTGACCTGGAAGGCCAGCGCCCACAGCCAGATTAATTGCATCGACTGTCACATCGAGCCGGGAACGGACAAATTCCTGGTCCACAAGGTGGAATCCATCAAAGAGCTGTACGACCACTTAACCGGTCGCGTGTATACGCCAATTACCATGGACGTGCCAATAAAGGATGAGGTTTGTGAACGCTGTCACACTTCGAACCGGGTCGTAACTCCCAGCGGGGATATCAAGATACCGCACAAGGTGCACAAGGACAACAAGGTGCCTTGTGTAAAATGTCATGAAGCCGTAGCCCATGCCCGGATCGGTGAAGAGGGTTTCACGGCTGACGGCAATTGGGACAAGTGGATTGAGCCTGTGGGCAAGGCCTATATGCGGCAGGACTTTCTCAAGTTCTCCATGGAGGAATGTCTTAATTGCCATAAAGAGGAGGACGCGGGGCCGCAGCTGAAGGACTGCAGCGCCTGCCACACAAAACTGGTGAAACCTGAAAGCCATAAAAATCCGATGTTCGACAGGCAGCACGGGTTGATGGCTGAGGCAGACATTAAACAGTGCGACAAGTGCCATCAAAAAACAATGTCGATAACTGAACCAAGGATCCCTGTTGACGATCCGGTTGTCAAATATGCCCGGCAGAACACTTTTTGCGCCGCATGCCACTCGACTAAGAAAACGCCGCCGCCAAGCCATACGGTTTCCTGGAAGCGCACCCACATTGTCCAGGCCACCGCTGACAGAACGGGTTGTCTTGTCTGTCATGACGAAGGAATGCCCACCAGCGGCAGCGCCGCCACGAAGACTTACTGCTACCGGTGCCACGAGACAAACATTCATTATGATGTAATTGTCCGGGGCAAACACATTCACGGTCCCCCGGTCAACGCTCAGACCGAGCTGACCAGAGCTCCTTGTTTCAACTGCCACAGCGCGCAAAAATGCCAGCGCTGCCACTACGTCCCGGACTCCAAAGCTGATCTGGCCAAGCCTGAGTTCCGCAAGCCCCTGTCACCCGGGGCCAGTATTACCCCGGAATCGCCGGGTTACGGTAATGGTTCCCCAGCCGGAGGAAGCGGCTCTTCTTCCACAGGGAATTACAACCCTCCCCCTGTTGAAACGGGTTAAGAAAGGAGAAATTTACAGCATGAGCAACGTCGATGTCAGCAACGGTCAAGCGCCGCTGCAGCCCAATTTACCCCCGCAGGCGGGTAATGATAATATTTCCTACACCAAGGCTTTATTAATCCTGCTTGCGCTCTTAGTATTGCTGGGCAGCGGGGGCTACGCCCTCGGCAAGTACAAATTCTGGAAGGTTGATGCCGCTCCCAAGCTGGACCAGATGGCAGCCATATACTCCAGCCGGATCGAAAGCGACCCCAACAATCCGGGAAATTTTATCCAGCTCGGCTATGTCTATTTCCAAAAAGGGGAATACGATGCTGCTATCAGCAATTACAAAAAAGCCCTGGCCCTGGACGACAAGAACTACCAGGCCCACTATAACCTGGCGCTGGCCTACGATATTACGGACAAAAAAGACCGCGCGGTGCAAGAGTTTCAAAAGGCTATAGAAATAGCCCCCAAGGCCGGCAGCGCCCATCTTGGCCTGGGCATGGTATATAAGTCCCAGAATGCCTGCGACAAGGCTATTCAGGAACTGGAACTGGCTTATAAAGCCAACCCCGGCGATGTGGAGGTACTCTATACCCTGGGCACGCTGCAGGAGAAGCTGGGCAATACAGAAGAAGCTCTGAAGGACTACCAGCAAGCTTATGATGTCCTGCCAAGCTTCCAAAAAGCCAAAGATGCCATAGATCGCCTGAAGGCCCAGAAAAAATAATTGGGAGGTGAATCCGGCCCAGCCGGCTTAAATGACCGCATCGACAAATATTTCCAACACCCCGCCTAAAGGCATATCCAAACGGACCTTTCGCATATTGGTAATTATTCTTGTCCTGCTTGTATTCGGCTTGTTCGCCTATTCCTACTTTACCGGGTACAACATTGTCAGGCCGCTCAAAAACTCCAAATTTGCTTTAGGAGATCCCTCCCCCCCTGCTTTTGTTTTTTCCATATACGGCGAAGGTTCCCAGGGGCAGCTCAAAAAGCCCATGGGCGTAACTGCGGCTAACGGCAGAATCTATATCAGCGATACCGGGAACCAGAGGATTGAAGTCTTCGATTCCCGCGGCAAGTTTGTTTCGTCTTTTGGCAAGCAGGGAACGGGGAAGGGGCAGTTCCTCTTTCCTTACGGCATCGCCGTTGACTCCGCTAACAATATCTATGTGACAGACATGCGGGCCGGAAATATCCAGGTTTTCAACCCCCAGGGGGAATTCGTCAAGTACTTTGGCGAGGACAAACCGGACCAAGGCGTTATCAATTCGCCTACAGGAATTTACTTCCGGGACGGCAAGCTTTATGTGGCGGAACTGGCACCCGCCTCGGTCAAGGTCTTCAATACTACCAGCGGCAAAAAGCTGCTGGAATTTGGCAAACAGGGAAGTGGACCGGGCCAGCTTGCTGCCCCCAACGGCGTAACCGCTACCGGCAGCGCCATCATTGTCTCGGACAGCCAGAATGAGAATATTCAAGTTTATTCCCTTACCGGCCAGTTTCAGTATCAGATGGACGGCTCCAGCGGCGGCAGGAATCCCCGGACTTTAACCTCCCGCGGGGTAGGCGTCGACGGCAGGGGTGTCATCTACGGGGTTTCCATGCTGGGAAACTACGTTAACGGGTTTTCGAGCAGCGGGAACTACTTATGGTCTTTCGGGGCCCAGGGCGCGGATGACGCGCAGTTTTACCTTCCCAACGGCCTATTTGTCGACGACCAGGGCCGCATCTACATTACAGACCAGGGAAACAGCAAAGTTTCGGTCTGGGAGAATTAACCCGGGGCAAAGCGGCCCCCAAGGGCCGCTTGACCGCTCTTCAACCTGTCCGGAAAGGAGGTGCGTATTAATGAGACACGAAGAAGCTATAAGATTTTTAAGTATTAAGGAGAGAAGCAAAGTGAAAAAAACCCTGTTGATTTTCGGCCTGGCCCTGTCATTGCTCTTTGCGTTTGCAGTATCCGCAATGGCAAATACCCTGAGCCTAGACCCCAGCGCAGTGTTAGGCGACGGCAAAAGTGATTATGCCAGCCCCACAACTCCGGCACTGGACACTAATTATGTAGCCGGCACAAGCCGCATCCACAGCCACTACACACAAAACACCAACGCCTGCGCAGCCTGCCACGCAGTCCACACCGCCGTCGGCGCAATGCTGCTGCAGTGGAAAGACGATCAAGCCGCCTGCGAAGCCTGCCACAACGGCAGCTTGGGGAACAGTACCTATGATGTTTTCGCCGGCACCATCGGCGCATCCGCCACCGGCAAGCAAACCTGGGGGGGATCCTTCAGCAATACCGCTGCCAGCGCTTCCATGCATAACGTCGGCACAGGCCTTGCCATCGGATCAGCTCCGGGCGGCGACGGCGCAAACGCTGCAACCGTTGGTTCCAAATGGAGTGCGGAATTAACCTGTACCTCCTGCCACGATCCCCACGGCGCCGGCGGTAACGGCCGCATCCTGAACCCCAAAGTTAACGGCGCCAACTATAAAGCCACTACTGCTCAAGACCTGCTGCAAATTGATGCCGCCACCAAGACTTACGTGGCCCGCGTACCAATTGTCTACGGCGACTATACCAATGCCAACCCTGCTCTCGGCGAATATGCCAAACTCTTGAGCGGCCATGGCAACGACCTGAAAGTATATGACGGCACCACCGAACAGACTTTAGGAACGGACTACACGATCGACAACAGCGGCGACTACACCAAGATTGTCTTCACCGTTGCACCCACCGCTCCTAAAGCTACCTTTACAGCCGCCCTCCGCGTAAAAATGAATGTTCTGAGCTACCTGCAGCCCAATGAACAAGTGACCTACATCAAAGGCATGAACGATTTCTGCGGCGCCTGCCATACCGACTACAACACTTCTACTTTCAACAGGACCCAAGCCACCACCAAGAATTCCGGTGGCGCAACCGTAACCCTGTTCGACCAAGGTATGCCCTATTATGTTAAAGGCAGCGACCCAATCACCGGCGGCAGCACCTACAACACCCTAAACGGAACTTACCATGAAGCTTACCGCCACGCCGTTGGCCGTTTCTCCGGCAATGCTACCCAGATGGGCCAAGGTCTCCAGTTCGAAAAGATCGCCCTAACCGGTTCTGATGGAGCTGCCTATAACAAATATGTATTTGTCTGCACCACCTGTCACGTAGCCCACGGCGCCAACGAAACCGTATGGAGCAACTTCAAAACCCAAAATTCCGGTGGTGTTAACCTGAAAGGCATCACCGATCCCGGCCAACGCTTCGACGGCGCTGACCTGGCCTCTACCGGCTCCAGACTGAAGCGTATGCCCAACATGGCTACTTGCGAAACCTGCCACGCCAAAGGAGCCAACAACAATGGTATGCCTTACTAATCTGTGACGCTAAAACCTGTTCCTTAATCCTAATACCCTAAAGTGAACGGCACGGGGCCCACCCCCGTGCCGTTCTTATTTTACCTCAGGAAACAACCATGACCTTGTGGGTCACCAAGTGTGTTTCATCAAGAACGCCGCCTACACATGCATTCCTTGGCTGATGGTCAGCACGGCGGCTCGGGACTTCCAGGAGCCAGGTGAAAATTTGCTCCAGAAGAGTTCATCCTCCCTGAAGCAGCTTAACTTCCACGTAGCGTTTTTCGTATCGCTGAGGGGCCCGGCCTTTGACCAGGCCCCTTATGCCTGACTACTTATACCAGATATCCACGCGATAGTTTGCAGCCACAGGTCCGCTGTTGTCGCCGAAGGCCGTTTTGAAGCATCTTACAGTCAGCAGGCGTCCGTGCTTTTCAAATTCGGCGCTGAAGTAGGCAGCAGCCGCGGCCGGCGGCGGCGACTTCAGAACCCAGCCTTGACCGGTAAGCTGAGTGTGATAGAAATTCCACACTTCGCTTACCATGACCTCCATTCTGCCGGAGATTACAACCAGGCCGGACTTGTAATTGGTTTCGTATCCCGCCGGCAAGCCCGGATCGCCGGCAAAGATAGCAGCATCAACCGGTTTGCTGAAGGTGAAGCCCGGGTATAAGGGCACATCGGCAGGAACGCTTACACTTAGGGGCACAGCGTGGGCGGTGGTGTGACAGCTGCTGCAGCCCAGTTGATTGTTGCGGATGGCCCTGACTAACTCATTGCGGCTGCTGGCATGACAGGTATTGCAGGTATAGCTTTTGCCGCTTGTAGTCGCATTATTGAGATGCTCATCCTGGAGATTGCCGTTATGGCAACTTGCACATTTGGTTTCCAAGCCGCTATTGTGGAGTTCAGCGTGCCCCGCCTGCTCATGGCAAGAATTGCAGCCGGTTAACCCCTGAGCAACGGCGTTTTTGACCTTGCCGGCTTCATCCGGGCTGACAGTAGACAGATAGGCGTTGGTATGGCAGGTGTCACAGTTGATAGGATTGCCGTTTTTGTCCAGCCTGTCTGTGCGTCCGTGTTCTGTGGTCAGGATCCGGGAGTGGCATTCCGTGTAATCAAGGGAAGCGGAAAGATGGATATCATTAACCGAGTGCCTGCGGTTGGGAAGGTTATCCCATACCCAGGTCTGGTCATAGGCGTGCCTGCCGGTGCGGTAGGTATTGTCATAGTGGCAGCCGGTGCAGTCCCGGAATTCAGCAAGCTGGGTAAGCTTGCCGGTATGGCAGCTTAAGCATTGGGCCGGGGGCACGTGGCCGAAGTTATATTCAGTCTGGTGACACTGCCAGCAGCTGGCATTGGTGGCTGCGGTCATATCGGGGTGGGTTGGGCCGATATTGGTATCGACGTTGAACTGCCACTGTGCGGTTGCCTCGTTGCCTGAAGTATCCAAAACCGAGAGCGACACAGCGTGCTGCCCCTCGGCCAAGGCAGAGGGTACCTGGACCGAAACCCGGTTAAACCTGGTGTCAATTGCACCGCTTAAAACCTGGCCGTCAACTGTAAATTTGGCGCTGGCTAAACCTGAGTTGTCCTTGGCATAAGCCGCAAGTGACGGGGCGCCGCTGCTTACAGTGCAGGTCGGTGAAGGTTTGGTAATCACCGGAGGGGCTTTGACATTGAAAGTCCAGGTTGTAGTAAGGGGCGTCGCACCCGGGGTTAAGCTGGGAACGCTTACCGTAATTGTACGGGCGCCGTCTTTTAGGGCCGGGGGAGTGTAGGCCAGCAAGAACTCTGTGTCCTTGCCGGTAACTGTTGGTTTCACCGGAGTCCCGCTGTCAATTGTCAAGCTGATATTTGCGGTATCATAGGCCATGTTAAGGTCTGTCAAGTGGACTGAAATGGAGGGGCTATCGCTGGCAACATCGGACCGGTCTGCCGGGGTCTGGCGACTGAAGCCGGTCTGCCCGCCGTTGGCACAAGCAAAAAATCTCCAGGCGGTTGAAGCGGTGTTACCGGCGGCATCCGCCGCCTCAAGGGCTGCATTGTGATAAGAGTCGTCGGCTAAACTGCCCGAGCTGTAGCTCAGGCTTACTTTGCCATTGGATTCGCTTAAATCCGGCGTAACCTTAGCGCCGTCAACTTTTAAAGCAACACTGTTAGGATTTACGCTGCCGTTTTGATCGGTTATCACTGCTTTGACAGTAGGGATCCCGGTAACAATGCTCCCGTCCGGCGGTTCTAAACCCGAAAACACCGGGGGTTGGCTGACCGTAAAGCCCCAGGCTTGATTCAGCGTGTTGCCGGAAACGTCCATAGTCTGCACTTCGACAGAATGGGCGCCGTCTTTTGCTCCGGTGATTGCGGCGCTGACAGTAGCTTCGCGGTAGCTGTCAACAACCCAATACTCATCGTCCCAGCCATTGACCCAATGTCCTTTATAGGCAAAGTTGGCCGTGAGGGCGGTTCCGTCAAGCTTAATGAAGTAGCCGGTGTCTTTAATGTTGTCATCTGCATCATTTACTGTACATGAGATGATAAAGTTGGCAGCGCCCACAACCGCCCTATCTCCCGGGCTAAAAGACGTGACAGTAGGGGCTTGGGCATCGAGGGCCAAGCTGACAGAGACAAAAATGGCTACCAGAAATAAAGAAAGGACCAAGATTAAACCCAATTTGGCGGGTACTTTCACTTCCTTTGTCTCCTTTCATTCAGACTGGCGCTAGGTTTTGGATTTCATGTCCTCCAATAGTGATTCATATTTTCAACAATTTGTCCAATATTACTGGTGAATTTCCCTTTCAGGATAAAAAAAGAATTAGGGGCCAGGAAAATCCTGTTCCCTAATCCTAATACCCTTGAGCATCAGGCTATGGCGCCCACCGCCAACCTTCTGCCCAACAGCCTAATCTTAAATGTTTTCCGATATTCCGTCAACATTTGCCAGCAATAGTTGTGTATCTGCTAGGACGTTAAGAACCGTCCCCGCTGTCCTATTCTGCTTGGCGACCCAAAAGGGCATTTCCCGAGAGACGAGCAAAGCCGGCCCGCTGGACCGGCTTGCGCGAAAATGAAGCTGTCAGATTAGAATTTGAAGTCACCGCTGAAAGCTCCTGTGCCTTTTTCATGGCATGCCTCGCAGACACCCATGTTCGGCAGGATTTTCAGACGGGAAGAACCGGCCACCTCGTCAGAGTTATAGGCTGCGATACCTGAAGTGCCGGCGGTATCAATCCACCTGCTCTTGTCCACGCCGTGGGCATAGTGGCAGGTCAGGCAGGTGATGTTAGCAGCACCGCTGTCCTTTACGCCTCCCGGATACTCGAAGCGCAGGCCGCGCTTTTCCTGTGTGACAGGTTCAGACTTGCCGCCATAACTGAAGTCATAGCCTACGGCGTGGCGGGTGTGGCTGCTGTAAACGCCGTTCAGGCTCGCGGCGGGATTTCCGCCTCCGGCAACTATAGCGCTGGTGTTATAGTCTGTGTGGCAGGCGCCGCAGAACTGGTTCATGCCGGATTGATAGGTCACAGTTTCACCGCTGGTGAGTGGGGTGGCGATGTTCATCCGCACCTGCAGCGCAGGCGTGTAAGAGACCTGAAGAGAGCCGGTTTGGGCATTTTTAAAGGTAACAGTCGCGCTGCCGTTTGTCCTGTTAAGGCTTACATAATAATCTGCAGATTGTACTGTAGTACTGTTCACCGTAACGACGAAGCCGTACGGCCACCCCAGGATGGGCACTCCCTTGGTCAGGCTATAGGTGGTAGTTGTGGAAAGAGAAGCTGTTTCACTGGTCGTTGTATAGTTGCCGCCTGCGGCGGAAGGGTCAGTGCCCGCTGTTTGGACGAAGTTCGGGTTCGGGTCCAGGATGCGGGCATTGCCGCCCTGGCCGTGCGGGGTATGGCAGGCGGCGCAGTCGAAGGCAACAGTCCATTTGCCATGGCTGTCAGCAGTTCCGGCGCCCGTATGGTCGCTCACGATGTCGCCGGGGTTTGAACCGCCAAAAGCCGCGCTGGTCAGCATGCCGCCGAACACGTTATGCGCAGAAGCATTGGTGTCTGCGGGGGCATCATAGGCCGTGGCGAACAGACCGCCGTTGTTCTTTTTGACAGTGCCTCCGTCAGTGGAAACATATGTTCCCGCGATTACGTTGTAGGTTTTGGTGACCGTGCCGTCATGGCAGGCCATGCAGACATTGGTAATTCCTGCTGTGCCGGAGAAAGTGTTCCATTGGGTCAGGGAGTCGCCGTTGCCGGTGTGGACAGCGTGGCAGGCGGCGCAGGCGTCGGTGTTGGCTGTGTAGCTGTCGTGGATCGGCACCACAGACGGATTGCCGGGCAGGTAAATCTGATGGTTCGAAGTGGAACCCCATGTACCGTCAATTGGGTTGATACCTATCGTACCCCTGGTAGTAAGGCCGCCGGAATTTCCTCCAATGGTGCTGGTTCCGTCTGCCCAGTTGGTGGTGGCACCCTTAACCGTACCGGTTGTGGTGACATTGTAAGTGGTATTGAAGTTAGTGTAGTCAGCGTAAGCACTTGCCGCGAAAGCCGCTACCAACACCAACGTCAGGGCCAGGATAAGGCTGATCTTTTTCACTTTTTTCCCTCCATTGTTCTGGTCAAATATTAGCCTGGGTCGTCTCATCTTGCACACCCCCTTTCTGAGACGGAATCTGCTAATATGGCAAGCGGTTTCCCCGCTCTTACCCTGGATATGCTCGGAGCGCTAGTCCTGGTAAACCATGACGCGCTGGTTCATGCTATCGGCGATGTAGAGCCTTGACTGGCCGTCGATGAATATCCCGTTGGGGAGGCTGAACTGGTCGTTGCCCTGGCCCAGGGAGCCGAAAGGCGGATAAGGCTTGTGGCCCTCTTTGTCAAAGGCGAAGACCTTGTTGGTCAGGTTGCTGACCACAAACAATGTGCCGCGGCCGTCCACCGCTACCCCCCTGGTATTGACAAAGGCTGATTTGGCCGGGCCCAGGTTTTGCTGGTCCCCCAGGTTTATACCCAAGCACTTGCCGCTCCGGTCGAACACCTCCACCCTATCGTTGCCGGTGTCGGAGACGATGATATTGTCTCCGGCTGCACACACAGCGTTGGGCGAGAGCAATTCTCCCATGCCGCTCCCCCTTTTACCCGCCTCAAGCAGTTTCTTGCCGTTTATGTCAAACTGCAGGACCTGGCTGAGCGCCACATCGGTGACAAAGATGCTGTTGCTGCTTTGGTCATAGAAGAGCCCGGCGGGCTGCTTCACCAGGTTGGTCTTAGGGTCGAGGAAGTACTTCAGGAACTTGCCGTTCTGGCTGAAGACCTGAATGTTGCCGTTGTTGAGGTCAGCCACATAGATTTGGCCTGAACCGTCCACCGTGATGCCATAGGGAAAGCTGAACTGTCCCTGGCTGCTCCCCTGAGCGCCGAAGGTATAGAGAGGGTTGCCGTCATAATCAAAAACAGCTATCCTGTGGTTCCCGGTATCCGACACAAATACCTTGCGGTTCACTTCCGCTACAGCCATGGGCTGTTTCAGCGGGCCCATGTTCCCAGAACCGTAAATCCCAAAAACCGGGCTGGGCGTAGTGGCAGGGCCCAGGACCCCTCTCACCTTGTTCCACGGGTTCTGGCCTGTCCAGTAAGAATAAGCGAATACCGCGGTTAAGATGAGCGGAATGACCAGCATCACCTGCTTCAGGTCCCTTACTTTTATCTGCCGCTTCGGTCTTGCAGCGTTCTCAACACTCGCCATACTTTAATCCGGCCCTGACCCTTGAGCAGGGCCGTTCACCCACTTTCGTTGCTTATTTCTTGACCTGTTTGGCTACGCGTGCGTAGGCCTCCCTGGCATCGGCATAATTGGGTTCGAAATTAACCGCAGTCTGGTATTCCTGCAGGGCATCCTGGTACTTGCCCTGCTTTTCGTACACCATGCCGCGCCAGTACATGGTTTCCGGCGAGCCTGGATTAGCTTTGTAAGCCAGGGACAACTCCTTTAAAGCGTCGTCGTATTTGGCGATGTAGAAGTAGCTTATAGCCAGGTTGAGGTGCGGATCGAAGGCGTTGGGTACGATCTGGATCGCGTTCTTCAGACTTTCCGCCGCCTGGTCGTAGCGCTTCAGGCTCATATAGGAAAGGCCCAGGTCATAGTGCGCCGCATAGTTTTTGGGGTCGAGGGACAGCGCTTTTTTAAACTCTCCCACGGCGTTCTCATTTTTGTTCATGAGGAAATAGTCCCAGCCCAACTGCACATGGTTAAGCGGATTGTTGGGATCTGCCTTGACCTTGGCCAGGTTGTCCGCAAATTCGTGGTCCAAGAGTGTGCCTTTGTCATACCTGTTCCAGAAGAAGAAGTGCCCGATCCCCAGTCCAATTGCGGTAAACAGGACGGTTACCAGCAAGAGAACGCCGATGCCTTTTTGCAGGCTTACAGTGCCTGTATTTTTTGGTCCCGGCGAGCCGGGCGTATTTTGCGGCGCTGAGGCCGGTATGGTCAGATCTGTCATGTGTATCCTCCTCACCTTGTAAAGAGCCTATGTGGCTGTGCTCGCGTGACAGTTTTCACAGACATTGCTGTTGTGGCAGGCGCCGCACAAACTCCGCTGGTAGCCCGCGGGCGGAACGGGGACGGGATGAAACTTCGGGGGTGAATGCTTTTCAACGTGACATCTGCCGCAGAATGTCCTGGCCGGAGCGGCGCTGCCGCTGCGCGGCGGGTTTTCGTCGTGGCAGGTAAGGCAGCCGTTGCGGTCAGCCTTGGCCGGCCCAGGGTGGATTGCCCGCCAGTCCGCGGTATGTCCGGCCGGCTTATTGGCGTGGCAGCTGTTACAGAAGGTGTTTGCCCTGGCGTAATCTTTGGCGGAAAAATTGTCGGTAGGAATTGCGCCGTATTTCAACGTAACAGAATGGCACTCATTACAGGACTTGATGTCCTTCTCTGCCTGAGGGCCGTGCTGAGTAAGCCAGGTTGGAGCCAGGTGCGACTGAGGTTTAACCCTCTTCGTATGGCAGGTATCACAACTTGTGGGCGCTCCATTCTCTTTATGGCACTCAACGCAATCGTTCATCTGCAGTTTGGTAAAATACTTGGAGGCCGGGCCGGATACATAAGCAGCGCCAACCGGAGCATTCCACTTACTGTAATCCGTCATGGCGGTGAAACCCTTTTCCTCAATGCTGCCGTGCACCACCCCTGCGTGACAGGTTACGCACTGAACCTTTTTATCCAGGTGAGTTGTGTGAGGAAACTTGATATCTTGCGAAGGAGTGGTAACCCTTTTTGCCATGTCATGACAGCCTTCACACACTGAGTTGGGGACCGGCTCCTTGACCGCAATCGGCGTGACATAGGCGCCGGTAAAATGCAGATAAAGTTGACTTAAGGACTCGATTTTGTGCTTTACCAGGTTCTCGGCTCCGGGTTGTATGTGACATTCTACACAAGCAACCTGACTATGAGCCGACCCTTTCCAGGTGTAGTACTCAGGCCTCATCTCATGGCAGCTGGAGCAAAAGAGCGGCGTGTTGGTCAGCTGCAGAATTCCGATGGTCAGCGCCAAGAACATAATTGCAGAACCTGAAAGAACAATGAATGCTTTCAACTTGCCTTCCGTTGTTTTCAGGCTTGCTTTCAACCTCGCCAGCAATTAAATCACCCTCTGCATATCGCCCGAGCGGCCCTGTAGAATTTTCGACATCCACTCACCTTCTGTCGCCCAGTAAGGGATTAGGAGTGATTTCCATTGCACCATTTTGCACAACTTTCTACAATTCTTTTTCTATCTGTGTGAACTTCGTTGATTCACTCTATTTCGATACTTAATATTTCGCCTTAACCCCTGTAATTCCTTTGCAATTTTCCCAACAAATTCCGACATATTATACTTCTATTCGACATATAAAGCTCATTATTTGTCGGTTTGTGTCGAGTCGCTTTGAGCTTTTGTTTTAGGTGTAAAAAAGGCGCCGCAACACTAAGTTGGAGCGCCAAAAGAAGCATAGAAAGTTGTGCAATGTTGAAACCCGAAGAAAACGAGCCTAGAATGCGGTTTGACCGTTGAAGCCGCCGCTGAAGGCGCCGGTGCCTTTTTCATGGCAAGCTTCACAAACGCCCATGTTCGGGAGTCGTTTCAGGCGGGAGGAACCGGCCAGCTCAGATGAATTGTAGGCGCTGATGCCCGAAGAGTTTGCTGTGGCTTGCCACCTGCTTTGGTCAGTGCCATGAGCGTAGTGGCAGGTCAGACAGGTAACCTGGCCGCCGCTGGCTGCAGCCGGGTTGGACGAGCCAACCGGATACTGGAACTTGAGGCCTCTGGCTTGTCGTGCGGAAGAGGAGGCGGTCATGCCTACAAGGTGGCGGGTATGGCTGCTGTAAGTACCGTTTAGGGTGCCGGCGGGATCGGTAACGTTTTCAGTATTGTAGTCTGTATGGCAGGCGCCGCAGAACTTGTTGATACCGGATTCATATGTGACCGCTTCCGCTGATGTCAGCTTGTTGGCCACATTCATCCGTACAGCCAAGGCTGCGGTATAGCTGACTGTGAGGGCACCTGTCTGAGGGTTCTTAAAGTTGATAACGGCGTTGCCCGAAGTCGGATCGAGAGATATGGTGTAATCCTGATACTCGGCCAGAGAGGTAGTTCCAACTTTTACGGTAAAGCCATAGGGATATCCCAAAATAGGTCTGCCGCTCAGCGCATAGGATGCAGCAGCCGAAAGTGCGGCTGTTTCCGTAGTGGTTGTGGTGCCTTTTGCAGGCGCCTGGCCGTTGGTCATCACATAGTTGGGGTTCGGATTCAGGATCCGGGCATTGCCGCCTTGGCCGTGCGGGGTATGGCAAGCCGTGCAATCGAAGTCGATATCCCAGTTGCCGTGGCTGTCGGCAACCGCAGTGGTGTTTCCGGCTGTATCCGTAGTGGTTGTCACATTGGTTTGAACGATGTCGTTCGGGTTTGCTCCGCCATAGGCTGCGCTGGTGAGCAAACCGGCAAACACGTTGTGTTCAGAAGCGCTGTTGGTGTTGCCCTCATAGACTACAGCGAACAGGCCGCCGTTGTTTGGTTCGGTTGCGCCGGTGTCAGACGCGGCGAAAGTACCGGCAATGACGTTGTAGGTTTTGGTAACCGTACCGTCGTGGCAGGCCATACAGACATTGGTGATACCCGCAAGTCCCGCGGTGTTCCACTGGGTCAGGGCGTCGCCGTTGCCGGTGTGGACTGCGTGGCAGGCCGCGCAGGCATCGGTGTTGGCTTGGTAGTCGCTGTGAACAGGCTGCTGGGAAGGATTGCCAGGCAGGTAAACCGCAGTGGGATTCGTTGTTTGGCCCCATCCGCCGGTAGTGGGGTTGATATTCAACGCGCTCCTGTTTTGAATCGAACTGGCGCCGCCGCCCCAGTTGGTGGATTGGCCGGTTGTTACGCCGTTGGCGGAGACATTGTAACCACCGTAGAAGTTAGTATAGTCAGCGTAAGCGCTTGCTGCAAAAGCCACTACTAATACTAACGCCAGAGCCAGGATCAGACTGATCTTTTTCACTTTTTTCCCTCCAATATTGTGTGTGGATATTAGCGTGAGTCGTCTCATTTTCCTCACCCCCTTTCCGAGACCGAATTTGCTAATATGGCAAGTGGTTTTCCACCTGTACCCCGGAGGAAGGGCATTTTATGCCAGGTTTACCAGGCTTAACCCTTGGGCTAATCCTGGTAAACCATTACCCGCTGGTTCATGGTGTCGGCGAAATAGAGCCGGCCCTGGTTGTCCACAAAGGCGCCGTTCGGCAGGCTGAACTGGTCATTGCCCTGACCGAGGGAGCCGAAGGGCGGGTAGGGTTTGTGCCCGTCCTTAGCGAAGGCATAGACCTTGTCCGTCAGATTGCTCACTACAAACAACGTGCCGCGGCCGTCCACCACCACACCCCGGGTGTTAACGAAGGCTGATTTGGCCGGACCCAGATTCTGGTCGTCTCCCAGGTTGAGACCGACGTATTTGCCGCTGCGGTCAAATACGTCGACCCGGTCGTTGCCGGTATCGGACACAATGATGTTATTGCCCGTTACCCAGACATCGTTGGGTGAGAGCAACTGACCCGCGCCGTTGCCCCTTGCCCCCATCTCCAGGAGCTTTTTGCCGTTCAGGTCAAACTGCATCACTTTGTTCAGGGCCACATCAGTAACAAAAATGCTGTTGGTGCTGCTGTCAAAGAATATCCCCGCAGGCTGCTTGACCAGGTTGGCTTTAGGGTCAAGGAAGTACTTAACGAATTGACCGGCCTGGGTATAAACCGCAATGCTGCCGTTATACAAATCAGCTATATACAAAAGACCTGAATTGTCCGCCGTAATGCCGTAGGGGAAGCCAAATTGGCCTTTGCCGCTCCCCTCTTTGCCAAAGGTGTAGAGCGGGTTCCCATCATAGTCAAAGACTGCCACCCGGTGGTTGCCTGTATCGGTCACAAAAATCCTCCGGCCAGTTACGGTCACGCCCATGGGGTTTTTCAACGGTCCCATAGTACCGGAGCCATAGATCCCGAAGAGAGGGGTAGGCGGCGTCACAGGCCCGATCGCATTGCCAACTACCTGGAACGGATTGCGGTCCGTCCAGTAGAAATAAGCAAATATGGCTAAGAAGAGCAAGAAGATAGTTATTACAGCAATCTTGATATCGCGCTTCTTTATTTGCCGTTTTGGTCGCGGTGTCACTTCAACGCTTGCCATAGTTTTAAGGCCTCCGCTTTCATTTCAACTTTAGTTGAACGAGTTCACTGTTTTGGCTTAGTTTTTCACCAGCCTGGAGACGCGCGCATAGGCATCCCTGGCATCCTTGTAGCCCGGATCAAAGTTGACCGCTGTCTGGTACTCTTGCTGCGCGTCCTTGAACTTGCCCTGCTTTTCGTAAACCATACCGCGCCAGTACATGGTTTCCGGCGAACCTGGATTGGCTTTGTAGGCCAGGGACAGTTCCTTCAGCGCGTCATCATATTTGGCAAGTTTGAAATAGCTTATGGCCAGGTTCAAATGAGGCGGAAAAGCATTGGGCACGATTTGAACAGCGCTTTTCAGGCTTTCTGCCGCCTGGTCGAAATTTTTTAGGTTCATGTATGCCAGCCCTTCGTCATAAAAGGCAGCATAGTTGCGCGGGTCCAGGGAGAGGGCTTTCTTGAATTCACCCACAGCTGCATCGTTTTTATTGAGAAGATAGTAGTCCCATCCCAGCTGAACATGGTTGAGCGGATTGGTGGGGTCAGCCTTTACCCTGTCCATGTTGTCCTTAAATTCACGTTCAAGCTTGCTGCCGGTGTCATACCTGTTCCAGAAGAAGTACTTTCCGGCTCCCATGCCAATCCCAGCTAATAGAACAGTCACCAGCAAGATGATGCCGATTCCTTTTCCCAGGCTCACCGTGTCCGCAGCGTTTCCCTTGAGCGGCTCGTCCTGCGGCGCCGCAGCCGGCATAGTCAGATCAGACATGTTTATCCTCCTTTAAAGCGTCAAGGTAAAGCGTCCAGTCTTAAGGGCTGCCTTTCACGTGGCAGTTTTCACAAATCCTGGCATCATGGCATGTCCCGCACAGTTTCCGGTCATAGCCCGAAGGCGGTACCGGCACCGGGTGAAAAGGCGGAGGCGAATGCTTGTCATCGTGGCACTGGCCGCAAAAAACCTGTGCCGGAGCGGCGCTGCCCTTTCTGGGCGGCGTCTGGTCATGGCAGGTAAGGCAGCCGTCAGGATTGGCTTTAGCCGGTCCGGGGTGAGTGGCCCGCCAGTCAGCGGTGTGGCCGGCCGGCTTTTGGGCGTGACAGCCGTTGCAAAAGGTGTTGGCCCTGGCATAATCAGCGGCTTTGAAATCATCCGTCGGGATGACCCCATATTTGAGGGTAACCGAATGGCACTGATTGCAGGCCTGGATGTCTTGCTGCGCCTGGGGCCCGTGCAGGGTAAGCCAACTGGAGTTCATGTGGGATTGCGGTTTTGTGATCTTCGTGTGACATGTTTCACAAGTGGTTGGAGCACCATTTTCCTGGTGGCAGTCAATACACTGGCTCATCTGCAGTTTGGTGAAATCGCCTGAGACATAGGCTGCGCCCACATAGGAATTCCATTTCGTGTAATCGGTCATGGCGGTAAAGCCCTTTTCCTCAATGTTGCCGTGAACCACGCCGGCATGACAGGTTACGCACTGAACCCCTTTATCCAGGTGAGTAGTATGAGGAAATTTGATGTCCCCCGAAGGAGAAGTTACCCGCGTGGTCATATCGTGACATCTTTCACACACGGAGTTGGGAATCGGGTCGCTGATCGCAATCGGGGTGACATATGTCCCGGTAAAATGCAAGTACACCTGTTTCAGCGACTCGATCTTGTGGCTGATGAAGTTATTCACCCCCGGCTGCACGTGACAGTCTACACAAGCGATATTGCTGTGAGCCGAAGCATGCCAGGTGTAATACTCGGGACTCATCTCATGGCAGGTCGAGCAAAAAACCGGTGTACTGGTCACCTCCAAAGCGCCAACCGCCAGAGCCAGAAACAAAACCATCGAGCCCATAGTAACGATTACCGCTTTCAGGCGGCCCTCTGTGGTAGCAAAGGTCGTTCTCAGCCGCTTGAGTTTGAGCATTTTTTCACCTTCATTGAACGAGTTCACTTCGCTAAAGCGACCAACTCCCGGCTAATTCCCGGCTCAGGGGAGCAAGACGGGAGAAATAGTGCATTTCGACACAAGCCGACCTATAATACTTCTTTTCGACATTATTCTACATAGTATTGTGTTTTCCTCCTGCTGTCAGGCTATCCTCTGTAACTTTTTTGCTGCTGAAACCAGCTATAAGATTCGCGTATTTAGCCTAAATTCTTGGCCCATCACTTTATTATTCGACTATTTTCGGCATCTTCCTACATATATTGTCGAATTTTATTCGCCTTTTTCCTGAATTTTGTCGCCAATTATTTCCATCTGTCCAAGCCGTCGGCAAAATGTCCGCCAATTGTCAATTCGACAATTTTCGACACCATAAGGCAGCAAGAAACGCGCGCTTCGTTTTTCCTCATCGCGCGCGTTTCCCTGCCGAGGCTGAGACATGCATGTTCGGTCTCAGCCCCTCTAGGACTAGGACCGTGCTAGCCTCGACCTTCTCTTGGGCTTGCACGGTCCGTCGCAGCACAGTGTTCGATATACTCGGCTAAAGTTGCCGAGTATATACTTTCCTGAGGTAAAAAAACAAGGCGTCTTAATACGCCTTGCGAAATCGTTAGGGTATTTTTCCTGAAACACTACCGGCCAAACTTGGTGCCGTGACACTGGCTGCAGTATACCTTGTTGACCATCGTGTTTGAGGGCTGCTCTGTCGTCAAACGGTTGATTTCTTCCAGCTTCTTGCCGTCGGCTTCCTTGCTTTTGCCTTCTCCGGTTGCAGGCTGGGTCTGAGCCGGCTTGGCCGGAGGCCTGAGGTCGTGGCAAGCCAGGCAGTTTTCAATGCCCTTGCTCTTGACCACTGCGCCGTGGCCGGAAATCCACGTTTCATCTTCTTTGTTGCCGTGGTTAGGCGGACGCTTGGTATGGCAGTTCAGGCAGAACACGTTGTCGCGGGCGTACTCGTCGACGCTCAACTTCTTATCGCCCAGCGGCTGCACAAAGCCATAAGAGTGGCATTTGTCACACGTATTGATATCCGCTTCCGCGGACTTGCCATGGGATACCTTCCAGGCGCTTTGGTCCTTGTGGGAAGCCGGAATGCCCATTTCGCTGTGGCACGTAGTGCAATTAGTGCTGACTCCCCGCTTAATGTGGCAGGAAACGCAGGTATCCATCCTGGGGCTGGAAAACTTCGGCACCATTTCCTGCGTGCCCACCGCTGCCGTCCACTTTTCAAAGGGAATTGTCGAGGCCTTGCTCACACCCCGCTCGGCTATCAACCCGTGCGTAACCCCTTTGTGACAATCTACACAATTAACCCCATTGGCAATGTGCTTGGAGTGGGGTACAATAATATCCCCCGAGGGCGAGTACTGGCGGTTAGCCGAATGGCATTTCAGGCAAACGGTATTGGGAATCTCCTTGGTTGCCGGGTACTCAATGGGACTGGGATAGCCTTTGGTGACGTGCATATAGACCTGGACCATGGCGCCAAGTTTATCCTTGACGAGGTTGACGATACCTGGTTCAATGTGGCAGTCAACGCAGCCGATCTGGCTGTGAGCCGATGCTTGCCATGTGGCGTATTCCGGCTGCATCTCGTGACAGGTGGAACAGAAGCTTGAGCGCATGGTGTAGGCAACGCCGCCCACTGTCAGAGAACCAAAGACCAGGATAAAGCCGCTTATCAAAATGATAAGCTTGAGCCTGTCCTCTGTTTTGGATAGGTCAAATTTAGGTAATTTACTGACAATTCTTCTTCCTACGGACATAACTTTCACCCCCTTTTTCTCTAAAAGATAAATAATCTTAGTGCATATGTGCACAAGGTTATTCATAACCCGACCAAATATATTCTACAACGGGTGACAATATTCCTTTTACCTCAGGGTCATATGTACCGGGTTTTTTATCCTGCCCGCAGCAATCTCATCGACTATCATTCGTATTATTCGCGGCGTGATCTGCAAAAACCTGCTAAGAACAAGAAATGCGCGCTTCGTTTTTCCTCAGCGCGCGCATTTCCCTGCCGAGGCTGAGACATGCATGTTCAGTCTCAGCCTCTCTAGGACTAGGACCGCGCTAGCCTCGGCCCTCTTTTGGGTTTGCGCTGTCCGTCGCAGCACCACGTGTTCGATATACTCGGCAAAAGTTGCCGAGTATATCCTTTCCTGAGGTACAAGAAATGCGCGCATTTCAGCGCCCGTGTTCGACATACTCGGCTAAAGTTGCCGAGTATGTACTTTCCTGACTAATATTATCCCCCTAAAGCCGCTGAAATTTCCTGTGCCGCCTGTTTGGCTGCTGTTACAGCCTTGAGCATCTTGGTATGAGAAAATGAACTGCTGAAGCCGACAATCCACAGCGCTCCTACCAGGCGCCTCCCGGGGCCGAAAAGGGGAACACTTACAGCGTTAACACCTTTAATATATTCTTCATAATCGGTAGCAAACCCTTCCCGTCCGACCCTCTCCAATTCCGCCAGGTAATCTTCCTTAGCGGCAATCGAGTTCTCGGTAAATGCGGGCAGTTCCCTCTTAGCCAGGACCTCTTTCTGCGTCTGCTCATCTTGAAATGCGAGAAATGTCTTGGCTGCAGCTCCGGCAAAGAAAGGTATTCTTGCCCCTTCCGGCGCAGTTATTTTTAGCTCTACCGGACTGTCCGCTTTGGCCAAAATAATCACATTTTTCTCGTCCATCCGGCCAAGAAACACGGTTTCCTCAAATTCATGGCAGAGTTTCTCCATGAAAGGGATGGCGGCAGATTTCAAACTGATTTCGGTCATGGATTGGTGCCCCAGCTTGATCAGGGCCGGCCCCAGCCGGAATTTCTTGCTTGCTTCGTCCTGCTGCACCATGCCCAGGTCCAGTAAAGCCTGGGTAATGCCGAAAACTGTACTCTTGTTGATGTTCAATTGCCGGGCCAGGTCGCTGATGCCCAGCTGGGACGGTGAACCCGCCACCTGCTGGAGCACGGCAAAGGCTTTGTAAACAATCGGAGCGCTGTAGCCGCTGCCCTCTCTTGGATTCATCTTACTCACCTGATGTATTTCTTTTCCTTTCCTTGCTTGCCCGCCAAACTTTCTCATACGAAAGGGGCAGGCTGTCGATGCGCACCCCGATGGCATCGGTGATGGCGTTGGAAATGCAGCCCATCACAGGGGTGGTGGCTCCTTCACCGACTTCTTTTACACCCCACGGACCGTTGGGTTCCACAGTGTCCACGAGGTCGGAGTGAAGTCTTGGCATATCCAGAGCAGTGGGCAGGCGGTATTCCGCCAGGTTGGCATTTATTATCTTGCCCTTAGCGTCAAACAATACCTGCTCCCACACGGACTCGCCCATCCCCATGTAGAAAGCTCCGTGCACCTGGGCGTGGAGAAGTGCGGGATTAATGACCTTGCCGCAGTCATGCACGTCCCATACCTCCGCAATCTTGACCTCGCCTGTTTCCTCGTCTATCTCTACTTCCGCAACCTGGGCGGCAAAACTGTAGGCCGGAGAAGTGCCGACGGCTGCCCCCTTGAATTTGCCCCCCAGCTTTGGCACGTGGTAGACACCCCGTCCCACCAGCGGCCCTTTTTTGACGAAAAACTCCCGGGCGGCTTCACCAAAAGTTCGATTTATTTCAGGATTCGCCTTCACAAAGATAATTCCTTCCCGGCAGTCGAGTTCCTCCGCCCTTACCCCCAGCGCGGGAGCGGCGATTGCCAGGAGCTGGGTTTTGATTTCCTCCCCAGCTTGCTTCACTGCAGCCCCTGACATCAGGGTCTGGCGGCTGGCATAAGCCCCAAAGTCATGGGGAGCCAATTCGGTATCTGCTGATACGATGCGCATTTTTTCATAGACATAACCCATGGCCTCCGCCGCCATCTGGCAGAGCACAGTGTCACTGCCCTGGCCGATATCGACTGAGCCGCTGTACAGCGTCGCCTCGCTGCCGTCCTCGTTTACTTTAATCACCGCTGACGCTTGGGGAAGGTCAGTGCGGTATATCGGGTAGCCGGCCCCGGAGACAAAGCTTCCAACCCCTATCCCGATGCCGCGCCCCGAGGGCAGTTTGCCTTTCTTTTCCCTCCAGCCGGAAAGGTCCCGCGCCTTTTCCAAGGCCTCAGTCAGGGCACATGTTTCCACTTTGAATTCGTTAGGGGTAGTGGTGTTTGATTTGCGTGCGTTGCGCAGGCGGATCTCCACCGGGTCAATTCCCAGCTCCTTGGCGATGTTGTCGAGGTGGCTTTCGAAAGCGAAACGCGGTTGGGGATGACCGTGGCCCCGCTGGGCGCCGCAGGCCGGCAAATTGGTGTTTACCCGGTACATATCAAATTTATAGTTGTCAAACTCGTAGGGAATGGTCAGGAGGGCGCCGGCATAATAGGCGCTGGCAACCCCGAGGCTTGTATAAGCTCCCCCATCCATGACGAAATTGGCGTGCACAGCGAGGATTTTACCGTCTTTGTCCACTCCGGTGGTAAGCTCCATGAACTGAGCATGGCGGCCCCTGTTGTGGGCAAACATGTCCTCACGGTCATAGAACATTCTGACCGGTCTGCCGGTGAGTTTGGACAAGACCGCCCCGGCAAACTCCAGGCCCGTTGGTTCGAGCTTGCCGCCAAACCCGCCTCCTATGTGGGTTTTGAGTACCCTTACATTTCCCATGGGAAGTCCAAACTCCCTGGCAATATAATATTGAAAATAGTGCGGTGACTGGGTGCTGGAATAAATCGTGAGCTTGTCTTTGTCCCAGATGGAAATCGCCGAATGGGGCTCGATCGGGCTCTGATAAGTGCGTTGGCCCTTAAACCTGTCCGTCCTTACGTAATAGGCTTCCGCCATAGCCTTGTCCACATCGCCAAAGTTCTGGTGGATTTCCGTATTGATATTGCGGGGATATTCCTCCTGCACCAAGGGAGCATCCTCCCGCATGGCCTCGAAGGGGTCAAACACAGCAGGCAGCGTCTCGTACTCTACCTTGATCAGTTTCAGAGCCTTGTACACGGTTTCTTCGTCTAGCGCTGCTACGGCAGCCACTTTATCCCCGACAAACCGCACCTTGTCAATGCAGAAAATGTTTTCATCCCAGCGAGCGGGGCTAATGCCGTACTTCAGGGACGGCACATCCTCATGGGTAATCACCGCCTTCACACCGGGAAGCTTCTCAGCTTCTGAGGTATCGATACTGAGAATCCTGGCATGGGCATGGGGGCTGGTTAAGATTTTTCCCACCAGCATGTTGGGGAACTTTAAATCTCCCGTGTACTTGGCCTTGCCTGTAACCTTATCCCACCCGTCTTTACGGGGAACGCTTTTACCGATTACCGCATATTCCTGACTCATCTTCCCCCTCCTCCTTATTCTTGCTCAGCCGCCGCCATGACAGCCTTCACAATATTCACATAGCCTGTACAGCGGCACAAGTTGCCAGAGATTGCCTCACGCACCTCGGTTTCGGTTGGATGCGGGTTGCGGGTGAGCAAGGCCTTAGCGGAAAGAACCATGCCCGGGGTACAATAGCCGCACTGAATCGCCGCATTGTTGACAAAGGACTCCTGGAGCTTATCCAGCTTATCGTTCTGGGCTACACCTTCAATCGTGGTGATCTCGCGCCCTTCAGCTTCCACCGCAAGCACCAGACAGGAATTTACCGGCTTGCCGTCCAAAAGTACAGTACAGGATCCGCAGTCTCCCAATTCACACCCCTTTTTTGTCCCGGTCAAGTCCAGCTCATCGCGCAGTACATTAACCAATAGGGAATTGCCCTTTACCATAACAGTATGGTTGTCTCCGTTAACTTTCAAGTTAACAAGGTAGCGTTTTACACCCTGCTCATCAGTAAGGGTCCGGGCCATGCAACCCACCTCCGCAACAATTAGTTTTTCCACCGCCGCACTAACCCGTTGGCGGCATTTGCTTTAATCAGACGTGTCCTTCTTTGATAGCTTTTTGCAGGGCCCGGCGCGTGAGCACCCTCACCAAATCGCGGCGGTATTCCTCCGAGCCGCGAATACTGGAGCGGGGACTGCATTCCCTTGCGGCGCAAACCCCGGCTTCCTCCAGCAGATCAGGCGTGATAACTTGATTCTTTAGCACGGCTTCGGCCTGCCGGGCCCGCATTGGTACCGGGGCAGCGGCCCCAAGAGCGATCCGCGCTTCACGGCATGTCTCACCCTCCATGGTTACGGCCACCGCTGCACCCACCACTGCCAGCGCACCGGAGCGCCGCAGGCCAAAACGGATATAGGTGCTGCCGGTACTGGGCTGATCGGGTATGATCACTTCTGTCAGGATTTCATCAGGCTCAATTACCGAACTGTGCACACCGGTGAAAAACTCTTCCAGCGGCAAGACCCGCCGGCCCTGGCTTCCTGCCAATTTGACACTCGCTCCGAGGGCTATGAGTATGGGCGGTAAGTCAGCTGAGGGCACTGCGTTGACGATATTGCCGCCCAAGGTTCCCACGTTTCTGATCTGATTATTGGCCATGTGATGGGCTGCTTCACAGACAGAGCGGTATTTTTCCTGCAGCAGGGCTGATCCGGCTATGTCGTTGTGAGTGGCCCGGGCGCCGATTACTACGCCCACACCCTTTTGATAAGTAATTTCCCGTAAACGCTCAAGACCATTCAATGAAACAATCACTTCCGGCTCCAGCTGCCCATGCTTCATTTTGTGCAGCAGGTCCGTGCCCCCGGCCAAAATTCTGGCCCTGGGACCGAACTTGGCCATCAGCCGGCACGCTTCAGCCAGGCTATTAGGTTGGTAATACTCAAAATCAGGCAAATACACAAAAACGCCTCCTCACACCTTGGTTTTGGCAGTGCTGTGTAGTTATCGGCTTATCTCGGATACTAAACGCCGGTCTCTATAGCAAACATAACCCACATAATTATGATTGTCAACATATTTTGAATCCTCAATTAATTCTGTTTTTCCGATTGTAAAATAAAAATCTTGTCGAAAATCGCGACAAACGTTTATAATTATGTTTAATGAAAGAAAATTTTGAAACATTGCGGGGGAGAAGTATTTATGGATGAACTGCATTACCTGCTCAAATCGGCCTTGGACTTGGCCCCCATCATGGCATTGGCCTACCCTGAGCCTGTAATGGTTGGCGTAACCGACACCGAAAAATACCTCTACTACCAGCCTGCTCCAGGACTAAACATTAAGATCAAACCCGGCGACCCCATTCCCAAAGGAAGTATTGCCGCTACGGTGCTCCAGGCAGGACAGCGGGTCACCCGGCGGGTGGGCTCTGAAGTCTTTGGCGTAGCCTATATAGCCAATTCAGTCCCCCTCATCGACGCTCAGGGAAAAACCGTTGGCGCTATAATGACCGGTACAAACATCGACAGGCAGGAAAAAACCCAGAACATGGCCGACAACCTGTCCGCTGCGGCCCAGGAACTGACCGCCGGTTCCCAGAACCTGGCTGCCAGCGCCCAACACCTGGCTAATGTCGCCCAGAACCTGGCAGAAAAATCCTCCCACATCAGCACTGACATCAAGCAGACCGACCGCATCATGTATATGATCAAGGAAGTTGCGGCCCGTACTCATATCCTGGGCCTGAACGCGACCATTGAGGCTGCACGGGTCGGTGAGGCGGGACGGGGTTTCAACGTGGTGGCGGAGGAAATCCGCAAACTGTCCGGCAGCACATCCAAATCTACAGGGGAAATCTTTACCCTGCTGAAGAATACCCAGAACTCTATCACCCAGCTCACCGCACAAATTGACGAGATTTCTGCGGTCTCGCAGGAGCAGGCCGCTGCCACACAGCAAATTTCCTCCTCCGTCAACATGATTAGTTCCCTGTCCGAAAGCCTGAGCCTCCTGGCTAAAACATTGGTCTAAGCAATCGCCTAAGCCGCGCAGCGCAGGGGGCCATACTATATACACGGGCCGGTCACCGCTGTATAATTAAATTGTACAATGAGAACAATGCAGGTGCGGTTATGTTGACGTCAAGGAGGGAGCGGCCATGTACAAAAAGGTATTAGTTCCGATAGACGGTTCGTCTCATTCCGACCGGGCAGAAAAGACTGCCCTGGAATTGGCCCAGCTTATGGGCGCGGAGGTCTGCCTGATTCATGTGATTGTACCGCCGCAGTATACCGCTTTCTATGGTGAAACCCCTATTCCGGTTTCCCAGGATTTGATGGATGAACTTGAGCACAGGGGTAAGACGCTGCTGGATGAGCATGCAGCAAAATATTCAGGAGTTAAAGTCAGTACCGAGCTCTTCGTGGGTCATCCGGCTGAAACCATCTGCCAGCGGGCCAAAGAAGGCGGCTGCGACCTGATTGTTATCGGCAGCAGGGGACTGGGCGCCATCAAGGGTTATTTGCTGGGCAGTGTGAGCGACCGTGTTTCACACCATGCGCCATGCACTGTGCTTAGATC